>JBMOEO010000007.1:0-72057 GCA_049318945.1 Phototrophicaceae bacterium | reverse complement strand
CGCCGTTGCTTGTGCGTCCGCCGTTGCTTGTGCGTCCGCCGTTGCTTGTGCGTCCACCGTTGCGAGTGCGTCCACCGTTGCGAGTGCGTCCGCCGTTGCTTGTGCATCCGCTGTTGCTTGTGCGTCCGCCGTTGCGAGTGCATCCGCTGTTGCTTGTGCGTCCACCGTTGGGGTGACTCGACGGGTTGCACTCGCCACCACAGTAGGAGTTGCTTCTGTTATCGGGGTAGCGGTGGGTTCAGCTGTATGGGTGGGTGTAGCGGTGGGTAGATCGGTGGGCGTGAGAGTCGGAATCGCTAGGGGGCTAACGGCAAACGCCACGCTCATATCGCTGGATTCGCCGTTTTCATCGGTGGCAACCACGCTTAAGGTATGTTCCCCCGCGCCTAACGCAATCACATCCAACTCAAACGCTTCTTCAAACGGGCGTGCCTCCCCATCATCCAACGTGTAGGTGGTGGTGACGGCGGTTTGTCCGTTGCTTTCCACTGTCACGCCAGCATTCTCTAGCAATTCTTGCCCCGCTTCTAAGCCCGTGATAGTCAAGACGGGGGGCGTGGTGGGAATACGGATGCTAGTTTGTTGGGTGGTCTGTTCGCCGTTGGCACTGGTTGCCACCACGTTAAGCGTACTTTCCCCTACGGGAAGATCAACTAACGGCAATTGCAGGCTTGCCATTCCCTCCTCATCGGGAACGAATGGAATCGGGTCAAGGGTGGCGAAGGTCGCTTCAAGCGTCTCTACCGCAACTTGACTCCCTTGTGTATCGGCATCAATTTGTAAGACTGCCATCCCGTTGGCATCTTCCACCAACGCCGTGCTAACCGTCAAATTGGGGGCAAGTGCTGCCACCGCGAAGGTCGCGCTGACCTTGCCTTCATCGCCCGTTGCATCGGTTGCGCGTGCTTCAAGCGTGTGTTCGCCCGGCGCAAGCATCAGCGGATCAAGCAGGATAGATTGATCGGTTAACGTGAGTTCCTCGCCATCCAGCGTGACGCTTGTCTCGGTGAGGGTTTCGTCGCTTTCCACCGTCACCCCGACGCTGATCGCGCTGGCGAGGGGATCAGTGGGCAAGCCCTCAAAGGCGAGTTGGGGTACTAGAATGGGCGAGAGAAAAGAGGTGCTATCCTCTAAGATCACGCCGTTGTAATCATAGCGTAAGCCCAAGTCGTAATCGCTACCATCCCCCACTGCATCAGTCTCAATGATAATTTTGTACTCGGTCAAGAGCGACTCAACGATCTCGCCGTAAACATTGGTGAGTTCTTTGGGCGATGGGGATTCAAAGAAGCGTCCGCTCGAATTTTGGGCGAGTGCTTCAAGATAGCTACGGTCAGCACCGAACCCTAGCCCGACGGTGTAAACGGCAATCCCGTTTTTACGCGCGTTGTCATAAGAGGCTTGTGGATCAACGGTGCTGGCTTCAGGATTAGAGGTGTAATTAGCACCATCCCCCAGCAAGATCACAATGCGCCGTTCAATCTCTGAACTTGCCGCCACATCAACCGCTAGGTTGCCCGCCTCATAGAGCGCGGTTTCGCCTTCTGCATACAAGCTGTCAATCGCACTTAGGGCAAGTGCCTTGTCTGAAGTGAAGTCTTGCACCACGCGCGAGCGGCTGTTGAATTCCACAATCGCCACTTGGTCATAGTCTAGGATGCCTTCCACAAATAACTTGGCAGAGGCTTTCGCCTGCTCCATTGGACTGCCGGACATGCTGGAGCTGGTATCAATTGCCAGCACGATGGCAACGGGCAATTCGGCATCGCTCACGTTGGTAACGGAAACAATCCGCGCTTGCTGTGCCAATTCCCCACTCAACGTTAAATCATTTTTACTGATGCCCATGATGGCTTGGTTTGCTTCGTTGGTGATGCTGGCATTCATCACGATGCGCGGTAAACCGGTTGCATTCACCCCAGTGATGTCTAGGCTGGCTTGGGCGGTGGGGTCTTCTTGAGCATAGCCCCCTACAATACGAATCGTAACCAATCCCACCAGCGCAACCAGTATCACGGTGGCGCGTAAAAGGTATTTCATGCGTTCCTCCCTAAAATAAATAACGATTACTTTTGCGATAAAATCTTCTACACTTGATGGACAACCCCGCCTTGAAAGATGAAGCTGTGCACAATTTGTAAATTATAACGTGCTTCAGGCGTTACTCAAGTTAGATGCCCGATGATGGCTTTCAAACTTTTAACCGTGTGGGGGTCTTTGAGCAACTCGGCATCAATGGTTAGCGCGTCCATCCCCAAACGCGCCGCATCAATGACCTCATCCAACGTGCGCAACGGGCGCGAGATCATCACTCGTTGGGTGTCTGGAATCAAGCGACGCAAATACTCCACCAAGCCCAAGTCCACATCTTCCCCTAGTGGGTCTACCCCGCTCAAGCCAATGACTTGGGGTGCCCAAGTAAGAGCATTACGGAGTTGATATTCATCAAAGACATTCACGATAGCATTCATACGATTGCGATGCACCACCGATGTGAGCAACCGTAGCTCACGGTTTTTGAGCGTGCCTGCTGTGAGGGTGGCGGCAGACGCGCCCACTGCTCGCGCTTCTACAATGTGATATTCATCAAGGATGTAGTTCTGGTTGATGAGGGGCAAATCATACCGCGCTAAGGCAGTGCGAATGAGCATGATGTCATCGGAGGGATCATAGGCGACGTTGTTATCTGTATAGATGCCAATTGCATCCACACGCGCCACTTCTGCCAGATACTTGGCGGCATACACCGGATCAAACCCGTTGAGTGGCTGGTTGGGATGGGATGGGGTATAGCGCACCTGTCCCACAATATAGGTGTAGCGCGTATTGGTGACGGTTGCTAAAAAGGGCTGTGGGCGTTTTTGCATGCTTGCCATCGCCTTGAGCGTCTTGATGTTGCGTTGTTCCATCCGCTTGCGTAACTGGCGGATCTTTTCACCGATGATGCTTTGCAAGATAAACCTTTCCCATACCAACGAACTTCCTCCACATTATAACATTTTCCTATCCATGAGGTGTGAAGGTTTGAGGGGATTCTGGAAGATGAGAGGAGGCTCTTGTTCAAGTGGGGGGCACAAGGATATTTTAGCGGTATAATGACCGATATAGATGATTGTGATTCACACAAGGACGAGCAACCATGAGCCACTCTGACCTTAGCAATTTGGCTACGCAACAATTGGAGAAATATAGTGAGGCAAGCCTAGATGACTTGTATCAGATGATTGGGCTACGATTGGGTGATGTTCAGGCAAGCGCGTCTAGCACGGCGTTAGCAGAGCTAGGCAAGTTTGAACCGACGCTCCAAACTGATCCCCAAACCCTCGCCCTCAGTGACGACCTCAAGGAGTTTGGCAAGCGGTTGGTGGCACGCATGCACCATACCACTTACGAAGTAGTATGCGCCGAAGCCCGCGCCGAAGATCGCCAAACGCTGTTTGGTTACTTGAACTTGGGAACGTTGAACAAAGCCGCGGCGGTGGGATTTTTGACTAGCCTGATGGTGACATCCTTGGGCATGTCCCCCTCCATTGCGGGACTGGTGGCGTGGGCAATCGTCAACATCGTTTTAGAAGCAGGCATCAGCGTGACATGTGAGATGTGGGGGGAGCTACTTTCGGCGTAGCTTCTCCCACACACACAGAACCGCGATATTGTGTACGAATATCGCGGTTAGGGGCTTCAAGAGCGCGTGGGCTTAGTTGGCTTTCACCGAGATTTGGCGGGGTTGGGCATCAGCTGCTTTGGGCAAGGTGACAAGCAACACGCCGTTTTCAAAACGCGCTTCTATGTTGTCGGTGTCAATCGTGCGCGGTAGCTTGATGGTGCGGGTGAACTTGCCGAATGGGCGTTCTTGAATGTGGACACGAATGCCCTCTTTCGCTTCGGGTGCTTTTAGCTCCCCACTGATGGACAATACCCCATCGTGTACGGTGATCTCTAGGTGACTAGGCGCGATGCCGGGCACATTTGCCAAGAGCATATACGCGCTTTCGGATTCATGCACGTCAATTGCCAAGACGTTATCAGGCGTGGTGCTTTCTAAACTGCGGAAGGCATCTTCAAACAAACGATCTACGGCAGATTGAAAAGCGACCATATCACGAACAGGATTACGACGGATCAACAAACTCATTTGATTTTCCTCCACATGATGTTTATGTTTGCGTTCACGGGTTGCTTCACCCGTTTGACCTATAGAATAGGCTAGAACTGTAAGAATAATTTATGAGCTACGTAAGAAGCATTTAGACAATCCGTATGAGAAATATATACACAACGGTATTTTAATCCGTTTATTACGCCTCTAAGCATCAGTCCCTCCCAGACATCATGTATAATGAACGGTGGTAAAAAAAGATTCTAAAGACTTGAGGCAGTGAACATGATTACGCCACAGCCAGAATATGAATATGATGTCTTCATCAGCCACGGACCCCGTGAGGCTTTGATGGCTGGCAAACTGCGTGAAGACTTGCGTCTGGCAAATCTCACCGTTTATCCCAGTAGCACCCTCTTTGATGGCAACAAAGCCCACATTCAACTCATCGTGCTTTTGAAGGCGGATGACCAACCCGATGAGAGCGTTCGTGCTTTGATCGAACAATCGAACCAACCCCTCGTTCAACGCTATGTACACGGGGACTATCTGGGCTTGTCTATGGAGCATAAGTTCCAGACCTATGGGGATGGTGTGGTGGAATTGGTCTATCAAATTCGAGATTTGCTTGCCCCTTCACGCACCACAATAGCAACCGCTCCCCACGCCAAAGATGGGGCAGACGTGGAAAATCCCCTAGAGTTCTTGGCAAGTTTGGCGTTGCGGAACGGGGCAACCGAGCAAGAGGTTCGCGGGATTGCCCCTGTTGAACCCATGCCAGAAGACGCATCGCTGGAAATTGAGATGCTCCCCACAGAACTTGAAACCTACGATGTCATGGAAGCGGTGGGGGAGGTGGCGGATCTGACACAAACCCCAGAGGTAGATTATGCTCGCCAAGATTTGATCCCGTCTGACCAATTGCCAGATATGCTCAATGAAGATGCGTGGTATGTGGAAACCAACCAAGCGACGCTGGATGAATTGCTGTTGGATAGCATGGAGCCTGATGTCAGCTTTGACATGCCCACCATCGAATATCTCTCCCCAGAAATCCCAGAGGTGAATGAGACAACAGCCCAGCCCACCTCGCCTTATGTGTTGTTCAACAAAGAATTTGCGCGTAAGGTTCGAGACTTGGGGGATGAAATCCGTCAAAATGCGCGAGAAAAAGGCGAAGACCCGAACCTACCCATGACTGCTCGCTTGTCTGAACGCGCACAATTCCAGTTCGTCTCCAACGAAGAATTGGAAGAACGGGAATCTGCCGAGCCAAATAGCCCCATGTTCGGATACTTTGAGGACTCCCCCACCATTCCCAAGCGTCCGCTTTCCCCGTTGTTACAGCCAGACGACAACAACGAAGAATCCCAGAACATGGCGCGGATGCGCCCCGCCCTAGCAGACACTGAAACGATGGCGCAGGTGCTGGATGATGGCGACAATCAAGCGACAGATTCGATTGAACAACCTCCGATGACGGGGCGCAATGCGGCGATCTTGCAACCCAAGCCACAAGCGAACACCCTTTCACAAGAGGATCAAGCCTATCTATCGCGCTTGTTCGCTGGGGACGAGGGGGGGAATGCCATGCCTTCACGGGGATGGGATACCAGCGATTTCTTGGATATGTCTTCCATCTTGGAGACCGTCAACACCACCCACGAAGTAACCCAACCGCTTCCAATCATTCATCAACCCACCCCTCCGCAAGTGCCCACCGCCCCCACCCCACCCGAAGCCACCAACAAGCCGAGCTTCAACATCTTGATCTTGCACAGCCTTGAAGAGAATGAGACGGCTTTTGCCAAGCATGTTGCCCGTGACCTGCGTAGCCAGCAATTCCCGGTGGCAACCTTGGATGAGTTGATACGGCGCAAGGGGAACTGGGAGCGGATTTTACGCAAGGCACTTTCACGCGCGGGGGTGACGTTGTTGTTGTATTCCGACAACGTACAAGAATCCCGTCAGGTGCAATATTCGCTGGAGAACTTCCAAAGTGGCGAAGGGCATCAATTGTTGATTGCCCAAATCTACACTGACCAAGCGATGGAAGGGGATTGGTCTGTTGATGTGCGTTTAGACGGGGAGGACTATCCGTTCGGTATTCAAGACTTGGCAAGGCAACTGATAGGCATTCGGGATGGTGTACCAGCATCCGAGCCAACGCCACAACACATTGTGCCCACACCAAAGCCGAGCGCATCCGTTGCACCCGTCCCCTCTGATGAGGAGAGCGATGGCATGGTTGCGCCACAGTTGATGGATTCCAGCGGATTGACTGGTTTGTTGGGCATGATGGAAGAACGCCCTGCCCCAGCAGAAAAGCCGTATGATCGCTTTGCTGATATTCCTATGAATGGAGATGCAACTTTTGATGAGGGCTTCGATAGCACATCACAAAAGGCATATCAACTGGACTTCATCAATAATGTTCCGATTGACGGGGATATGACATTGGGGACATTCAATCGCATGCTAGAGGAAGGAACGGAACAAGAGGAATCAAGTCCCTTGCCCCCAACACCCAGCGATTGGAACGCGCCTGCCGTTTCGTATGACTTTGGCGTTCCAGCCCAGCCCGTGCCCACCAACGACCGCTCCTCACGCTTTGATAACATTCCCTTAGATGGGGATGCCAGCGTCAGCATGTTGCAACGCCCGGATAGCAAACCCAGCAAAAACCGCCCGTTGCAACAAATCGTGAACGATGTGCCGATCAGTGGGGATATGACGCTGGGTTCACTCAATCGCTACTTTGGCGTTGATGATGAACGCTCTCTAGCGCAGGAAATGAATTATCCTGAACCCTCGTTTGATGAAGCGGACTATCCACCTGCTCCGCCCATCGCGCCTCCTGCCCATCGTACCCCTCCCCCCCAACTTTCACGCTTTGATGATATTCCGTTGGATGGGGATGCCAGCATCAGCTTGTTGCAACGCCCCGATAGCAAGCCTAGCAAACAAGCCCCCACGCAACAAATGGTGAATGATGTACCTTTGAGTGGGGATATGACCATCGGTTCGCTCAGTCGCTTGTTTGGCGCAGAGCCACCCGTTGCCAGCACGCCCCCACCAGCCCCCACAGGCTTTGAGACCATCCCGTTGCCGGTTTCGATGTATCGCACCCCCACGCCAGAGCCAGACCGTAGCCGTGCTTCGCGCTTTGATGATATTCCGTTGGATGGGGATGCCAGCGTTAGCTTGTTGCACCGTCCGGATAGCAAGCCTAGCAAAAACCGTCCCACGCAACAAATCGTGAATGACGTGCCCTTGAGTGGAGATATGACCATTGGCTCGCTCAATCGCTACTTTGGGGTGGAGCCAAGCGAGACTAACCCAACCTTAAGCGACAGCTCACTCAAGTTTGATAGCCAGCCCCACGCGCTGGATGATCTATTTGGGGACTTGGGATTGTCCGATTATCAGGATGCGGACGGGAACATTTCAGCTTCGTATACTGCTGATACCATCCCACGCTTGCCCAAAGATCAACAAACACTGGGGGGATATACCCGCGAATTTGATTTGCCCACGGATGCCACCATGTCTAAATCGCGTGAACCGCGCTTCAATGATATGCAATTGGATGATGCGCTAGAGTTCAATTTTGAGGCAGCAACTGATGGTGAAGATGATTTGGCATGGTTGAAATCGCTGGGCGGAGATAGCGTGTTGGATGATGATGTATACACTGCCCCATCTAGCGGTCATGCCGAGCCTGATCGCTTTGCCCCAGAAAATCAGAACCGCATCAAGACCACCGCGCTAGGACAAAACCCGCCTAACGATCAGGTGCATCCTTCACATTATGCTCCCACCACCCAACTGGGCGGCACCAATCCGTTGCATTCTGCGTCCAACATGCCCTATTCGCCCATCCAACAACTCAACGTGCCGTATAGCATGCGCCTTGAGGAGGAAGAAGGAATGGGAACGGGACCCTTAACCAACATGGTGGGAGACTTGAACTTCTCGGCGTATTACAACCGTGAGGTTTCGCCCATTGATTGGCAGTCCGTCACCTTCTATGTATACCGAGACCACGCCCATTCACGGGTGATGATGGATGCGGCGAAGTCATTTGGGGTGCGTCCGCTTTCTTCCCCCAAGATGACGCAAGAGACCGAGGCGATCATTGAAGTTGCGCCCACTATCACCGTTCAACCCTACCTCCCCGGCTTTGAGTTTAGCCCAGCGGTGATGGAAGTTGAACTAACCGATAATTGGGAGCGACTAGACTTCAAGATGTTGGCAACGGGGGATGTTGAGATCAACCGTTCGTTACAAGGTGCGTTGTTGGTGACGGTGGACGGGCTGATGATCGGCTATGTGCCCCTAGAGATTTATGCCGTCCTCAACCAAATCATCGCCCAGAATACCCAAGTGATGAACCAAACCGTCTCCGCTTATCAAAATGTGTACCCGTGTTTTAGCTTTGCCGATGAGGAAGTGGCGCGGAGAATAGAGAATGCGGCGCGTTCGTTGGGGATGGAGTTCACACGGGAGATCGTCAAACAACGTCGCACACAAAGTTATACCCCCACCTTGCACGGCATGTTGACCCATAGCGACGTGTTCCAACTGTTCTGGTCGGAAGCGTCCGCAACATCTAGCTTCATTCACACCGAATGGGAAAACGCCATCCGCCACAACAAACAAGATAGCTTCTTGCGCCCGGTTTACTGGGAAACGCCGATCCCGTTCATCCATGCGGATTTGCGTCGCTACAACTTCATACGCCTAGCAGGAACTTTTGCATGAGGCAAAATACACATGGGGTGGGTAAGGCGTGGATTGCCTTGCCCATCCTGTTTTTGGTGGCGTGCCAAGCACGTCCCCTCCCTCCAGTTGCCACGCTTTCGCCACCGCTTGTCACCCTCACCGAGCATCTAATCAGGGTTGATGAGTGGACTATCCCACGTTTAGGGGGGTGGCGCGTGGTGACATCACAAGCAAACGCTCCGTTGGTCATCATCCAAGTATCCCCTGATGAGCAACAGATTATCACCTTTGCCACACAACCACAAACTACCCCACCCCAACCCACCACTGCAGAACCCATCATAGGCTTAGAGCGCATGGTTGCCCTATCGCAGGGGCAAGGCTATGTGTATGCAACCGCGCCACGCTCCCTAAGCGAGACGATTCAAGCGCGGTTGGATGAATTTATCGAGGGGTTGCCCTCTACTGAATAGCACGCACTAGGTGTTGTTGTTGACCAACGCCTTGAAATCCGCTAGGGGCATTTGGGGGGAAACGGGAACGCGCCACAAGTTGAACACGCTCTCCTCAACGTTCGATGATCCACACCCACCCATATAACCTGCCATCGAAACCAAGAGGGTGGTCTCGCGCGTCATGCGATTCCACGGATACGCCATGCTGTAAACCGCCCCTCCTAGTTTGCTTTGAAGCAATTCTTTAGAAGCGGTCAACTCTGCTAGAGCGATGCCATCTTCCACTTCATCTAGGGCAATATGATTAGCAGTCAGGCTTCCGAAATCAATATCATACGGCTTCATGGCGTAGATTTGATCCCAGCCCATCAAGGGGGCAACGGCATGCCCGTCTTCGGCATCCCATTCCGAAAACTTACCGATGTGGGCAGTGGGTAGAAAACAAGTTGCCGGCAGATCATAGCGTTGCAACACGGGGAAGGCATGGGTGTAATGCTCCATGTACCCCCCATCAAAGGTCAACACTATTGGGGATTCCGGCAAGCGCAAATCATTCCATAAACATTGCACCACGCTAGACAACGAAATGACGTTGAAATCATATTGCTTGAGATAACCCAGTTGTGCGTCTAAAGCACGTGCGGCTAGGCTCAGGTCATCCAGGGGGTCAGGGCTACTGTGATCGATGAGATATTGATATTGTAAGATGATGAGGTCTTTCATAGAATCCGCCACTACTCTAGGAGATACAACTATTTTAGCAGGTTTTCTACAAGTTCAGGGCACAGATTTTAAGCAAAGCCCATACTGAAATCGGGTTGCATCGCCCCATACCACGCTAAAGCGGTGGCAATCACCGTGTCGTCGTGTTGCCCACTGGGTGCGCTATAGCGGAAACCCCCTTCGCTCATGCGCTCTAAGGTGTAAGCGCGTAGCTCATGCAACAATACGGGATCAGGGAGCAAGGTTAGCTCGCGCCGTTCGATGGCGAGTGCCAAGCCCTCGATCAATGGGGGCTTGCTCTTGGCTGTGGTGGTGAAGGGGCGCACCGCCAAGCCTTCCGCTTGTAATGCCTCAATGTTCACGCTTCCGATGCTGTTGGATTCCGCCCAGATGGTGCTGGGTCGCCAGCGTTCCACCGCCACTTGCAACCGCCCACGCTGGAGCGACCATCCAATCTCATTGAAGCGATCGAGCATGACCATCTGGCGCGTGGTGGCATCAAAGACCACTAGGGCGGTATAGTCGCGCTCGCGCCCCCAATCCACCCCCATCACATAACGATGCCCCATTAACGGCTCGGCATGGGTGGGCGCACCCACCACCGCCTCTAACCCACGAAAAACCGCGCCAGCATCCGCCATGAACTGTGCCAGATACTCCTCTTGAAAGATGCGCTCTGGGGTGGAATGGCGGATTGCGTCTAATTCGGAGGGCAAAACCATCGGGTTATCCAGCGAGCTAAACTGGAACGATGCCCAATCGGTTTGGGTGGGGTCTTGCCCGCGTTGGAAGATAGACCAAAACCAGTTATGCCCGTAGGGGGTACTCAAGAACAATGCGCCCCCTTGACGCTCCAACAGCATGGGACGCACCACTTCATCCCATACCTGCCCTTCCATGAAGGCGGCTTCATCCAGCACCACGAAGTCTAAGCCTGCCCCGCGTAACAAATCGGGGTAGTGGGTGCTACGCACGGCGATCATGCCGCCATTGGGCAAGTCTAAGCGGTGTTCGGTATTGTTGATGGTGAGGGCGGGCAAGTGCCCCAACGTGTGTTTGAGGTCACGCCACACTTGGGCGGTCATGCTGTAAGTGGGGGCAAGCCACCATGTCTTGTGTCCGCGCAGTGCCTGCTCAATCAAGGCGATCTTGCCCACTTCGGTTTTGCCAAAGCGTCTGCCACACGCCACCACACGGTAACGCGCTCGATGCTTGAGGATGTGCGCTTGGGCTGGGTGCGGATGGATGAGCGTCACCTTATGCCTCATGCGCGTCTCGCTCCCAAAATGGCGAGGGATGGATGCTGTCGTCAGCATCACGGAAGACCACTTCTAAAACAGCATGCCCACTTTGTGCGTGGCGTGCCTCCAGCTTCATCAAGCGATCAAAGATCAAACCCAACGCGCTGGCACGCTGATTGAGGGGGGCGCGTTCAACGTCGTTCAATAGCCCGTGTGCCAGCTGGACGGCATGCGCAGAGAGTTGTTTTTCGAGTTCTTGTAAGGCAAGCGTAGCGTTATCAATGGGGGTGGGAATCATGACCAAAGCCTCCTGTGATGAATGGGAGTAACTGGCTGGCTATCCAGCTCATAACGGGTTGGCATTCCCAATCCGTGCCAGTTACTCTTTGAGGATAGGCGTATGAGGACAAGAAGGGGTGAACATTTGTTCGCTTAAATGATACTACGATGCGCTTTCTTGCAACCACTTGGGGAGTGCCTGCCCTGTTAGACGGATGTTACGCTTTTGCCCCTCCACGCGCTCAATCACCCCTGCCATTTCTAAGCGGTCAAGATGACGCGAGATGGTGCTGGGTGCCATATAGCATCCCTGTGCAATCTCTTGATAAGACGGGCAGGCGCGATGTTGTTCAAAGTAACTCAACAAGAAGCGGTAGATGGTTTGGGTGAGATAGACGTTTTGTAGCTTGGCGTGCTTAATCATGGTGGGGTTCTCCATATCATGTAACAAAAAACTAACCAAAGCATATCACGATATAGAATATATGTTCTATTGATATGCGGTTTGAAAATCGTTATAAGACCATTTGTGACTTCCCCCCCACCACAAGATTAGGAGGGGGGCATGCTCAAAGTATGGATGGAAAAGGGGGATGAGGTTAGTTGACATATACCCCAGAGCTATACACATAAACTTGGGTGATGGGCGTTTGGGTTTGTGGATCAAGCGGATAAGAGGCGGTGCGTGTCCATTCATACACCCAAGCGGAATCACTGATGCTCATATTGACGCACCCATGACTACGCCGATAGCCAAAGCCATCATGCCAATATGTCCCGTGTAGACTGATGTCCCCGTCAAAGTACATTGTCCACGGCACAGCATCCAAGCTATAGGCATCATACTTCCCTTCACTGCCGGACATGCTCCCCACCTTCAGGCGATACCACACCTCAAAGACCCCTTCGTTGGTTTCCCAATCGGTCAAGCCACTGGAGATCACCGTAGCAAAAACAGGGGTATCTTCCTCATAGGCGATCAGCGTTTGCTCGTATAAATCCACCGCCACCCAACGCCCCGTTACACCATCCGGGCGCACCGCCGGCAACAACTTGGAGACGTAACGCTGTTCTACCCATTGATCGGGTCCCACTAGATACCATACCCACCCGTCCAGTTCTACGCTGGCGAAGATGTAAACCAAGTTGTATCGCCACTTGCGCAAGCCCGTTTCTGCGGCTTGGGGTCCGCCGGGATAGGGGGCGGTGAATAGATTCCCCAAAATCCACGCGAATGGGTGTGGCAAGCCATCATCAATGTGTAACCCGCGCAAGGTGGAAGGTTCAACAGCAACCACATCTTCTGCCCGCACCCATAGCTCAGACTCGGTTTGAATCCAGCCAGGGATGTCCGTATTGATGGCGCGAACATAGTTAAAGCCCTGCCCCATCTGCGAAATCACCGCGCCGTTGGGAGCATCATACAAGATGGGCGAGCCATTCAAGCGGTAAAAAGTGTAGTTCTCCAGCGTGATGGTATCGAGGGGGATGGTAGAATATGCAGGAGAAGGATGTGCCTGCATCACTGCTAGACATAAATCTGAGGGGGTCAGGTTTTCCAGCGTGATCCCCGCGCATGCTTCTTGAAAGGAAACCGTGAGTGGGTCAGCTGGGGGTGTTTGAGCATGTGCCACGCTCACGAAACCGAACAACAAACCTAATAGCCAAGTTGTGTATCGCATCCTCATTCACTTTCATGATCTATTGTTTTGATCTTTTCGGGATATGGTAACATAACAACTAGCTCCTGATAGCGACGCACCACCATTGCTTACCCAACGCTATCACGATGCGAACGAGGGATAAACGAAGATGAGTGACAATCAGATTAGAAGTGGGTTGTTGCGTGGGAAGCATGTTTATTTCAGCTTGCCCACCGAGTCAGACATGAGCACGATGGAAGCATGGTACTTAGACATCGAGTTCATGCGTTATCTACAGATGAGCTTACCCAACTTGGTGAGCGTTCGTGAACTGCGTGAGTGGATGCTTAAGGTGGAGGATTCGCACGGGTTGCCCCGTTATCAAAACCCACCCTATACCATCCGCACGTTAGCAGACAATCGCTTGGTGGGCGTGTGCGCCTTCAAAGACATGTTCTGGCACATGAACGCTTGTAAGCTGTGGATCGGCATTGGCGATCCTGACGACCGTGGGCGCGGCTATGGCACAGACAGTTTGCGCATGATGTTGCGTTACGCCTTTTTAGAGATGAACATGAACCGCGTTGGCTTAGAAGTGGGCGCGTTCAATGAACGGGCACGCCAAAGCTATGAGCGCATCGGCTTTGTGCATGAGGGAACGCTACGCGAGTTCATGTATCGGGACGGTAAACGCTGGGATATGCACATGATGGCTATCTTACGCACAGAATGGGAAGCCCGTTATGGGGAGGATCCATATAGCAATGAGTGAACATGATGATCTGAACGATCTCAATGAGGATGTGGAAGATTACGCCCACATCTGGACGGATGAGCGGTTGTATTGGGTGTTATTGGGGGATGAAGAAAGCCCCAAGAAACAAAACTATATGCCGTATAATATCAAAACATGGCGCGTGTTGGTCTTGGATGATAATTTGCTCCATCGGGCATTGGTGGCGCGGATGATCGAAGAGGGTATTCCACGTGTCACCGATCAACAAGTCTTCGGTAAAAAGGTGACGGTTGATTATGGGTACAAGTATAAAGACCCACGCCCCAAGCGCGTCAAAAAGACCAACCCGTTTAGCAGTTCTAACCGAGAGGGAAGCGACAATGACAACTAACTTTGACAACAAAGCCTTTCGCAACGCTTTAGGGCGTTTTGCCACAGGGGTAACGGTTATCACCACTGACCTCGATGGGGAGCCACACGGCATGACCGCCAGCGCGTTCATGTCCGTTTCGCTAGAGCCACCCTTGATTGTCGTTTCGGTGGATCATCGCGCCAGCATGAACGCTAAACTCAAGCAGACCCTCCGCTATGGGGTGTCCATCCTCAACGCTGACCACGCCCCCTTGAGCAGTCACTTCGCCGGCTATGGCGACCCCAGCACGGTTATTCCGTGGGTGCGCAAAGCGGAGATGCCCTTGCTAGATGGGGCATTGGCGCACTTGGTGGCGCGTGTGGTGGATGCTCATGAGGCTGGAGATCATACGCTGTTCATTGGGCAGGTGGAATTTTTAGAATCGTTTGACGAACAACCGCTGTTGTACTTTCAAGGGGCATACCGCGCCATCGCGCCGAAAGCATAATGCACACGCTCTATATCGTTCCCACGCCCATTGGCAACCTTGAAGACATCACCTTGCGAGCGTTGCGTATCCTCAAGGAAGTGAGCTTGATTGCCGCTGAGGATACGCGCACCTCGCGCGTGTTGCTTGACCATTACCAGATCAAAACCCCCCTGACCAGCTACCACGAACACAATAAGCTGGACAAGCTGGATGTGTTGCGTAGCGCGTTATTGACGGGGGATGTTGCCCTCATTTCGGACGCAGGCACGCCCGGCATCAGTGATCCGGGCTACGAATTGATTACTACCGCCCAACGTGAGGGCTTTCCAGTGGTGCCCCTCCCCGGCGCAAATGCGGTCATCACCGCCCTAGTGGGGAGTGGCTTGCCCACGGATAGCTTCATCTTCTTGGGATTTCTACCCAAGAAAGATCAAGCGCGACGCACCCTGTTAGAATCACTCAAGACCACCCCACGCACCTTGATTGTCTATGAGAATCCCTACCGCCTTGCTGACACGTTGCACGATGTCGCCAGCATCTTTGGCGCAGATCGGGAGGTGTGCATCGCGCGTGAGATCAGTAAGAAGTTTGAAGAGTTCTATCGCACGACTGCACAACAAGCGAGAGAACGCTATCGCCAAGAAGACCCCAAAGGCGAAGTCACCTTGCTCATCCGCGGTGCAAGTGAAGAAGAGCAGGTCTGGGATGAGGCGCGTGTACGTGCCACCCTAGCCACGCTCCTTGAGCAGGGCGAAACGCTCAACCAAGCCTCCAAAGAAGTGGCGCGGTTATCCAACTGGAAGAAGCGTGACATCTACGCGATGGGGCAGGAAGAGTAAATGGGAACGTTGCTGATTCTTTTGGCGGCAATCTGTTGGGGAACTACCGGCACCGCCCAGGCATTCGCCCCTGAAGGTGCGTCGTCATTGGCAATTGGAAGTTTGCGCCTGATTGTGGGGGCACTCGGATTGTGGACGGTGGGGACGCTTCAAGGGGATTTACAGATTGATCGCCGTTTACCGTGGCGTGCCGTATTGGTGACGGGGGTTGCCACCGCGCTGTATCAACTAACCTTCTTTGCCGGGGTTTACCTCACGGGGGTGGCGGTGGGAACGCTGGTGACGATTGGCAGTTCTCCCATTTTTGCCGGGGTACTCGGTATGCTGTTTCAAGGTGAACGCCCGTCTCGGTCATGGTGGGTTGCCACCCCCTTAGCGGTGATCGGGTGTATGCTGTTGGCAATCCCCGGCGAAACCATCACCACCGACGCGCTCGGCATCGGGTTAACGCTGTTGGCAGGCTTAAGCTATGCCGTGTTCGCCCTGTTCAATAAGCAGGTGCTACGCACGCATTCCGCCAATACCGCCATGACGCTTTCGATTGGGCTGGGTGCCCTTTTGCTTTTGCCTGCGTTGGCATTTGTGGAAGTGGGGTGGCTCTGGACAGTACGCGGTGGAGCGGTGATTTTAGAGCTAGGGTTGGTTGCCACCGCCCTAAGCTACTTCCTATATGGGCGCGGACTAAAGCGCGTGTCGGTGGCAAACGCCACCACGCTCTCCCTAATGGAGCCACTCACCGCTACCGTGCTGGGGGTGTTCGTCCTGCACGAACACTTGACGGCGTTCACGTTGGGCGGGGTCGCGCTCATCGCGCTGGGCTTGGTCGTGCTTGTCCGTGCAGACTACTCTAGCTCAAAGTCTAGCATGTGAAAGTTCAACCAAGTGATGATGCGGTTGATGACCGACGGCTCTAACAGATCAATGCCGTGCGCGTTCCCATCTAGCCAGAGGGCGTTGATCTGGTCGGGATAGATAGGCTCTAGGGTTTGCAGGGCTTGGGCGGGGTAAGTATCGCGTTTCGAGCTGATGACCATCGCTTGTCTGTTGAGCAAGCCCTCGCTAAAAGCTGGCTCAATGGGAGACACCCCATAGTAATTCAAGCCGGGGGAGATCGCCACAACGGTGACACAGCCACCCTCTTCTTGGGCAAGGTTATCCTCATTGCATCCGATGATGGCGAGATTTGCGCCCATGCTACTGCCCATGATGGCTATCTTGGTGGGGTCAACGCTGGGCTGCTGGCGTAACCATTCCATCCACAAGAGCGTATCCTCACGCGCCTTATACCACTGTATATTGCCCCGTGTTTTGCCATAGCCGCGCAAATCGGGAAGCAACACGTTGTAACCATTATCGAGTAGATAGGGCGTTAACTTTGCCCAGCTTTGGCGCGTGGTGTACAACTGATGCAACAACAACACCGTTTTACCACTTTGCCCCGCATAGAAACTAGCGTGCAAGTCTAGCCCGTCCACTCCCTCGATCACCACTTCAATTGGCTCAATCGGTTCAATCGGAGTGGGTGTTTGAAACCAAGCCATCAAAATCACAAAAAGCAATGGTATCACGGTTATGTCCCCAGAATCGTTTTCGTAGTTGGCATTCGTTTTGTACAATGTAACTTGTCCGAATATTGTCAGGGGCGAAAACAAACATGTCAATTAAACATTTAGTAATCTTGGTTGTTTTTTTGATGGGTAGTACAACGGTGCTGGCACAAGCCGTTCCCACCCCAGAACAAACATTGTTACAAAGTGGCGTTCCGACAGCTGGAAGCCTAGATGCGGAAAACGAAACTGAGCTACATTATTTCCGCGCTTCAGTAGGGGATGATGTGGTAATCATGATGGAATCCATCAGCGGCAACCTTGATCCGTTTTTGGCATTGCGTGCGCCCAGTGGGGCACTCTTGGCAGAGAACGATGACATTGAGGAGGGGGTGATCTTGAATGCTCGCATCACCCTAGACGATTTACCAGAAGATGGCATCTATGTGATTGAGGCGTTTCGCTTGCCCCAGCTGGGGGACAGCACACGGAGCGGAACCTATCAACTAACGGTAACGTTAGAGGGAAGTGCCACCCAACCCGATCTTGATCCCTTCAGCCGTGAACCGCTGTTTGATGTTCAAGAGCGCATCCAATATGGCGAACAAGTGACGGGCACGCTGAACGCCCAAACGTCCACGCTCCGTTACGTTTTTCAAGGGCTACCCGGCGATTTAGTGGATGTGTTGGGCACGGTGAGCGAGGGGGATTTAACGCCTGCATTGGTCATTCGGGATGAAACTTACCGCGTCATCAGCACCTCCGCCCCATCCGCCACCGATCATCGCGCGGTTGCCGTTATTCCCCAACGCGGTTGGTATCTGTTGGAGGTCAATCAGATGAATGGAGCGGGCACGCTCACGCTTCACCTACAGGCATTGGCAGGACAAACGGTGAGCATTGACGACTCCCAACCCCTCACCCTAGGGGGGCAATTCACGGTTGCCCAACCCAGTTCCGTCTACCTATTTGAGGGTAAGATTGGCACACAGCTGTTCATCCGTGCCACCACGCAGGGCGCAACCACGCCCGCCCTCACCCTGTTGGATACCGAACAGCGCGTGTTAGCAACCAACTCCAGCACCACACGCCTAACAAGCATCAATGTCCTGTTGCCACGCACGCAAACCTATATCCTCAAAGTGAGCAACACCACGCTTAACACGGTGGGGAGCTACAACTTACAGCTGACGGACTTCCCCCTCAAACTGGAAAACTTCGCCACGCGCGAGGCAACCTATAACAATGCCTATCGCGGTTTCTTGGACGCGCTCGATCCTGTCCACTACTACCGCTTCAGTGGCAAAGCCTCTGAGCTAGTCACCATTCAGATGAATAACAACGGAGGCAACCTTGACCCGTTCCTTGCGCTATACGATGGCACCCTGCGTGAGTTGGTCAGCAGTGATAACGTGTTGGGGTCGCTCAATGCTGGCATCACCCAATATCGCCTAGAGGCGGACGGGACATATTATCTATTGGTCGGGCGGTCAGGTTTGGAAAGCGGTACAACCGAGGGGCAATATACGTTCGCGTTTAGTGCGGGGGCGGTCACGCTCACGGCTGGCGCGTTATCCGCTAAACTAGAATGGGACAATGACAGCGACCTCAACCTGTTCATCCGTGAACCCTCCGGGCGGATCATCTCATGGAGCAACCCCAACCCTGAACCTACCGTGCAGATGCAAATTGACAGCAACACCGCGTGCGAGACGATCAGCACGGATGCAGTGGAATATATTTACTGGAACGCGGATGTGCCCCCAACCGATGGGGAATATCAAGTGTGGGTTTGGTATCAGGAGGCGTGCATGAGCGAAAGCCCAACCACCTTCACGCTCACCCTTTCCCAACAGGATCAGGTCATTCAAACCGATACCGCCACCCTTGCGGTTGGGGAGCGTTGGAATCGAGATGTGCGCGTGGTGGACGGGCAAAGTTTCTCACTGGGAGACGGCTTCGTCACCATTCCCACCCCACAACAAATTGCCAGCGAAGGGGGCGATCCCTTGATTGTGTATGGGCAAACGCTCACGGGGACGCTCACCGACACGATCTATGCCAACTTCTACCAGTTCAGCGGACGCAGGGGCGAAACCATCCTCATTGAGGTGAAAGCCGTCACGGGTGATCTTGACCCGTTGGTCATCCTACGCGATAACCAAGAGGTCAACCTTGCCACCAATGACGATGCTCACCCTGCTACCAAAGACGCGCGTTTGGAATACACCCTCCCCACTACGGGCAGGCATGTCATCGCTGTGACACGCTATGGCGTGCGAGAGGGGCTAACCAGCGGGGGCTATGAACTCACGCTCACCCGCGGCAACGCCCCATGATTCCGCTATAAAATATCCAACTCCGCCCGCACCGTCTTAACCAGCGCGTCGGCGTGAAGTTCACTCAACTTGTGGCAAGGTCCGCCTAAGCGTTTCGCCAAGCGGTCTGCTAACCCTTGATCGAAGGCAGCATGTTCCATGTTGACGGTGATCGTTTTGATGTCGGATTCACGGATGAGGTCAGCAATCTTGAACGCCTCATCCTGTGGGGACTGATACGACATGGACACATTCCCCGCGCCATCGGTCAACAAGACGATCATCGGCACAATGTCCGGGTGCAAGATTTGTTCCTTCTTGATGGTCTCGTAGCTCAACAGCAAGCCGGCGGAGAGGGGGGTTTTCCCACCTACGGGAATATCCACCAACGCTTGCTTGGCTAACACGACTGAATTGGTGGGGGGCAACACCAGATAAGCGCGGTCTTTGTGGAACACCACCAACCCCACGCGGTCACGGCGTTGATAGGCATCGGTCAACAGGGACATGATCGCGCCCTTCGTGGCGGACATCCGTTCAGAAACCGCCATGCTCCACGACGCATCCACCGCAAACAGGATCAGATTAGCAGAGCGACGCATGCGCACTTTTTTGTACAGGTCGCCCTTACGGAGGGCGTATGCCATCCCCGTCTCTTGGAGTTGTGCCTGACGGGATTGCTGTAGGGGGGCGGCGGCGCGGAGGGTGGCATCAAAGGCAATATCGCTATAGTCCCCATGCGCCATCACCGCGCGGATGTACCGCCCACGTTTGCGATCCGTGCGCGTTAATGACCGCCGACCGCTTTGGCGACGGCTCGCCTTGTCGCGGTCAGCTTCGATATGTGCCACCTTGAACTCTTCCATCGTCTTGGTCTTTTGTCCGCCTTCCCACCAATACGTATCTTTGTTATCAAAGATCGCTTGGGGTCCCGCTTCCAACTGACCATAGTCCGGCGCGTTCTCGGCTTCGGTGGCTATGGATTCACTTTTTTTTTCACTGGAGATTGATCTTGGTTATCCCCATCATCCTCGACGGCATCCCCTTCACCCCATTCAGAGGCAATCTGCTCCATGTCTTTTTCAACCTTGGTGAGGTTCATGGTGGCATCTTGGAAAGGACCATGCTTGAGGCGATGCGGAATTGCCAATTCGATAGCATCCAGAATGTCGCGGTTTACAAGGCGCGTGCGCCCGTGATAGGCGGCATTGGCGCGAGCAGTCTTGAGGATCACCAGATCAGCACGATGCCCATCAATCTTGAGGTTGCTGGTCATGCTGGCGATGGTGAACAAGTCACGGCGGGTATACAGCACCTGATCGACCAAGTTCCGCGCCTTAAGGATTTGTTCAGCAAGTTTGTTCTCTTCGCCTGCCCAAGCCGCGCGGAATGCGTCGGGGTCTTGTTCATAGGCGATATGACGCTCCAGAATTTCCATGCGTTCTTGTGGCGTTTGAATCCCGCGCACTTCTACTGACAGCGCAAAGCGATCCAGCAATTGTGGGCGCAAGTCGCCTTCTTCGGGGTTCATCGTTCCCACCAAAATGAAACGGGCAGGATGGCTAAAACTGATGCCCTCGCGCTCCACCACGTTCACCCCCATTGCCGCCGAGTCTAGCAACAAATCGACTACGTGGTCATCCAACAGGTTGACCTCATCCACGTACAGAATACCCCGATTTGCCGCCGCCAACACGCCGGGTTGAAAGTGACGTTCCCCTTGCTTGAGTGCCTTTTCAATATCCAGCGTCCCCACCACGCGATCTTCCGTCGCGCTGACGGGCAAATCCACGAACGGGATGCGCCGTTGGGTGATGGGCGGGGGCGTGCCGTCGTAGCGTTCACGCATTTCTGTTGACCACGTGGAGGGTTTGTGGGGATCATCGGCATAGGGAGAATCAGCGATCACATCCATTTCTGGGAGCAGGAACGCCAAAGAGCGGGCAGCAGTCGATTTACCCGTGCCGCGTTCGCCACGCACCAACACACCACCGATGCGCATATCAACCGCGTTCAAGATGAGGGCGCGTTTCATGGTGGACTGCCCAACGATGGCGGTAAAGGGATAAACAGGAGGTCTTTTCATAAGAAGATCATCCAACATTTTTCATGAGTAGGTGATAGCGTATTATAAGCGAGAGGCTTAGGTTTGAGTAGGATGCCATCGCAGATAGGGCGAGGGGTTTTTGTGAGAGGGTACTGGGCAGATGGAGACACCCACCCAGCACGTTGGTAGAATGTTATTCAATCACGCCGTAGAAGTGATTGCCCGGAGCATCCATGTCTTCGCCCATCAAAAATTCTTCGATGCGCTTCAAATATTCTTCAGGAGAAAGAACGCCGTCCCCGTCCCCATCCAAAATGGTGAAGGTGCGTTCTGCCAGTTCTGCGCTCAAGCCGTTGATCTCATAGATGTGTTTCCACTCATCCAGCGAAATCACGCCATCATGGTTAGCATCAAAGCTGTCAATGGTGGTTTGTCCCCATGCCAGAACCATATCAAGGTATCCTTCAGTTTGACGGCTCATATCCATGAACACGAGAAATTCTTCTACGCCAACTTTGCCGTCCTGATCGGCATCGCCAAGTTTTAAGCCTTCCCACATATTGATCCAGTAACCTGCGATCTTCGCGTACATGGGGCTATCGGGTTCATGTTCAAACAACCCATTCCAACTTGCTTGCGCAAACTCAAAATCTTCGAGGGTCAAAAACAAATCTTTATTGCGATCCATCATGTTGAACCAAACAACATATTTCTTGCGTACTAATTCACTGAGTGCCATAGTCTTATATCCCCAACTTTACAGCAATAGATAATGTAATGCTACTGACTGTTACTATAACATAAGCAAAGATATGGAATACAACTTTATAGTTAAAATAAAATTAAAATGTAATACCTACGCATATCCCCCACAGGCAGAAGGAATCCTTAGAGACTGACACGGATACCCGTTACGCTCATTCGCAATGAAGCAGGGGCACGTGACGGCTCATGTTGATAGCGTTGATTCATGCGTCAGTTCGTTACAGATAGAGCGAGGGGTTTTTGTGAGAGGGTACTGGGCAGATGGAGACACCCACCCAGCACATTGGTAGAATGTTATTCAATCACGCCGTAGAAGTGATTGCCCGGAGCATCCATGTCTTCTGCGATCATGAATTCTTCGATGCGCTTCAAGTATTCTTCAGGAGAAAGAACGCCGTCCCCGTCCCCATCCAAAATGGTGAAGGTACGTTCTGCCAGTTCCGCGCTCAAGCCGTTGATCTCATAGATGCGCTTCCATTCATCCAGCGAAATTACGCCATCATGGTTAGCATCAAAGGCATCAATCGTGGTTTGTCCCCATGCCAAACCCATCTCAAGGTTTCCTTCCATTTGACGAGTCATATCAATGAAGGCGAGAAATTCCTCTAAGCTAACTTTGCCGTCCTGATCGGTATCGCCAAGTTTTAAGCCTTCCCACATGCCTGTCCAGTAACCAGCAATTTTGATGTAGAGGGTGCTGGCGGGTTGATTTTCAAACAATCCGTTCCAGCTTGCTTGGGCAAGTTGGAAATCTTCGATGGTCAAGAAACCGTCTTTGTTACGGTCAACCATGTTGAACCAAACAACATATTTCTTACGTACCAATTCACTGAGTGCCATAGTCTTATATCCTCAACTTTGCTGAACTTTGCGAACAATAAATAATTTAATGACATTAAGTGTAATTACAACATAAGCAAAGATGGGGAATGCAGTTTTATGATTAAATCCTAGTTAACGTGTGATGCTATACTTTTGAGGTCAGTTAACTGTTGATAGGACGCTACTCCCCATGTCCCACCGTATCCTAACTCTACGTGAGTTGAACCGCACTTTATTGGCACGCCAGTTGCTTTTAACACGCTCCAACTTGTCCGCCGTAGAAGCCACCGAGCATCTCATCGCCTTGCAATCGCAAGTGCCCAATCCCCCTTACATCGGGCTATGGTCACGGGTGGAAGGCTTCACCCGTCTGGGGTTCACCCAAGCGTTAGAATGTAGGGAGATTGTGCGTGCCCCGTTCTTGCGCTCAACGCTACACCTGCTAACCCCCGCCACCTACCGCCAATTCTATCCGAGCATCCAACCGTCATTGGTCAAGGCGCATCATGCTTTTCACCGTACCGCCAAACAACTCCCCACCGCTACAGTGGTAGACTTGGCACGCCCCTTCCTACAGACATCCCCTCGTACTATGGGCGAGATCGAAGCGCATCTACAGGCAACCTTTCCTGATTTCCCAACCGCAGACTTGGGTTATCATGTGCGCACGTTCTTACCCTTGATGCAGGTCTATCCAGCAGGCACATGGGGGAGCGGTAGCCGAATGCGCTATGCCCTTGCGGAGGATACGCTCGGCGGGTTTGAACAGGTTGATCGCTTACAAGAGTTGTTTGCGCGATATTTGATCGCTTTTGGACCCGCCAGCATCATGGACTTTCAGACGTGGCTAGGGCGCACCAAACTCACAGAAACACTGGGCACGCTCCCAGCGGACTGGATGCGCTATCAGGATGAGAACGGCGTGGAGTTGTGGGATGTCCCCAACGCCACCCTGATGGATGCGGACACCGAAGCCCCCGCACGCTTCATCCCCGAATACGATAACCTTGTGCTGGCGCATCAAAACCGCACGCGCATCATTGCAGATGCGCATCGTCGCTACGTGTTCCTGTCGGCGGCGCGAGTGATGGGGACGATTCTTCTCGATGGATTTGTAGCAGGCGTGTGGAAGTTCAAGCGTGAGAAGGCGATCATCACGCTCACCATCAAGCCATTTGAGCGACTGACCGCCCCCCACCATCAAGCAGTAGAGGAAGAGGCACACCGTCTAGGGGGATTCATTGCTGACCCTAAAGAGACCGTTAACGTGGTTTTTCAAGTTGACTAACCCATCACGAACGGGCAACCACCTTGTACAATAAGCCACCATACATCACTTGATCCCATTAGGAGACCTCATGCACGTTGCCTTGAATGGTTGGTTCTGGAATCAACCCGATACTGGAAGCGGACTTTACCTGCGCGAATTGCTCAAGGCGTTGGTCAAGCTGGATGAATCCGTGCGCTATACGCTGGTTGTTCCCACGCAATGGGAGCTAGATCACCTGCCTTCGCGCGTGGAAATTCACCGTGTAAACGGGGCGTATGGGTCAGCGTGGGGCAAGGTATGGTTTGAGCAAGTCGCTTTTCCGCGTGCGCTCCGCCAGCTCCAACCCGATCTGGCGCACATTCCCTATTGGGCACCCCCCATGTCCGCCCCCGTTCCATTCATCACCAGCGTGTTAGATGTCATCCCACTCCTCATCCCTGAATATTCCAATACGCTTGCCAGTCGCTTGTATACCTCGCTCGTCAGTGCCACCGTACACGGCTCGGCAAAAATCCTGACCCTCAGCGAGAGTAGCAAGGCGGATGTGGTCGAGCATTTGAAGCTCCCCCCTGAAAGCGTGCTGGCAATTCCGTTAGCACCGCGCGAAGTCTATCACCCCAAAATGGGGCAAGAGCATGATGAAGCCGTCCGCCAAAAATATGGACTGCCTGATAAGGGGTTCGTCGTGTATGTGGGGGGCTTTGATGTGCGGAAGCGTGTGCGTCAATTGTTGATGGCGTATACGTTTGTGGCACGGGCACACGGAGACGAAACCCCGTTAGTTTTGGTGGGCAAAGAACCCGCTTGGCGCGAGCCGATGTTCCCCAACTTGCGCCAAGCCGCCCAAGAGCTAAACCTTCCCAGCGAGAATCTGCATTGGGTGGGCTATGTGGATGAAGCGGATATGCCCTCCATCTATCGGCTGGCAGAAGTGTTTGTCTCCTCCACCGCATACGAGGGCTTTGGGTTGCCCGTGCTAGAAGCAATGGCAAGTGGCACGCCTGTTGTGGCAAATGAGATTCCCGTCTTTAATGAGCTGGTAGGAGATGGCGCGTTCCTCGTCCCCAACGGGAACGCTACGCGCATGGGCGGGGCAATCATCGCCCTGCTAGAACAAGAGAACATCTACAACAGCGTTCGCAATAATGGGCTTGCTCAAGCAAGCAATTACACATGGCGCAAAACTGCACGCGCCACGCTCTCTGCTTATCAGGATGTGTTTGCCGACACGCCTAAGCGTTCCAGTTCAGCCTCTTGAGAGAATTAACCCATGACTACTTTTGACTTTGAAAACCATCCCGACCGCTATCACTCGGATAGCATCAAGTGGACAATGCACCCTGCAGACGTGTTGCCGATGTGGGTTGCTGATATGGATTTCACCTCTCCGCCAGCGGTGCAAGAAGCACTCCAAGCCCGTCTGGATCATGGCGTATTTGGTTACGCCGTGCCCCCGCAAACGCTCCTCCCCACCATTCAAGCACGCTTGGCGCGGTTGTATGGGTGGGAAGTGGACATCAATCACATCATCCCACTAACGGGCATTGTGCCCGGACTGAACCTGTTCACTCGCGCTTTTGCTAAGGGATATGGCGCACTCTATCAACCGCCGATTTATCCCCCCTTCCGCGTGTGTGCAGAAAACAGCGGTGCGTTTTCGGTGATCGCCCCCCCATTGATCCCCACCGAACGCGACGGGCATCTCCACTATACGATTGACTTTGAGGCATTTGAATCCGCCATCACGCCAGAAACAAAGGTGTTCTTGTTGTGTAGCCCACACAACCCGATCGGGCGTGTGTGGACGCGCGACGAACTCACCCAGTTGGCAGACATTTGTCAACGCCATGACTTGTTGATTTGTTCGGATGATATTCACGCTGACTTGCTCTTAGACGGTCATCAACACCTTCCGATTGCTACCCTCTCCCCAGAGATCGCACAACGCACGGTGACACTTTTTGCCCCCAGCAAAACCTACAACATCCCAGCGTTACACTTCGCCTTTGCCGTGATCGAGAACGAGGCATTACGCACCCGTTTCATCCAAGAGATGAGCGGCATCATGGGGGGGATGTATGGGGAGCGATTCATGCCATCGTATGAATTGTTTGGAGCGATTGCCGCGGATGCTGCTTACCGTGAGGGGGATGAATGGTTAAGCCAAGCCATGGCGTATGTGCAGGCAAACCGCGATTTTGTGTTAGCGTATCTGCAAGAGCATCTGCCCAGCATCCGCGCCACTCAACCGGAGGGCACGTATCTGATATGGCTAGATTGCCACGCGCTCAATCTGCCACAGTCACCTGCCCAGTGGTTCTTTGAACATGCTAAAGTGGCATATAACAACGGGGCAGATTTCGGCGCAGGTGGGGAGGGGTTCATACGGCTCAACTTAGGATGTAGCCGCGCCACGCTCACCGAAGCCCTCAACCGCACGCGCGAGGCACTCCGCCAGCACATGCGCTAAAACACGCCTCACCATCCCCACACAGGTAAACTGTACTGTGTGGGGAACCAGAGGTGAATCATCATTTATAAATCAACTATAGACTTTCAAACAATGCTCTGATCTTTTGTGCCATTAATTGACGGCGAGCTTGCAAAAATGACTCATAGTCATCCAATGTCATTTTTTCCATCGCATCTGGAATACAGTTTTCGCGGTAGTTATTTCTAAGATCATCTAAATCGCTGATATTCCCGTATTTACGTTGACCACCACTTGCCTGTTCTAATATGGCTTGAAAGTACGTGCGAGGTTCAGCATTGCCAATTGCTATATTAATTTCAGACTGTATGACAGCAAAATTAGCAACTTGGTTATATTCTTTTTCTGTAAACCCCCTAGCTTTGAGTAACGAACGCGGAAAGATATGATGTAAATCGGACTTCGCCTTCAAAAGATCATCCACGCGGATTCCTTGTGACAAGAATCCACGGTCTTTCATTATCACCTGCGCAGCCACATACCCCTGAAAGTATGGACTCTTGTGATTAGAAGTGGCTAGACGATCTGGTAAAATAATTGTCCAAAAGGAATCCAATAATTCGCGATCAATTTCACTATCAATGAACTCCAGATGGTTCGTTTCTTCCATGCGTTGAATATCTAAGTCGATCTGTGTTTCCGCTGAACCAGAATAGCGAGTTGTCAAAACAGACATCATAAACCAACGCTTGACAGCTTTTTCGATAATTGAGTTGTCAACTTTTTCTTTGCGAAGCGTCAAGTACAGAATGTAGGCAAAATTGAGGGCATTCTGTGCAGTTATCATCGAAGACGAAATGTGACCAGTGCTTTTGATAATCATAACGAAACGTAAGAAATGACTTTCATTCATGAAATCCAAAACACTTTTACGTAACCGATCAAAAGTATCTCGAATAATTTCATCTTCGTATGTGCGTGCTTCAAAATTACGACCACTTAACAAAGCAACTAGACTTTGCATTCGCCCACGTCGAAACTCGCTAGTGAAAGTAACACGAAGCAGATCAGTATATTCAGGAGAATATAGATCGTTATTCGTCCGTTTGAGCCACTTCATTGTTTGGAAATAATCGGTATGTGTAAATTCAGGGTCACGCTTGGTAATGGTATCATAAAAACTAGGCTTGATTGCCATGTGACAGAAGTAATCAATCGCCTTACGCAAGGTATGCCCATCATAAGTTTCGTTGACAGCAATCTTAGACATTGCAAAATCTGCTTGTCCAAGTTTAACCCCACCCGAATTAACACGCACAAAAATCTCGGTCACAATGTCGATTTCTAAAGAGGGGTCAAGTTCAATTACCCCGATTTGATTATTAGTGATATTTCGTAAATCAGTAATGATACGATTGATTTCATCTGGATCTGATTTAGGATTCATCTCACAGTATTTACTAACGAAAGAATAGGTACTGAATCCTTCGGTGAATAAAACAGATATGTCTTTTATCCATACAGGATTCTTTTCAATAGCGGGATTATGAACCTCAAATGTTCTATCATGCGGATTGAATGCTATTTGAAAACGCACATGGTTATAGTCTCTATCTAAAACTTCCTCTTGAAGTAAAGAGGTCATGAGAGCAGTAATACGTTGTTGCCCATCAATTAAAATCCGCTTCCCTTGTGAAACCGTTCCATCTTTAAGTCGTACATTAGGATTACGCCATGTAATTAAATATCCTACAGGGAAACCCTTATATAAAGAGTCTAGCAGGTCACGCACTTGGGTAGCTTTCCATACAAATGGTCTTTGTATCTCTGGTATCGCAATTTCACCAGCGCGTACCCATGACAATAAACTACTGATAGGTTGTTGTGAAATCGAGTAAACAGGAGTTGCCATGAATCTTCCTTCTAGTGGATTTATGAGATATTTACACTAGGAGTATAACATAGCTGAAGTGGGTTTATGAAAACAAACAGGGCACTTGATAACAAGTGCCCTGTTGTAATCGGTTGAGGAGAGAACAGGATTCGAACCTGCGAGGGCGTGAACCCAACACGCGTTCCAGGCGTGCGCCTTAAACCACTCGGCCATCTCTCCGCTTATGAAGTCGGTGATAAAGTGTAGCGGTTTACAATAGAAATGTCTAGCCACATTCTGCACAATTTTGCACCATAGGCAACAAAATCAATGGGATTCTTCCTCACCATTGACCCACTCATCAGGCACTTTTGCGGTCGAACTGGTGGGGTTCGGCTCATACACTGGTTTATTCATATCACGGTAAGGCAAGATGCCCTGCATCGCCTGTTGTATCCGCAAGCCTGCAATGTGTAGATAGCTGGCTTCTGTATCAGCACCCACTGCTCGTCGGCTTCGCATCACCGCAGCGGCGGCTGTTGTTCCAGATCCAAGATAAGGGTCTAACACCAAGTCCCCTTCATTGGTCAAAGCAAGGATTAATCTTTCTGCCAATGCGATAGGAAACTGGCAGGGGTGATCGGTCTTCTCAACGTGGTTAGACTTGACGTTAGGAATATCCCAAGTATCTGAAGGATTTTTACCATCAGGATTTCCAGATAGTTTGCCCTTATTTTCCCCACGAAAGGCACGCTTGCCGGGGTACTTTTGAGGAACACGCACGGGGTCTAGGTTGAACGTGTAATGATCGGACTTTACGAACCACAAGATGGTTTCGTGCCTGCCAGAAAAGCGATACTTTTCATGTAGCCCATGCCCAAAATGCCACACGATACGATTCTTGAGTTTTAATCCGTAGGACTTAAAAATAGGATATAACACCAAATCCAAAGGGAAAGCCTCTTTAGCCAACCCAATCCCCTCAATGTGATGCCCCACCTGCCAACAGATTGAGCCTGTTTCCGCCAAGACCTCAACACAAGCCCCAATAGTTTGTTTTTGATTTTCTAGGTAGGTTTCAAAATCAACCGCAACCTCATACTCTTTGTTGATGTTGTACGGTGGAGAAGTGAGAATGAGGTTGGCTTTGTCGCCACTTTGGGCAATTTGTTCTATCAACTGTAGACGATCCCCATGAAAGAGCGTGACATCATTGCTAGGAGAATACAGGGTTGGGATGGTGAAATCAGCCGTATGGTTTTGCTGAAATAAATTCGGTTGCGTGTATATATTCATTATATGGGTTCTCGCTCATGCTCATTGCGCAAAACTTAGGAAGTCTGTTCCATTAGCGGAACACTTTCAAATCTTTATCTCGCTACAATATTCCGTATGCAGAACATTACAGGTAAACGCATCCGCCTAGCGCGACATATAAAAAATCTAACACAAGAAGAGTTAGCCACCAAGCTACAAATTATTGGCGTACCCCACAGCAGAAACACCATCGCTAAAATTGAAAGTGGGTTTCGTCAGGTACTCGATGTAGAAATCATGGCGTTTGCTCAGGTTTTAGAGTTGCCTATCGGGTGGTTCTTTGAGGAGGATTGGGATGCAGATTCTAAAAACCTATTCCCATAAAGGTGCTGAAGGGGTGTTGAAGCATGAACGCCCACATCTGTTGCAAGAAATTCAAGAGGCAGTAGAACAGATTGATGCGCTCGCTTGTTTGACGAAGAGGACGTATGAAGCCAGCAAAATCAAAAAGTGGGGTGGGCTATTGTTTTCCCCAAGTAAGCTGAATGGTTATTTTCGTACCCACTTGTTACAACCTAATGGATGGTTTGAATGGGATGAGAAACAACAGAGATATGTAGAACCGATCATCGTTTTCTCTAGCATGGATGAAACAGAAGATTCCAATCGTTCGCGTAAGATGGACGGGATTAAAGAACGGGTTGGCTTAGAAATCCAATTCGGGAAATATGCTTTTATGGGTTACGATATTTTTTCCAAGATGATTATCTTCAAAAACTTTAACAAGATTGATTATGGTATCGAAGTGGTATTGGTACAAGAAATGGTAGAAGCCATGTCCACCGGCGTTTCCTCCTTTGAGCATCTCATGATTGATTTCAAATATCGCGGAGAAGCAGATATTGATATACCCGTTCTGGTGTTGGGGATTGGGGCAACCCCAACAGAATGGGAACGGGTGCGTGAACGCCAGCAAAACTACCGAGAAAATCCCACTCAAACCTTAACCTAATTTCGAGAGATAGGCTTGTCTTCCGCAGACACCCCTACCCCTCTTTGAGCATGAGTTTTGCGACGCGCCGCCCCAACTCAACGGCGTAGTTCGTGCCCCGATCATACGGGTAGACTTGGCTCATGCTTGCCCAATACACCCCTGGAATGGGTGTTTCTAGCGCAGGGAGTCTTTCGCTTTGATACACCCTAGCGAGGGGCTGGGCATACGGCGCACGGAAAACCCACGTCTTATTGATCCATTCAGGCGTGAAGTGTGGGTTAAAGCGTGACAGTTGCTTAACGAATAAATCGCGTAGCTCGTCTTCGCTCATCCGAAAATAGGCGTGATCGCTGGCGACGTAATCCCCCAAGTAGAGCAGATGCTCCCCACCGAACGCGCTCTTGTCCACATAGTTGGTGTGTTCTACCAACGCCAAGAAGGGAAATTCGCTGGTGGTTTTATCGGTGTCGCTGGCGGGCAAGTTCAGCCAATATGTGCCATCTTCTAGCAAGGGGTGCTTGAGCGAGACTACCACCACCACCGCCCCAATGCTTTCTAATCCTTGTACGGCATCCCCATAGCTGGTTTCGTGCAAGGCGGGGGTCATGCGCAGGAGCAAAGCAGGCGAAGTGGTTGAGATCACGCGGTCAAACGGGAGCGTGTTCCCGTTCACGCGGAGCAACGGTTGCCCGTTGGGGCTAAGGTCAAGGCGTTCAACGGGGCTATTCAAAAGTAGGGTTGCGCCTCGCTGTTGAACGGCATGAGCGAGGTCATCTACAAAGGCTTGAAAGCCGCCCTCATACGTGCCGAGCTTGACCGAGCGCGTGAAGATGCGTGCCCACATCCACGCCATGTTGATCTCTTGGTAGCGTTCACCAAACTTACCGATCAACAGCGGTAAGAAGAAACGGCTGTATGCTTCTTCTCCCATGTAGGTGAGCATCCACTCATGGGCGGTATATTTCTCTAAGAAGTTGCCATCTCTCACCAAGAACTTGAGGAAAACTCCCACGCTTGCCATGCGGAAGATGCTCATCAACGAAATCGGCAGGCTAAAAATGGAGGCGTTCATTTCTGAACGAACGATCTTGCCATCCATCCAGTAACTTGTTTTGGGACGCAGGAATTGGATCTTGTGTGCCACGCCGATTTCTTTTGCCAATGCCAACAGGTGGCGGTCGCTGGTGAACCAATGATGATAATACTTCTCTAGGTAACTATCCCAGTGGGGTTCTTTGAAGCCCCCTGCCAAACCACCGAGTGTATCGCTTGCTTCAAAAACGGTGACATCATGCCCCTCACGGATGACATCCCACGCCGCGCTTAAACCCGTTACGCCCGCCCCAATGATCGCTATCTTCATCTTGTTGTTTTCCGCCTGATAGTTGAACGTAAGAGATTATGCTCTATCATACTGGCTACCTTGTGGTGTGTGCAGGGTTTGATGGTTGACAGGCTGAAGGTGTCAAGACAATGAAGCATTTGAGCAACTGGTTAACACGCTTTCCCACACAACGAATCTTGGTGATTGGGGATGTTGTGTTAGATGAATATGTCACTGGCAAGGCAACGCGCATGAGTCGGGAGGCACCCATCCCGATTTTAGAATACGAAAAGCGCGAGTTCATCCCCGGCGGAGCGGCAAACCCCGCCGTGAATATTGCCACCTTGCAAGCAGGCGTTCATCAGGTGGGAGTGGTTGGGGCGGATGCACAAGCCATCCAACTGAAGCAGGCACTGCTCGCTAAGGGGGTTCAGGTGGACGCGCTTATCACCGATCCCACGCGCCCAACCACACTCAAGACGCGCTGGTTAGCACACATGGGCTTGCGCTTTCCCCAACAAGTAGCACGCATGGATACGCTCTCTCGCGTGCCCATTTCTCTCCCCGTGCAAGATGCCCTGCTCAATCAAGTGATTGACCGTCTGGGAGAAACCGATGCCATCCTGTTTAGCGATTATGGCAACGGACTTTTGCAGGCGGACTTGGTGACAAGCATCCAACGCCACGCGCATAACCTGCTGTTGACGGTGGACGCGCAAGGAAACTTTGATAAATATGTGGGCGTGGATGTGATGAAGTGTAACGCGGATGAAGCCGAACAACACCTCAAGCGTCCTTTAGATACCCATGACGCTTTCGCTTGGGCGGCAAGCACCCTGTGCCAAGAGTTGAGGCTACGGCGTGGCATGGTCATTACGCGCGGGGCAGACGGGGCGACAGTCGCCGATGCGGATGGCACGGTGACGCATTGCGCCGCGCCTGTGGTGGCGGATGTGTTTGATACAGTTGGGGCGGGGGATACGGCTATCGCGCTCATCACGCTGGCGGTGGGGGTGGGTGCGCCTTTGGCAGAAGCGGTGACGTTAGCGAATTATGCCAGCGGATTGGTGGTGCAAAAGTTTGGTAACTATGCCCCCACCGTGCGCGAGATTGCCCACGCGCTAGGCGTGAATGAATGAGGGCAGGCAACCTAGCCCTACCCTCATCAAAAGATCAAACCCGCTTATAGGGCTATTCTTCCCACGGTTGTGGCTGTGCCGCTTCCATCACATACACCGACGCACCGCTTGGATCAGCGACGAAACCGAACTCACCCACGTTGGGAACGCCGGTCTTGCCCATGTAAATCTTGCCACCTAGCTCCACCGTTTTTTCTAGTGCGGTATCCAGATTGGCAACCGTGAAATAAACTTGCCACATGGGGGGAATCTTCGCCCAGTTCTCTTGGATTTTGAGGATTGTCCCGTTGGGGCGGTTGCCGTTGGCAATTTGCCACATCTCGCGTCCTTCTTCTTTTTGGAACGTCCACCCCAACACCGCGCCATAGAATGCCATCGCCTTTTCGGGTTCACGGGTGAGTAGCTCGTTCCACAGCATCGCGCCGACGGTGTTCACCAAGCGTGCGCCAATGTGATTACGCGCTTCCCAAAAGCTGATGATTGCCCCACTGGGGTCTTGCACGGTTAGCTGGCGACCTTCTTCCATCACATCAAAGGGACCCTCTAGGATTGTTCCGCCATGTTCCTTGACCTTCTCGACCAAAGCATCCACGCTATCCACACTGATATAGTTTGCCCACATGGAGGGGGCAATTGTGGCTTGTCTGCGCCTTCAGCAAGGGGGGTGAACTGGAGCAAGTGCGTATACCAGTTTGAACCTTCTGGCAGGTCAGCAGGCATGGAGGCAATCGCCGTGATGGGCAAGCCATCCTGCATCATCATATTGTAGAAGCCGTATTCCCCTAGTGGAAGCGCGTTGAGTTCCCACCCCATCAGTGCTTGAAAGAACGCCGTAGCGGCGGCTTGGTCGCTGGATTGCAACTCTGCCCAACAGAATGTGCCATGTGGATATTTGGTGACTTGGTACATGTGTGAATCCCTTTGTGTGTGTAATGTACGATACGATATAGAACTTACGTTCCTATATAGGATGCCACAGAACGAAAATTTGTGCAACTAAAATTAGAACGAAAATTAGGGAAATCAGCAAGATTTAACAAAACTGTTCTAGGGTTGGTGCTAGAGCAATCCGCTCCAGCGCATGAGCAGGAGGGCTTCCATCGTGGCGAGGGTGTGATACGGTTTGCCATGTTCGCTTTGCCAGCTTCCATCCGCCATTTGCCCATCCAACACTTTATGTTGGGTCATCTGGAAAAGCCGACTGGTGGAGAATCCACCGCTTAGGGTGGCGTGGGTGATTCCGAGCGTATCCAAAATGTCTAGCGGTCGGTTGAGTTGATCGCGCAGTTGGTGTTGACAGGCAAGGTTAATGTTGCGGTCGTCCCCTTGCCCCACAAGGCTCAAGGTGGTGAGCAGGTTATAGGTGATGCACAGGGGCGGATAGGGAGGGGTGGATTGGTAATTCTTGTGCCATCGCTCCACCAATTGATTGAGTGCTCGCCCGATGTACACTTCCACATCATGACTGCTTTCCACCAACACACGGACAATGGCAACATTCAGGGCAAAGTCGAGATGCTCCACGCCAAACTTCCAACGAGGATCAAAGGTGTGGACGTAAGTATCCACGTCCCATAAGCCATGCGCTTGTTGTCGCTCGGCAAAGAATTTAGCGGTACGGCTTGCTAAAGCGGATTGGTCGGCATTCAACCAGTGCAACCATTGCATCACCCATACCGAGTTCAAGAGGGTGACATCATGCGTTTGGAGGATGGGGTGCTTCCATCCCCCGTTACTGAATTGAAAAGGCTCTAACACCTTGAGCGCGTCACGCTTACTCACCGCGCCTACGGCATAACGCGCAATGGCAATTTCAACCATTGTGCCATGTTGCTCTATGTATTCTAAAGCAGAGACAACATCTAACATGGGCTAAAGTTGAACGTAACTATTTTCAGCAAGGATGAAGCGTTGTGCCTTCGGGACATAGGCAGTGGATGCCTCAATGGTGGAGTTATCCGCCAGCAAGCTAGAATCAATCCGCCCTGGTATATGGCGGATGGTGCTACCACGCATCACGATACTGGCTTCAATTTCACTATTGGCGATAATCACCTCATCCCCCAAAGCGGTATAGGGTCCAACATAGCTGTCAACGATCTTGACATGATCCCCAATGATGACGGGTCCGCGTACCACGCTGTTGATGATCTCAACGTTTTTACCCAGAATAACGCGCGGTCCAACTTGTGAACGCTCGTCAATGCCTTCTGCAACGGGGGCGGGGGTATAGGGCATCTCGCTCATGACCAGCTGATTGGCGGTGATGATTGCGTCGGGCTTGCCTGCATCAATCCACCACCCCACTAGGGTATAAGGTTGTACCGATTTTTGATCTTTCACCAGCACATCAATGGCATCGGTGATTTCATACTCCCCACGCCATGAGGGTTGAATGCGTTCAATCGCGCCGAAGATAGAGGGACGGAAGAGATAAACCCCAGCAATCGCTAGGTTAGAGGGTGGCACTTTGGGTTTTTCCACCAAGCCCATGATGCGTCCATCTTCAACAATGGCGATACCAAAGCGTGTGGGGTCTGCCACTTCCCCTAAAGCAAGGGCAGCTTCATAGTTGCTGTCCTCAAAACTCTTGATCCAGTCGGTCATTTGATCTTGGAAGATATTATCACCTAGAAACATGGCAAAAGGGGAATCATCCACGAAGTCCTTACATAGCCCTACCGCATGGGCAAGCCCTTTTTGTTCTTCCTGTACGATGAACTCAACTTTTACACCCAAGCTATCCCCATTCCCGATACGCTTGACCACTAGAGAATCCATGCTATTGACCACAATACCAACTTCCGTCATCCCCCCGGCGCGGATCATGTCCAGCGCGTACTCGATCAAAGAACGATTGGCAACGGGGACAAGGGGCTTCGGCGTGGTGAGTGTGACCGGTCTAAGACGTGTACCGAGTCCTGCGGCAAGAATAATGGCTTTCATGGGGTGACTCTCCTAAACAACCTAAAATCACGATCAAAGGGTTTGTGACATACTAACCATCGAACTATACACGTTTAAGGATACTTTCAACAATGAAATTATTGTACCTCAATTGTGTCATCAGTTGTGATGCTATGGTCATGGGTGGCAATCTCTAAAAACAAAACAGGGGGCAAAGATGCCCCCCGTATGGTAGTAAGATCGGTCTGGCTTATTTGGCGTAACCAATCGCACGAGATTCACGGATGACTTGCACCTTGATTTGACCGGGATATTGCATGGTCTCTTCAATCTGCTTGGCAATGTCGTGGCTTAGGTTGATGGCTTGTAGATCATCAATTTCATCAGGGCGAACGATGATGCGCACCTCGCGCCCAGCCTGTAGGGCGTAGCTTTGGCTAACCCCACTGAAACTTTGGGCAATCTCTTCGAGCATCTTCACGCGCTTGATGTAGGTATCCACGCTTTCACGCCGTGCGCCGGGGCGTGCCCCGCTGATGGCATCGGCAGCTTCTACGATGTAGGCTTCTACGCACAGCTGTTCCACTTCGTGGTGATGAGCAGCGATACAGTTGACCACCTTGTCATTGACCCCGTAGCGTTTCACGAAGTCTGCCCCGATGATGGCGTGTGTACCCTCCACTTCGTGGTCAATCGCCTTGCCCAAGTCATGCAACAACCCGCCGGCTTTGGCAATCAACACATCCGCGCCCAATTCAGCGGCGATCATGCCGGCAATGTGCGCGGTCTCAATGGAATGGGCATGTTGGTTTTGCCCATAGCTGGTGCGGAACTTCAACCGCCCCAACAACTTGATGATCTCTGGATGTAGCCCATGCACGCCCGTTTCATAGGCGGCACGTTCGCCTTCTTCACGGATGGTATGTTCCACTTCATTCTTGGCATCATCCACCAGCTTTTCAATACGGGCGGGATGAATGCGCCCATCAGTGACGAGTTTCGCCATAGCACGCTTTGCCACCTCACGGCGGATCGGATCAAAACTGCTGATGGTGATGGCTTCGGGGGTATCGTCTACCACCACATCCACCCCCGTTGCCAACTCAAAGGAGCGAATGTTGCGCCCATTACGCCCGATGATGCGCCCCTTCATGTCGTCGGTGGGGAGTTGTACCACGCTCACGGAAATCTCGCTGACGTGTTCGCTTGCTAACCGTTGTACCGCCATCGAGATGACAGCGCGGGCGCGTTCATCAGCAGACTCGCGTGCTTCGCTTTCCACTTGGCGGATGATGCGTGCCATATCATTACGAGCATCCTTTTCCGCCAGCATCAACACTTCGCTACGCGCTTCTTCTAGGGTGAGTTGGCTGATGCGTGTGAGTTCTGCAGTATAAGTTTCTTCGGCTTTGGCAAGGTCATTCTCTTTTTTGTCTAAACGGCTTTGGCGTTTGTTGAGCGTGGTCTCACGCAGTTCAATCCGTTCAAACCGCTTGTCAAGGTCTTCACGCCGTTTTTGTAGGCGTTCTTCTTCTTTATCCATATCGCGCCGACGGCGACGATTCACCTGATCTGCTTCTTCCTCTGCTTCTTTCGCATCTTGTTCAGCCTGTCGCAAGAAATCGCTGGCTTGTGTTTTAGCATCCTCAATAATGACGAGTGCCTCTTCTTCAGCAACTTTAATCCGTGCCGTGCCCAAAGCATCTTGTTGTTCTTGGTAAAGACGCAATGCTCTGGGAACGGCAACAAACCAACCGATGCCAATACCCAAGCCCGTCCCCAAGATAAACCCAATAATCAATCCTGTTATCATCATGATGTTTAGAAATCTGCACAGTGTACAGACGCGCCTCCTTTCATGGGAGTCAATTCAAAATAGTGAAATGATTTACTTAAGACTACTCATCATCTAGGCTGAAGTAGTCAGGTTCAGTTTCTTGTAATTCTTCAAGCACTTGTTGCAACGCCTCGCGGATGACCTCATGGCGAAACCCACGTCGTGCAAGATACGCGCTAAGTTGTGCGCGAGCGTCTTCTAAGCGATGCCCACGATAACGCGACAACCGCTGATGAACAGCTCGCTTGGCGGAGTCTTCGGCATCCATTCCATCCAACACCATTTCAATGATGTCAGCGGATACCCCTTTTTGACGTAGTTCAACCATGAGGACTTGGGGGCTTCGGGGTTTGAAGGTGTCTCGGTTTTCAATCCAATATTGCGCAAAGGCAATATCATTGACATAGCCCAACCCTTCTAACTTACCAATTGCCACCTCAATGATGGCTTCACTATGTCCTTTGGACTTCAGATTGTTGCGAACTTCCGATAGGCTACGTGGGCGGTATGACAAGAAACGGATGGCACGTTCAACAGCAAGTTCAATTTCATCATGGTGCTTTAGCGCGGTGACTTCCTCTACAGAGAGCGGTTGCCCTGTGCGCAACGGCACGGCAAGCATGAGGGTTAAGCCAAAAGCGAACTCCCCATCCAGATAGACATTGACTCGTTCTTGATTATTCTTTTGAACTTCAATACGTGTGATGATCTGTTGCTTCAAGTCTATTCGCCCGCCAAACAAAAAAGCCGTGATTCCATCATAACGAACCACAGCTATTCAATGAGAAATGCAACGTGTTTGGATGGATGACCAATGACATCATCCACAACAGAAATATGGCACAAAACAAAAGGGGTATCCCCTTTTGGTTTTCATGAGATATTCTGACCGACCTTTCAAACCGCCAATTGAAGGTTTGCCGTGGGCGATATTGTCAGATGCAGCGCAACCCACGCTAGGCAGGGGTCAATCACGTTTGATCTTGATTCCATGATATGCCGGAATCACAGCATTAGTCACGTAGCCGTTATTCGTTTGTATCGGGCGGGAACTGAATTACAATACACCCGTCATGCCCAATCAGTATCATTCATATTATGCACACTTTGTCTATTTAGACAAGGAATGACCAGATCAAAAGAGGATACTATGCCCCCACACCACAACCGAATTTTGATTGTAGGCGGAACAACGCTTTTAGGGCGGGCAATCGCCACAGCGTTAATTGCTGAAAACGCTTCTGTTAAGTTGCTCATTCAACCGCACACTGAGCCAGACTTGGGTATGTTGCAACATGAGGTGGAATGGAGCGTGGCGGATGTGTGGAATCCTGCCAGCTTGCGTGGGCAAGCGCGACATTGTTCAGTGGTGATTCACACCATTGGCGGATTAAAAGCTGACCCATCCAAGGGCTTAACCCACCATTACCTCAACTACATCAGTGCCCGCAACGTTGCCACGATGTGCATTACCGACGGCGCAAAGTCCTTGTTATATATGAGTGTGGCGCGGATGTGGTGGTTAGCTGGGTCTTATCAACAGGCGAAGCATGAGGCAGAAAGCTACCTGAAGAGTTTGGGCATTGAATTGATTGTGGTGCGTGCGCCGTTGGTCTATCAACGCCATGCCCCACGCCCCCTCCCGTTAAGGGTGTATGGGGGGGCGGTGGGTTGGTTGCCCCTCGCCAACCGTTACGCCTCCATCCCGTTGGATGTCATGGGGCGGGCGGTGGCACGGATCGCCCTACAAACGCACGGGCGCAAGCGCATCTATTGGTCACGCGATTTGTGGCGACTAAACACCCCGAACGAACGGCGCGGGCAGGTCGATCTCTTCAACACGCTGGCAGCCCTTGAGCCACCCATTCAAGTTGAAGACACCAAGCCCACCCTCTCCAAAATCTCCAATCCCCCTAAACGCTAGGGGGCATATCACATCCGTTAGATTATCGCCAAGCGTAGATGACAATCCACTGATCGAAGTCGTCATGTTTCTTGTTGACGGGTTGCTTGAGGTTGATCGGGCGCGAAGGGGGATTCCAGACGGTTTGCCCAGTTTGGAAACCACTCTCTCCCAAGACTTGATAAATCATGGCGAGTTCTTTGCTTTGCGTGGTGTTGAAGTGTACCTCGATAACCATCTTGTCCACATTGTGGAGCTTGTCCGCACAGTCAGGCAGAACCTTATACTCTGCGCCTTCGATGTCCATCTTGATGAAATCAATATGCTCATCCAAGTAATCGGCAAGGCGCACACAGTCAATCTCCACCGCATTCTCTTGTGAAACAACGGGCATCTCTTGGGTATTGAGGACGTGCCCCGCTTCCACTTGGTGGCTAGAAAAGACGAGCTTACCATTGCGTCGATATACCGCCGCAGGCACCACTTGAACATCTGCTGCGCCATTCTGGGCAAGGTTGTAGCTTAGGATTTGGGCAATCTCTGGGTCGGCTTCAAAGGCGGTGATGCGTGCTTGGGGATACAAATGCTTAAAGCGCAAGACGCTAATCCCGATGTTAGAACCACAGTCCAAGATGACTGGGGCATCATGGTTACACCAAAAGTCATTGTATTCGTCAATGAACAGCTCGCGGTACATCCCTGCCAAAGATTCGCCATCCACATAGCGCACCTTCAAGTTGCCGATGGTATCTTCAACAATGCCCTCGTGTTGGTCGTGGCTCAGTTGCCAACGTTTGGGCAAGGTCAAAATTTGTTGCGATGCCCAATTGAACCGCCGATAGGATTTGTTAATCCCGCGTTGAATTTTATCTTGCAATGCAGACATACTTTCCCCCTAGATGGATACAATCAATCCGCTGATTATACAAATGAGGTTTGCACAAACGCACTAGGCAGATTAATTTTGTGCGAATTTTATCTAACTCATTTACCATCATTTTATTTATTGGCGTTTCAATGGATAATGACGATTGTTCATGATTTGTAAAGAAACTTTGTTGAAGCTAACTACGGAGGAACGGCGAACCGCTTGGCTCAAGGGGATCGTCAAAAGAACATGAAAGAACTAATCAAACAACTGGCAGAGGTTTGGGGTCCTTCGGGATATGAGCATCGTGTTCGAGCAACCCTTCATGCGTTGGTCGCTCCGTATGTTGATGCGTCCTATGTGGATGGACTAGGAAACTTGATCGTGCGCGTGGGTAACGGGGGCAAAAAGATTTTGTTCGCCGCGCACATGGATCAGATCGGCATGATGATTACCTACCGCGAGCCAAACGGCTTCTTGCGGTTTAGCCCCATTGGTGGGGTTTTGCGCCCTACCCTGTTGGGGCAACGCGCGGTGTTTGAAGATGGCACGGTGGGCACCATTGGCGTGCATGACCAATGGGGGACGGCACGCACCCAATTACCCGATTTAGACGGATTCTTCATTGATGTGAGCGACGGACAAGGCACGGACTTCCGACACGGACAGCCGGCGGTGATCGAAAGTCGCGTGATCTCACGTGGGAGTCGTATTGTGGGTGGGGCATTGGATGATCGTGTGGGGTGTGCGGTGCTAGTGAAGGCATTGCAAGACCTCAACAAGCAAACAGCGAACACGGTTTACATGGCGTTCACGGTGCAAGAAGAAGTCGGTGAGCGTGGGGCGGCTCCAGCGACCTTCGGCGTTCAGCCCGATGTTGCCATTGCGGTGGATGTCACCCCGACGGGAGACGAACCCAAGAACCTCAAGCTACCCGTCAAACTGGGAGCAGGCACGGCAATCAAGATTCAAGATCAAGGGTTGTTGGTTTCTCCTGCTGTGCAGGCGTGGATGGTTGCCACCGCCGAGCAACATGCCATCCCCTATCAACGGGAGGTCTTGCACATGGGGCGCACCGATGCCACGCAAATGCAGTTAGTGGGCAAGGGTATTCCTACTGGCGCGGTTTCCATTCCATGCCGTTATGTACATACCCCATCTGAAACGGTGGATGAGCAAGATTGCTACCAAACGGTGGCACTCATCAAGGGCTTGGCGAACGCCCCCATCCCTGATTTTGTTGCGTAAATTTATGACCGAGAGTTTAAGTTTCAGGTGATAAGCTGTAAAAACCCCATGTGTAAAATGGCAACACTATTGATACGGTGTATAATCAACTCTATGTTACAATTTCGGATTGTAGCCCTAACGAATTCTAATATAACGGTAGTGCAGATGGCATGACGATTATAACCAAACACAACAACCGCCAACCCTCTTTTGAAGACCTTGAACTATTGGTTGAAGTCTCTCAACTTTTGACGTTGTTGGATATTGATGCGGTGATTCAAAAGGTGATTGAGCTGACCCGTGCGGCAGTGAGCGCACAAAGGCAAGCCTCTTCCTGCACGATGGGCTAGAGGTGGACTGGGGACACATCTTCACAGCACGGATGCTCAATTCAGAAGAATCTGTGCGTGTGGTCAGCCGTGTGCTGGATAAAGGGTTAGCCGGGTGGGTCGTGCGCAATCGCAAAGCCGCGCTCGTCTATGATACCCGCACCGATGACCGTTGGCACATCTTCCCCGAAGATGAAATTACCGTTGGCTCTGCTATGTGCGTCCCGTTCATGAGTGATGGCGTGGTAGTGGCAGTGCTAACCCTCGTCCATAATGAGCCAAATCACTTTTCCGAAACACAATTGCGCGTTATCACCATCGTCACCAACCAAGCCACTATCGCGCTTCGCAATGCCCAACTCTTTAACCGCATCGAAACCCAACAACGCCAGCTTGCTGCAGTGTTGCAGTCTGTCCCTGATTTGCTGTTCGTGATGGATGAAGGCGGACGCTTAATCTTGATGAACTCTGGCGCACAAGCCTTCTTGGGCATTGCGAAGGTGGAGGATGCCACCGGCAGACAACTGATTAGCTTCATCGAGCGCGACGAAATCTTCACCGATATTCAACAAGGGATGGAAGAAGCCGCCCGTAGCGATGCCCCCGTCACCTTAGATATTCGTTCTGAACGCACCAAACATGATTACACGGTGATTGTTTCCATTTGGGGCGAAGCACGCGATAACCGCGCCGGCTATGTCGTGCTGATGCACGATGTCACCCAGTTGCTCAACTTAGACCGCTTCAAAACCGAGATGCTCAGTATCGTCTCCCATGATTTGCGTGCGCCGTTGGCAAACATTGCCGGCTACACTGACCTGATCGCTTTTGATAATCAAGACAATTCCCAGCTGATGGAATGGATCGACATCATCCGCCGTCAGATTGACCGCATGGATCACCTATTGGAATCTTTGTTACAGAAGAAGAAGGTGGATGAGAACAACCTCGATTTGCGATACGGCGTAATCTTGAGCGAACTTGCCAAGCGCGTAGCAGAAAATATGATGGTGGATGGCAATCGCAAGAACCACACCATCATTGATGAAGTGCGCATGGAAGAGGATGTCACCGGCACGGTGGATGCCATGTTGCTTTCACGTGCGATGGAAAACTTCGCCAGCAACGCGCTCAAGTATACCCCAGAGGGTGGGCGCATCATCATTCGCACCTATTCCGATGCCCAACGTTTCTACTTTGAGGTGGAGGATAACGGGATCGGCATTCCTGAAGATAGCCTCCCGCGCATCTTTGACGAATTTTACCGTGTGAACTCCCGTGCCAACCGCGCCATTCATGGCGTTGGAATCGGCTTAAGCCTTGTGAAGTCCATCGTGGAACGTCATGAGGGAACGGTCTGGGTGAATAGTCAAATTGGCGTGGGTAGTTTATTCGGCATGTGGATTCCTATTGAAAAGAAATAAGACATGAATAGTTCACAATCTGTTGTGTATCGGGTGGCACAGTATAACCAAGCGTTAGAGGAACTGAAGGCGAACCAACGATTGTTTTCGCCCAAGTCTTACGAAGTCTTGTATAGTGCCATCCGTGAACAACTCAATCATGTTTCCAATGAAGTCAATCACCTCGACAATAGCGACGAAGTGCGCTTGGTGACGGTGATGTTCATTGATGTGATTGACTCAACAGAGATTGCGAACAAACTCGGAAATGATGATTGGCGCATGGTCATTGGCGAAGCGCATCAAATGCTGGCAGATGAGATCATCAAGTGGGATGGTGAAGTCGGTCAGTATTTGGGGGATGGCTTGCTGTCGTTTTTCGGCGCAAGCCGTAGCCTCAACAATGATGCCTTACGCGCCGTTGCCTGCGCCCTCGAAATTCAAAAGAAAACCCACGCCTTCAGCAAAGCCATCATCGAACGCTACGCCAAACACGAGGAGATCAGCGCGTTTGGGTTGCGCATTGGCATCAGCACCGGGCGCGGGGTGGTGGCGGTTTTGGGCAACAACGAAAAAGCCGAGACGTTGGTTGTGGGAACGCTCACCAACCTTGCCGCCCGCTTACAAAGCATTTGCCCTCCCGGTGGGGTGGTGGTAGAAGCCGAAACGCACAAGCGCACCCGCGCATTCTTTGAGTTCCAACTCATGCCCTTGATCCAACTTAAGGGCTTTGAAGAACCGATTGAATATTACTTGGTGAAAGCCGAGTTGAAACACCACTTCACCAAGCTAACCACCGATTCAATTAGTGGCATCCCCATTCCGTTTGTGGGGCGCACCAGCACGGTTGAGCGCATCACCCATGAGCTAGACCGCGTGAAACAAGAGGGGGGACAACGCGCCATTTACGTTGAGGGAGAAATTGGCATTGGCAAGAGCCGTCTCATGCAAGAGATGTCCCTCCATGAGAAGGCGCAAGGCTATCGTATTGTCTCAATGATTGGGCAATATGAGCGGAAGTCTATGGCGTATGGGCTGTTGCGTAGTTTGATTGCCAGCGAGTTAGATCTATCCGATGGGTTAGCAACCGAGCAAATCGAACAACGCATCATAGAAGGCATCCGTAACTTGTGGGATGATCCTAGTGCAGAAACCGCCGCCGCCATCTTGGGCTATCTAGCAGGCTATGGATTTGTGGACTCTCCCTATACCCGTTCGTTGCATAAGAACGTTTCTACCCATGATGTAGATGCCTCGCACGTTTGGATCAAGCGCATCTTACACGGGATCGCCAATGGACAACCCTTGTTGATCCTTGTCGATAACCTACAGTGGGTGGATTCTGAATCCATCAAGGTTTTAGAGAGCTTCTTCTATAACAACGACCAAGCCGACTTGTTGCTATTCATGGCAAGCCGCCCAACCTTTCGCCAAGAATATCCTGACTTCTTGACGAACGCGACCTATAACGACCGTCCCATCTTGGAACGGGTGGAGCTTGCCCCCCTCAATGATGGGGAGGCGCACTTGCTCATTGAAACCGTTTTGCAAGATGTCTTGAGCGTCCCTAGTGAACTAAGCAATTTGATTAGCTCTCGTTCAGAAGGCAACCCACTCTTCATTGAGGAGTTCTTGCGGATGCTCTTTGACAATGGAGTCTTTGAAAAGAACAAGAACGGGCATTGGAAGTTGAACGCCTTCCAATACGCCTCTATGGCAGGGGCATTGCCTAACGGATTGTTGGGGGTGTTCCAAGCACGCTTGGACGATTTGCTAGGGTCTGCCCGTCGGGTGGTACAAATCGCCTCAGTGGTGGGCACAACCTTTTGGGCGGGCGCGGTTTCAATGATTGCCGAGATGGATGCCAATCAGATTTTAGATAACTTGGTGGAGCGTGGCATCATTGTTGAACAGAACGAAAGCCGTTTTGAAGGAGACCGCGAGTTCCGCTTCCGCAATACCCTTTATCACGAAGTCGCTTACTCCATGCTCACGCGCCCCTATCGCGTCAAGTATCATGGGCAAACCGCCGAATGGTTGGCGGTACGGGCGTGGTCTAACCCCGAAATCCTTGACCTGTTGGCAGATCAATACTTCCGCTGTGGACGCTTAGAGGAGGCACTTGCCACCTACTCGGCTGCTGCTGAAGTCCAGTTAGAACGTGGGCTTGTGGCGGAAACGCTCAAGCTGGTGGAGTCCGGCTTGCAAGCCGCCAGCACCGTCCCGCGTGAAGTTGCGTTGCCCTTCGTCAGCAAGCTATGGTTGCTACAAGGACGCGCCTCCCACTCGCGTAGACGCTACGAAGAAGCAACCGCCGCCAGCCAAACCGCCATGATGTTGATGAATGAACTCCCCCCAGACGACATGAAGAGCGAGCGTGTATTAGCAGGCGTGACGTTAGGGAATGCCCATTCTAGCTTAGGGAACTACAAAGACGCGCTCGAAGCCTTACAAGAAGCGTATGACCAACTCGATGAAAGCAGCAGTGCCGATTTACAAGCGTCGGTCTTGCGTGCTTATGGACGATTATTTTGGTCGCGTGGCAACCTAGACGAAGCGCATCTGTACCAACTGCGGGCATTGTTGACTGCAGAGGAGAGCGAGAATGAGCGTGAGGTGGCTTCCGTGCTGTCGATGTTGGGGCGTATTGCCATTGACCAAGGGAGCTTCTCGATTGCCCTTAGCCACTATGACCGCGTGCTGAAGATCAACACCGAGAGTGAAAACTATCTTTACAAGCTGATGGATGTGGGCATGATTTCCATGATTCACATGCTCTTGTTTGATTATGCTGGGGCAATCGCCCTCTTGGATGAGGCAGACAAACTACAGGCACAGCTAAAGCATGATGATCCCATCTTGTTGACCAATCGCGCCCTGTGCTTGATTGGGACAGGGGAGAAAGAGCGTGGGCTAACCCTCCTGCGAGAATCCTCCACGCGCGACTACCTCAACATCTATGACTATCACGAGGTGCAATTGGCGTTCTTGCGAGGCTTGGCACTCACGGGTAACTATGTGGAATGTCAAGAACGCGCCCAAGCGTTCACCAATACCGCGCAAGATCATAACCCCGTTTTATATGGGCGTGGGCTATTGTGGTTAGGGTTAGCGAAGCTGGGCTTAAACGAGGAGGATGCCATCAGCATCTTGCTCCATGCGTTGGACAATGAAGATGTTTATGGCGGGCGCGATTTGTGGATGTGTCATTACGCCTTGAGCATCGCCCTACAGGGTACGCCAGAGGGTGACACCCACCAAGCGAAGGCAGAAAACATCCTACAGAAAATAGCCGAAAGCCTGCGCGATTACCCCAGCTTGCAACACAGTGTCGGCAACCTAGCCAACCCACAACATCTGTTCACGGGTTGGCTAGGCATGACTGCCTAACTGGCATCTAATAACTTATACGCCGCTTCTGCATACAACCTAGCAGAACCGCTCAAGTGTTTGAATTGCACTGCTTTTGCTTCCGCATCGCTGATAGCCTGAGCAATCTGTTTGCCTAGCTCAACCACCTCACGATCATGGGCATCGTACTCCGCAGCATTCTTCACCAACAGTTCAGCAATCTTGAGGTGCAAAACGCTTTTAGCGAGCAAGCGAGCAAGGTCAACTAGGTTGTTGACGATCTCCTTTTTGTTCTCGCTTTGATAGCTAAGGTGCAACGCCTGACGATAGCGCAAGACGGCATCCCCTAGCTTGTTCGCCTCAACCGAAGCATACGCCAGATTGCTCAGTTGTAGCATTTCTTCGGTGGCATCCTTTTGTTCACGCGCGATGTGCAACGCGGAATTGTAATAACTTAGAGCCTCCTCCCAGCGTTTCTGCTCGGCATAGGCAGTCCCCAACCCACCGAGAATTTTCCCCTCGGTTTGGCGCAGTGCCAGTTCACGGCTTAACTTGAGGGCATCTTCCCAATTGGTGATGGCATCATCCGTTGCTTCGTCATCCAACTGGGCGAAGGCAAGTTGGGTTTGCAACAAGACCTCATCTTGGCGGAATTTCTTTTCACGCGATAGCTTGAGGGCGCGTTGATAAGTCAAGATCGCCTCGCCTGTTTCACCTAGTTGTTGGCGTGCATCCCCTAAATAGCTCAACAGCTTGATGAGCGTCTCGGCATTGTTCTGTGTTTCCGCCAGCTTCACCCCACGTATGGCGTTTAAGATCGCTGGTTGATAGTCACCCTTCTTAACCAACAGCTGGGTCATTGCTTTCAATGCCTTCAACTCAAGTTGTGGATCCTCATCCTCCCCTTCATCCAATCTTTGAAGGATGGTATCAAACATCTTGAGCGCGTCATCGGTTTTGCCTGCCTCAACCAATTCATTCGCCAATATCAAGCGTCGCTCTAAATCAATCGTGCTGACCATCGTCGTGGCACCGGGGGGGTAGTCCTCCGCGAAAGTGCTGAGTGGGGTAGGGGCATCTTCGTCTTCGGTGACATCTTCATCATCGAAGTCTTCATCATCATCCACCAAGAAGCTCATGTCGGCTTCTTCATCATCTTCAAAATCATCTAAGATGGACGGATTGTCTAGCACTTCGGGAGGAATCTGGGCATTGGCAGGGAAGGCACTCACCCCGCTGGAGCCGGCTTCTTGAAGTTGCAACACCTCATACAAGAAGCCACGCGAGTTGATGAAACCGCTGGCTTGGGTGAGGGCAACCACCAAGCGCGAGACAGCATCATGTCGCCCACGCTGTGCTGTCCAGTATGCCACCGCGAGGAAGGCGTTCATCTCGATTGCTAGTTTGTTGTGGGAGCGCACCTCAGCATTGGCGTATTTCTCCGCATACTTAAGGGTTGCCTCTACCACTTTTTCTTGTAGGGTGGTTAAACGATCGTTGCTGTCTAAATAGGTTTGGATGAACTGATGCAACATAGGGTGCATCTGATAGTACGGTTCGTTATAGCGCAAGGTTTGTGAGGTTAACCCAATGGCGGTGAGGATGGTCATCACCTTTTGGACGGACTCTTGTCCAGCATCACTAATCAGGGTGAGCATCTCTAAAGACGCGCCCCCGTCTAGCGTTGCCCCCAACATCAACAAGATACCCTGCAACGCGCTTTGCAAACTAGCAAAGCTAACCTTGATGGCTTTATGAACGGCATCCGATTCAGTTGCCGAATTGAGCTTTTCTAACAAGGTTGATAGGTCAAGTTTAGAAACCCTTGCCACCCCCGCCACCATGATGATTGCTAACGGGGACTGATCCAACAGCTTGACCACTTCCACCACGCCCTCACCGTTTAGCCCAGAGCGTTCTTGAAACAAGCTCACCGCATCTGCTAAGGCAAGCGGTTTAATTTCAACCTCTGCCCACGTGCCACGTGTGGTTTCTTCACTGACAATGAGCATCGGAAGCCCAACCGCCACACGGTTCACAAATTCCACCACCGCTGGCATCAAGGGGTTGCCGTCTAAAATGATGAAGGGCTTGTTCTGCATGAGCGTGGTGGCAACCGCACCAATCATGCCCAGCGGATTTTCACTATTGGCGATCTCCATAATCCCGTAGGCACGCCCAACGCGGACAATTAAACTGGACAAGGAATCCTCATCTACACTCAACCACAACGTCCCCCCCGGCTTTTGGGTGAACGCGCTGGCTAAGGTAGCGGCGATTGCCGTTTTCCCCACCCCGGACTGCCCATGTAACCAAACAGGGCGGTTTTGCTTAAGGTAGGCATAAATAGTTTTTAGTGCGTCATCGCGCCCAACTAGCTTACCCGGAAGCATCACAGGTAAACTGGTGGCTTCATGGGCGGGTGCTTCGTAAGAAACAAAGTCTGCCATGGTTCAATCAATCTCTGGTTTATGGTCGAGTTTATAACGGGAAGTATAGCATCTTGACGGTGAATCGCGCAATTTAACTTCAACTACATCTCTTCAGTTGGAGGGACGGGTAATGCCTCAAGTGGTACATCGCGCCACCGTTTGCCAACTTCTACAAGCATGTGCGGAATACCATTGATAACGGGATACTTATAGCCATTTTGCTCACAGTGTAGCCAATGACCCTCATGGACAATCTTTAGCTCGCCCGGCTTTTCATATTGGGTATCACGTACCCCCACTGGGCAACGCAACAACTCTAACAGGCTCAAAGCCAATCCAGAAGAAGTGGTATCATTCATAGTCAGTTCAGGCTCATTCTAACTTTTTAACTTATGGTCGAGTTTACAACAGATTCAGGACATTGGATGGATGCAATCTAGCAGAAACAGAATACTGCGTGGGGTGGTAATTATGGGAGTGGGTTGTGCGCTGGTGGTTTCGCTGTGGAGTTGTGCCGTAGTGGGGCAGGCACTATGGGGGTGGATGCAATGAGATCCGCGACACGCACGAGCTATTGGCTGTTATCCGCGTTTGTGCTGTGGATATTATTCAGCACGACCTACCACCAATACACCTTGCTACAAGGTATCGGTGGGCAATTCTCAAGCGTAGTGGCATGGGGTGTTTTATGCGGTGTGCTTGGCACAGGCGTATATTTGGCGGATGTTCCCACGCCGTCTAGGACAATGTGGGTGTGGCGCGTTGGGCTATTTGGCTATGGGCTAGGGTGGCTACTGAACGGCTTCGGCATAGAGTGGGGGCATGCACTTCGGGTATTGTGGGCATATCCGCTGATAGGAACAGCCTGCTATTTTTGGCTTGCCACCCATTTTAGCACCCTCACTGGGCTATGGTATCCACGCGCGATGATGAACGTCGCCGTCTACTTCAGCATCATGGGGGGGCTAACGCTCCTGACATACGCGCTAGACTTACGTTGGGTGGGCGGGCTTGCCCTGGTGGTGAACAGTGTGCTGGGAATGATCGTCTTCACCCACATGATGAAGCCCCTCACCTTGCGTAGCGAGAACCGTAGCTTATCCGCCAATTGGGCAATCCTCGCCGTGTGCCTCTGGTTGATGAACGTGAGCGTGCCCGTTGCCCTGTTGACCTTTGCCATGCCCCAACCCGCCCTGATGCTTTGGATGCAAGAGGCGAGCGAATGGGCAATGCTGGGAATGCTACTGGGGATGACCAATCAGATCAGCATGGGGATTCGGCAACACAACCGCCCCACCACCGGCTGGCTCCCGTTTTGGTTGGTGGCGGGCGGGGTGATCTTGCCCTTCTTTGGAGGGATGATGCACAGTGTAATTCGCCTGTATATGCCGAATGTAGACGCGAACGCCTTCTATCCGTTTGAGGTGCTGAATTTATTTGGGGGTGCGTGTCGCACGGCAGGGATTGCCCTATACACCCTAGCATTTTGGCTACGCCAACCTAGCCATTTTGCTAGGTTTTTATAGCATCATCGCTTTTACAACTGTTAGACTCGCTGTGACATCATCGCAAATCATAATTGTTAGGGAATCTTTGTTATGCCCATCACCTTCACCAAACTAGAACCCTACGTCTACTACTCGGAATGGGTAGGTCACATTCAAACAAGTGATATGCACATGTTTGTTGAGCAGCTCACATCGTCCTATCGTGAATCGGGTGAATCCGCCAAGGTGGTCATCAACATCTTGGATACACGTAAGATGACCAACCTCCCCATGGATTACAATTTAATCAAAGGAACCGCAATGGGGCGCACAACAGACTTCGCCTTGATTTATATCGGTGCCCCCACCGTGTGGGAGATGATGGCGCGTTCGATGAAGTTGCTGTTCAAATTACCTATGGAATTTTGCAAAGATACGGATTGCGCCCACAAGAAAGCCCAAGAAATCTTGAAATACTACAACACTTGAGTTTTAGAACCTTGCTCGGCACTCAGTATGGATTGTGTAAATTATTTGTAGACTCTCGTCATTTTGTCTACTTGTGACAAAGTGGGAAAGAAATTACAATCTAATTTAATGTTAGAGCATTGCTAATTACTCATTAGTAGGATGTCTTGAAATGACTATTAATTTTGCAATACGTTACACTCATAAGCGTGCCTTTTATTATGACACCCTCTGGGAAGGCAAAATTACTTCTGAAGAGTTCCAACGTTTCATCTTAGAAATTAGCGAGCATTGGGGCAATAACCAGCATTGCAAAAAAGCCAAGCGAAGCGTGATGATTGTGGACGCATCACAGATGGTGGGTCTTCCTCCTATGGATTTCAAGACTTTTAGAAGTTTGGTGAGTATGCCTGTAGTCCGTACCGATTTGGTGTACGTCAATGCTCCTAATTCGTGGAAGGTTTTGGGGAATTTTATTACACCCGCTTTCAAAATCAGCGTAATTTTCTGTGACTCAAAAACCGAAGCCATCAAACATGCAGAGAAATTGGCGAATTATTCACACTGTGGCACTAACGTGTGCTTGAACTAATCCATCATCCTACACGCATAGCCTCAAAAACGCCTCACAAGTGAGGCTATGCTCCCCTTAATTTATCGAATTATTTCCTTTCTGCCCCTTGCCAACTCCCCCCTTTCTCCCCATGATTGACAATGAAATGTTCATGAGCATGGTGAGACGAAACGAAACAATGAAGAAGATTTGTGTAGTTGGGGTGGGTTACGTTGGATTGACGACGGGTACATGCTTCGCCGATTTGGGTAATCGGGTAGTTGGGGTGGATATTGACCAGAACAAAGTAGACTTGCTTAATGCTGGGGGCGTACCCATTTATGAACCCGGCTTAGCAGAGATGGTCAAGCGCAATCGTCAAGCAGAACGCTTAACCTTCACCACATCTTATGATGAAGGGTTACAAGGGGCGGACTTCGTTTTCATCTGTGTTGCCACGCCAGAAAGTGCCACAGGAGAAGCAGACCTCAAATATGTTGAGGCAGCCGCAGCCACCATTGCCCAGCGCATGACGCACCCCCTCATCATCGTGAACAAATCTACCGTGCCGGTGGGGACGGGCGATTTTGTCGCGGATGTCGTGCGGAAGAACCAACCCGCGCCCATAGATTTTGCGGTGGTCAGCTGCCCCGAATTTCTACGCGAAGGCTCTGCCGTGCGCGACTTCATGAACCCTGATCGCACCGTGTTGGGTTCTGTCAATCGGGATGCCGCAGAGAAGGTGGCACAACTGTTTTTAACCTTGCGTGCGCCCATCGTCATGACCGACTTACGCACAGCAGAGATGATTAAGTACGCCTCTAACGCTTTCTTGGCAACGCGCATCAGCTTCATCAATGAGATCAGCAACATTTGTGAGCGCGTGGGCGCGGATGTCAACGAAGTGGCACAAGGGATGGGTTTCGATCATCGCATTGGGCATCACTTCCTACAGGCGGGCGTGGGCTATGGGGGCAGTTGCTTCCCGAAGGATGTTAAGGCGTTGGCACACATGGCAGAGTCGGGGGGGATGAATCCACAGATTCTCAATTCCGTCATGGAAATCAACCACAAACAACGCTTGCGCCTGATTGAAAAGATCGAAACCATCATCGGTGACTTGCGCGGTACAGTGGTGGGCGTGTTGGGCTTGGCGTTCAAAGAGAACACCGACGACATGCGCGAATCTCCCTCCATCACGGTGATTGACTACTTGCTAGAACAAGGGGCAATCGTCAAGGCGTTTGATCCAGTGGCAATCGAAAACTCCCGTAAAATCTGGGGGGAGCGCATCAGCTTCGCCACAGATTCCTATGAGGTGGCACACGACGCGCAAGCATTGGTGGTCATGACCCCCTGGAACGAGTTCAAGAACTTGGATATGCAACGGGTTCAACAAGCCATGAAAACCCCCATCTTAGTTGATGGTCGTAACTTGTATGATCCCAACTTGATGCGCCAGCTCGGCTTCATCTATCGTGGGATTGGGCGCGGTTTCAAAGGGGAAGGCGTAACCGATAGCATTCTGGTGACACGCCACTAATTCGCCAAAGCAGTCCCCCTATCGTGGATGGGGGGATTACCCCCTTTCTCATTTCCCCACTGGTATCATTGCCACCCTTTTCGGATTACAATACACTCACTTGTAAACTTTACTCATATCACATTTTTAGGAGACCTCCCCATGCCTGATGTCACCAAACACACGTTGGCGAATGGGATGACTGTTTTGCTCAAAGAAGTCCATAGCTCCCCCATCATCACTTGGATTGTGATGTACCGCATCGGAAGCCGTAACGAACGGACGGGGCAAACGGGCATTTCACACTGGGTTGAACACATGATGTTCAAAGGTACGGATCGTTTTCCCGCAGGTGAATTAGACAAAACCATTGACCGCATGGGCGGACAGTGGAACGCCTTCACCAACACCGATTACACGGGCTACTATGAAACGCTCCCATCCGACAAGATTGACCTCGCACTAGAGCTAGAGGCAGACCGCATGGTCAATGCACACTTTGACACAGAGGAAGTGGAATCGGAACGCACGGTTATCATCTCTGAACGGGGGATGTACGAAAACCGCCCCACCTTCTGGCTACAAGAGGAAGTATCAGCGGCGGCATTTCGCGTGCATGGCTATCACCATGAGATCATCGGGGACTTGGCAGACTTACAAACCATGACGCGCGATGACTTGTTCCAACATTATCGCACGCACTATGTCCCCAACAATGCCATCGCGGTAGCTGTAGGCGCGTTTGATTCCGCCGAAATGCTGGAGAAAATCCGCCATTACTATGAGTCCATCCCGACGGGAGCAACGCCTAACCTGTTCGTCCGCCCAGAGCCACCCCAACAGGGCGAGCGTCGCGTGACGGTGATCCGCCCTAGCAACACCTCCTTTTTAGAGATTGCCTATCACATTCCCCCAGCTTCACATCAAGACTGGTTCGCGCTCAATATGCTTTCTAGCATTTTATGTGGCGTGGGGGGGGGCATTGGCAACAAGACCACGCGCATGTACAAGGCATTGGTGGATACCGAATTAGCCGTGCAGATATACGGTGGGGCAGGAACTTCCATCGACCCCGGCTTGTTAGAGTTTTCTATGGTGGTGCGTGATGGGCAAACCCCCAGCGCGTGTGAAGCCGCCTTCGATGCAGTGATGGATGACGTGCTAAAAAATAATGTCACCGAAGAAGAACTGCTCAAGGCGAAAAAACAAGCGCGGGCAGGATTTGCCTATGATATTGAAACCGTCACCTCACAGGCGTTTTCTTATGCCCGTGCCGAAAACTTCGATAGCTACAAGTGGGTGGATCAATACACCGAACGCATAGAGTCCGTCACACTAGGCGACCTGCACGATGTCGCCCGTCGCTACCTCACTCGTCATAACCGCGTGGTGGGGCATTTAATCCCACAAGAAACGGAAGCCTAATCATGCCCAATTCACTCCATCGTTTGCCCACTAGCGCGAACATCCTACGCACAGAACTGCCCAATGGCATCGTTGTATTGGCATATCAAAAGCCCGACGTGCAATCCGTCGTGATTACTGGCTCGCTTGCGGTAGGGGCTGCCTACCATCATGATACTGCGTTGGGAGGACTAGCCGCCTTCGTTGCTGAAATGCTCACACGGGGGACGCAACATCGTAGCTTTGACGCTTTCCACACCGCGCTAGAGGACATCGGCGCAGATCTAAGCATCGGGGGTGGACGCTATAGAACCGAGGTTAGCGGACGTGCGCTATCAGAAGACTTGCCCACGTTGATGATGTTGCTTGAAGATGTACTCAAGTATCCCCTGTTTGATCCCAGTCAGGTTGAACGCTTGCGTGGTGAAATGCTCACCGCGCTAAACTACTATGAACAGGATACACGCCATCAAGCAGGGCGTGCCTTTGCTGAGGCACTCTACCCTCCCGATCATCTTCACCACCCTAACGTGGAGGGCACGCTAGAAAGCAACGCCAACTTACAACTGAGCGACCTAACCGCATTCCATGCGCAACACTATGGGGCACGCGGGATGGTGTTGGCAGTGGTGGGCAATGTTGAGCCTGCGCGTGCCACCGATATTGTGGCAAGTTATCTAGGGGATTGGCACAACCCTAACCAACCTGCACCCATCGCGCCTGCCCTTCCCCCTGTGATAGATGCTTCTAAACGGGTTCATCGCCCCATTCACGGGAAAACCCAGCTCGACCTCAAACTAGGATTTGTGGGACCCTCTCGCAATGCCGAAGACTATTACGCTACCATGCTGGTCAACAGCGTCTTAGGGCAGTTTGGGATGATGGGGCGCATTGGGGACATCGTGCGCGAGGAAAAGGGCATGGCGTATTATTGCTCTAGCTCCATTGAGGGAGGTTATGGACCCGGCGCATGGAGCGCAAGCGCAGGCGTTAGCCCAGAGAATGCCCAAGAGGCAACCCAAGACATCCTCCACGAATTCACCCGTATCATCACCGAACAAGTGACCGAAGAAGAATTGGACGACGTGAAGGCGTACTACACCGGACATTTACCGCTACAATTAGAGAGCAATCAAGGCGTGGCATCTTTGCTCTTGCGCATCGAAAACTTCGGCTTAGGGCTAGATTACTTACTCGGCTACGAAGCCTCCATCATGGCACACACCCGCGAGCAACTTCTTGCTGCCGCGCAACATTATATTCAACCCGAAAAGGTGGTGGTAGCAAGTGCTGGCACCGTCGCTGCTAGTGAATAAAGAGTTAAGGTGAATCATGAAGGGTAGAGCATTACAGGCAGGGTTATTCCTGTGGATGTTGTTGGTGGGAGGGATGGGCGTACACGCACAAGTTCCCAACCCACCCGATCGCGCTGCTTTACAAGCGACCGTCTTTCTAAATGGGCTGAACCGACCGTTATATCTCACGCATGCCAACGATCAAAGCGAGCGTGTTTTTGTGGTGGAACAAGGTGGGAAGGTGTATGCCATTGGTGCAGACGGGGCGTTCAATACGTTTATGGATGTTTCTAACCTGATTTCAGCCGACGCGCTCAACCCCAACTATACCGAGCGCGGGTTGCTGGGGTTGGCGTTCCACCCACAATTTGCCAGCAATGGCACATTCTTCATCAACTATACCGAAGCCAACACCCACGATACCATCGTTGCTCGCTACCAAGTGAGCGCGGATGATCCCAACCGCGCTGACCCCACCAGCGCGGTGGAGTTACTCCGCCTTGCCCAACCCTACCCCAATCACAACGGGGGGCACATGGCATTTGGCGCGGATGGATACTTGTATATCAGCGTTGGGGATGGGGGAAGCGCGGGCGATCCTCAAAACTATGCCCAACAAACGGGCACGCTGTTGGGTAAAATATTGCGCATTGATGTTGATGCCCCCCTTTATGCCATCCCTGCCGATAATCCATTCGTCAACGATCCTGCCAGCAAGGCGGAGATCTGGGCGTATGGGGTGCGCAATGTGTGGCGGTTTAGTTTTGACCGCGCCAATGGGGATTTGTACTTGGGGGATGTTGGGCAGAACACCTACGAAGAAATCAACTATCACGCTTATGGCACGCCCAATGGTGCTAACTACGGCTGGCGCATCTATGAGGGGTTACATTACTACACGGGTGGGAATGACCCAGCTAACTTGGTGTTGCCCATTGCTGAATACTCGCATGCGGATGGGCATTGTTCAGTGACGGGTGGGTATGTGTATCGGGGCGAAAAGATTCCTTCGTTGCAGGGGGTCTACTTCTTTGGTGATTTCTGCTCCGGTCAAATCTGGACAACCTACCGCGATACAAGCGACGCATGGCAAACCAATCGCTTTGTGGATTCCCCCTATCGCATTGCCTCATTCGGAGAGGATGAGGGGGGCGAATTGTACATTGTAGACTACAGTGGACAAATCATCCGCCTAGACCCTAGTTCATAACTGCACGACTCTCTTCTTAAACTTAAACCGTCAGGAAAAATCTACCAAATTGGTGGGTTTTTTCTGACACCCTGTTTACAAAATTGTATACAATGGAGGTAACTTTTATCCTTATTCAACCATTGAAATCCTTAGACATGAGGTTATCTTGGATACTGCTAACCCTCCACTGGATGATGACGGCATCCTACGACACATTCGTGCCAATCTATCCAACCCCGCTCTATTGGACAAATACATGGATTACTATTTGAGGCATGTACTTGTATATCTCAAGCAACCCCAAAAAGTCACCATTGCCAAGCAAATCCTAGAACTACTGGACAATCGCTGTTTTTATTATCTGCAACGCTCACGCTACCACAATCTTTCTTTGCCCCGTTTAATGAAGCGAATCATCTCAGACGCACTTCAAGCAGAGGATAAGGTATTGCCGGGATTCTTCGCCGAATGGCTTGCCAGCTACTATCTTCTGAATGGATATGAACGATCTGAAACAGAGAGCCTATTGTGGACGATAAAAACCGCTATAGATACGCGCAGAGCGAATGACGATGCCCTCCCCATTAGTGATGAAATCCGCTTCTGGCTTAACTATCATGGCACTGAAATATCAAACGGTTTATTAGAAAACGTTTACCCATACCCATACCAACAATTGGAAGAGTATGCCACCCGTGATGCTGTTTCACCGTTGGAAAGCATACGTATTCAACTTAGCCTTGCCGTAGAAGAACTGGTGGGAGGGAAATCTATTCAAGCAGGTTTAAGACTCATAGAGATAAAAAATAGATTAGGAGATGTGCAACTTGCTTCATGGGGAATCCATCCCAACGATGTCATGATACGCCGTTATCAACACTACACCAATCTGTTATCTAGCATTGGGTCTTTGCAGCGTGGCAACTATGAGCATGCCCAGCATTGTTTGGCGCATCTCCCCCAAGCTGAGGCAGGGCATAAGTTCATTGAACATGATCTACGCATCTTGTTCAACCTACAACAAGCATGCTTGCTACAAGCACAAGGCGAATTTGACGAGGCTTTACACTACGTTGCGGAAGCACAGGGTTATGCAGAAAAACAACAGCATCACACTTTACTGTGTTATACCTACTATACCCTTGCCAGCATTTTAATTGACCATGAACAAGCCGATGTGGCAGATGTGATCTTAAATGATCTATATATTGAAAGACTGAAGCGGGGGGCTATACGCAATGATTGGTATGCGACCCATCTGTTTTACGCGCTTGCTTATACCACCTCCCACAACAATAAGCACATCTTGGCAAAACAGTATCTAGCCCAAGCATCAAAGTGTCATGCTAAATTGAAGCCATCACCCTATTGTCAAAAATTAGGGGACATGCTCAAGCAATCCCATCAAGACTTGGAGAATAAGCAACCCTTGCAGGCAAAACCCTTGACCCCCGTTCCACCCGTTGTGGTGATCTAATTTGTGTTCCAGCATACAACCTGTTGGGATATGGGTTGCATAAGCACGGGGTTTCGCGTTAAGTTTAGGGGGTGTGTTTTCGTAACCCCCTATTAAGGTTGACTCATGAAGCATTTTCTCGTCTTCGTCCTGCCATACGTCTTCACCTTCTTGTTCCAAAGTGGCTCCCCCAACTACATCGCTTTTTACGTTGGGCGCGAGCTAGACACACAAGGAGGGTTAGTGGTGTCCTTCACCGTCACCAATAGCGGAACAACCGCCACCCAGCCCGCTACAGCAGATTTGCGCGTCTTGGGAGAACAAACGACGTTAGCAAGTGCAACCGTCCCTCCCCTAGAAGCCAGTGCCTCGCAGTTGGTGAAGCTGACCATCCCCTTGACCCTGCTCCCGCCCAATGTCGTCCAGCCGTATGAGCTAACCCTCACCTCCCCAGAGATGCAACCCATCAAAGCCGGTGCCAGTTTTGCCGTTCCATTCGTTGCAGGGGAACTGAACCCCACCCCCCAAACAACCCCAGTGCCCTCCTCTACGTCCATTCCCACCACGTCTATACCCACTAACCCTGTGTTGGGCATGGCAACCAACTGGGTGGAAACACTGCGGGGAGTGCTTAATGACCTTCTAGCGAGTTTGGGGGTTAGTGTTGAGCTATCCCTCACCACCGTTTGGGGAGGCTTGCTGATCTTGGTGAGCGTGTTGGGGGTGTTGTTGTGGTTATTCACGGTGATTGTACGCCTGCTGTTTAGTGCCCCCGTCACGCTAGGGGTAAAACTGCCCCCTTATATGGACATGCCCCCACACAGCGCAGACACCCTAAGCGGACGGCGGCAAATGTGGCAACCCACAGCAACGCATGGCGCGTTGGTTGGGCAACAAATCGAGGGGACGCTAGTTGCCCGTAAACTATTGTTGGGCTTGGAGAATCGTCCATTCAACGACTGGAAGTTGTCCGCTTTGGGCTTAAGCCAGTATGACGATTATGGGCGCGTGAGCCGTAGCCAAGTGATTGCCCCCCAGTCACTGCTCAAGAAGCTAAATCACCTGTTGAAGCACGCCCATAAACTGGACAAGAAAACCCTGCAACGGCGCATTGCCCCCGTATCACAGGCGTTAACTCGTGGCTTGATCGGCAAGTTGCCCGCGCGTACCAATACCTTACCCATTGCGCTGGATTTATACTTTCAGGGGGCGCATGGAGAAGTGCGTATCATCTTTGAGTTATATCAATTTCAAGTGGGGGAATGGGTCTTGCTGGATCGGTGGAATCCAGAGATGACCGTCACGGGTAAAATCATCCATGAGTTCTATACCTATACGTTTCATGGCATGGCATCCACTGAAAACAAAACCCAATTCCGTAAACGCTTGACGCTGGAACTTGCCTTTGCCCTGTTGCAGGTTGTCCAAACGGAGATTGAACTCACCACACGTAACAACGGCTCGCGTGATACGCAAGAACACGCCACACTAGATCATGCTAAAATGAATGAGACGCAACCACACCGTTAACAAAAGATTCATCCAACCACAACAATTTCAAACTAGGGAGTGTGAAAGATGGAAAAACATTATGAGATGTTATGGGATTGTCAGTTTTGTGGCACGAAGAAACTGCTAGGCAAGACCCATCGTTTTTGCCCCAATTGTGGCGCAACGCAAAATTCGGATGCGCGTTACTACCCTTCTGATGATGAGAAGGTTGCCGTAGAAGATCACGTCTTGGTGGGGGTAGATCGCATTTGTAGCAACTGTGATTCGCTTCTGGCGGCAAGCGTAGAATTTTGTGGCAACTGTGGTAGCTCCACCACCACTGCTAAAACCGCCACCCTGCGCGAACAGCAAGAACGCCAAGAGGGCACACGCTTTGAGGGCGAAGCGGGGCGCAATGTGCAACGCATCAAACATGAAGCACAAGTTGCCCAAGCGCAGGCACAAGCCCAACCCAAGCGTGGCAACCCCATCGGAATCATCATCGGCGTGGTAGTCGTCTTGGTCATTGGGGCGATTTGGGCATTGAGCCGTACCAGCGAAGCCAGCGTGATCGTGGAGGGACATGCTTGGGAGCGTGTGATTGAGGTAGAATCCTACCAATCCGTGAGCGATCAAAACTGGCGCGATACCGTTCCTGCTTCCGCTTACAGTGTGAGCTGTAGCCAACGCCAACGCAGTACCGAGCGCATCCAAACTGGGGAGAGCTGTAACACGGTGCGACGCGACAACGGCGACGGCACGTTCTCTGAGAGTGAATCTTGCCAACCCACCTACCGTGAAGAGCCGATCTATGATGACTATTGCACCTATCGCGTTGACCGTTGGGCATTTGTGCGCGATGTGGTGACGCAAGGGGACAGCCTCAAGGATACGCCACAATGGGGGGAAGTCAGCTTGAATTGTGCCAACCAAACGCGCTTAGGCTGTGAACGCGAGGGCAACCGCACCGAGTCTTACACCGTGCAACTGTCGGACGACAACGGGGAATATGCGTGTGAACGCACACAAAATGAGTGGGCATCCATGCCGTTAGAATCGCGCTGGTCTTTAGAAGTCACCAGCATTGGCAATAGCCCACGTTGCGATACTTTACAACCACAATAGGAGTTTTTCATGAAGGCAATGCTTTATCACCAATTCAAACAACCGCTCACCCTAGCCACCGTTCCTGACCCCACGCCCTCCCCTACTGGGGTGGTGTTGAAGGTGGGGGCGTGTGGCATTTGCCGTAGCGATTGGCACGGCTGGCAGGGGCATGACCCCGACATCAAGACGCTTCCGCATATTCCCGGTCATGAATTGGCTGGGGAGGTCGTCGCGGTGGGGGCGGAGGTGCGCCGTTGGAAAGGTGGGGAGCGCGTCACCGTGCCCTTTTCGGGAGGGTGTGGCACGTGTCCAGAATGTCTGTCTGGCAACCAACAGATTTGTAACCGCGACTTTCAACCCGGCTTCAGTGGGTGGGGAGGCTTTGCCGAATATGTTGCGTTGGAATATGCCGATGTGAACTTGGTGGCATTGCCCCCTGAAATTGACGACGTAACCGCCGCTTCGTTGGGGTGTCGCTTCATCACCGCGTTTCGTGCGGTGGTGGCACAAGGGCGCGTTGCCGCTGGTCAGTGGATGGCGGTGCATGGATGCGGTGGGGTGGGATTATCCGCCATCATGATTGGGCGGGCGATGGGGGCGCAAGTCATTGGCATTGACATCAACGACCACGCGCTCACGCTTGCCCAACAACTTGGCGCAACCCACACGCTAAACGCGCGTACCGTCGCCGATGTTCCCACCGCCATCCGTGACCTCACGCACGGGGGGGCGCACGTTTCGCTAGACGCGCTGGGTAGTGTTGCCACCGCACAAAATAGCGTGCTGTGCTTGCGCAAGCGTGGGCGACATGTTCAAGTGGGATTATTGGCGGGGCAGGATAAAAATCCCCCTATGCCGATGGGCGCGGTGATTGGGCGTGAGTTAACCTTGGTTGGCTCGCACGGGATGCAAGCGCACGAATATCCCCCCATGTTGGAGATGATCGCCACTGCTAGATTGACTCCGCGCCAATTGGTGGGACGCTTGGTCACGCTTGAAGAGGCGGGGCAAGTGTTAGAGGCAATGAATGAGTTTCAGCATGTGGGCATGGCGGTAATTGATCGTTTTTGAAGTGTATGATATGCTCATCGTATTCGCCTCAGTAGCTCAGTGGATAGAGCAGGAGCGTCCTAAGCTCTGTGTCGGGGGTTCGATTCTCTCCTGGGGCAACCCAAACGCGCCAATTGAGCGCGTTTTTTTCGATGAGTCGATTGTGAAAAAAAGTACATACTATGGATATTTCGCCTATACTTGCACATGGTGCTTTGGGAAGCTATGACGAGTTAATTTATCTTGGCATAGCTGTCATCTTTTTAGTCATGGTAGCAACCAGCTGGGTTCAGGCGCGTACTGACCAAGACGAAGAAGAGCGACTGCAAGCCCAACAACTGGTAGATGAGTCGAAAGCCAATCAAGATGAACATGTGGACTTGGAATAAGGTACGCTGGTGGGGGATTGGGCTTAGTGTTTTTGTCGGGCTATGGGTGAATGTTGCCGTAGTGCTGGGGCATGGCTATCTTGTGCGTGCCATTCCTGAAGACCGCGCCACGTTAGAACGCATGCCCCCCCGTTTGCAATTCTGGTTTAGCGAATCGCTTGAGCCACGCTTCAGCACCATTCAACTGCTCAATCAGGCTGGTGAATGGATTGCTGATGGGCAGGTTGATCCCCAAGACAACGCCTTGCTTGTCCTCAATCCCCCCAGCGGATTACCCGAAGGCGCGTATATCGTGGTCTTACGCCCCGCCTTCGCCAGTGATGGGCACGTCATCACCGAGCATCGCGTGTTCTTCGTTGGGGAATCGGTGGAAGGGGTGGAGGTGGGGGAATCCACCACACAAGCCCCCCCGTTAGAAGTGCTGTGGCGCGTGATCCTGCTCAGTTCCTCAACGTTGCTGTTTGGGATGACCGTCTTATATACGCGCGTGTTGCTTCCGTCGTGGGGGAACGCCCGTTATCGCATGGGCAAGCTACCCCCGCGCGTGATGAACCGCCTCACGCTATGGGCGGGGGTGGCACTCATCGGCATTCTGGTAGGTAATCTGCTCTCTCTCATCCAATATGCCATGTCGTTATTTGATGTGGGGGCTTTCGCCGTTTTGGGTAACAACCTGTGGCAGACGGCGCGGATTGGCTCGCGCTTTGGGGATGTGTGGACGTTCCGCATGGTTTTATGGGGGCTAATCGTGCTGATATGGTGCTTAACGCTGTATTGGCGCACCGATAAACCGCGCACTGTGCTTCCGTTTTGGCACGCCATGATGTGGGCTTCCGCCTTATTGGTGGGCACCTTCGCCGCCAGCAGTCATGCCGCTGGGGCGTTGGTCATGCCGTGGGTGGCGGTATTGGTGCATTGGTTGCACACCGTCGGGGTGAGTGTGTGGGTGGGTGGCTTGGTTGCCCTCGCGCTCATCTTGCCCAATGCCATCCAACCCTATCAAGGGGAGACACGTCGCCAAGCTCTGCTCGTCGTCCTCAAACGCTTCTCCGTGTTTGCAACAGGGGCGGCATTGCTCACGGTATTGAGTGGGCTTTACAGCGCGATGTTGTGGCTAGAGTCTGCCCAGCAAAGCGTGAGCAGTTCCTATGGGGTGGCATTGTGGGTTAAGGTGGCGTTGGTGGGGGGCGTGCTGGCGGTGAGTGCGGGGCATCATGTCTTGGCGAACCCGTCGCGCTATGCGTGGGCACAACCCTATCTGATGAAAACGGGATGGATACGCTGGTCATTCCCACTAGAGAGCGCGTTAGCATTGGCGGTCTTGGTGGGGGCAGGGTGGCTAGGCGCAACCCCACCCCCTCCGCCTTCCATCCTGCAACAAGACTTTCCCACCCCACGCGCCAGCCAGACGCAGGGGGATTTTGCGCTTGAGATGACCCTTTCACCCGGCGGGGTGGGAGTGAACACCGTTGATTTGCGCGTGAATCATCAAGATGCCCCCCTCCCTGATGCTGCACAAGTGCGCATACAGTGGGTGCGCCCCGCGTTAGATTGGCGTGGAAGCTGGCAAATCACCGAGCGCATTGATGAGGACGGCGGTTACTTGACGGTGGGGGATGAAGTGGACGCAGAGGGCGAATGGCTCATGTTGGTGGAGGTGATCCTCCCCAACGCCACCCCGTACCGCTTTACCCAGCTGTGGCAGATCACCGCGCAAGCTGGCATCCTGAAAGCACTGCCTCCGCGTTGGGTGCATTGGGTGGCGTTGGGGGCATTGATGCTGGGTGGGGCGTGGGTGCTACAAACCGACGCACGCCACTTCATGCGACGCATGAACCTGACCCCCGTCACTAGCGCGATCCTCACCACCGCGACGCTCATCACCGTTGTGGCGTTGACGTGGGGCTTTCAGTTCATCTTCACCCAGCGCGACCAAGCACGAAGTTATGACAATCCCCTTCCCGTCCGCGTGAACCCAACGCTACCCGATCAGGCTTCGCTAGAACGTGGGGAGGCAATTTTCATAGAAGCGTGTGGGGCGTGGCAAAGCTATGAGCGCGTGTTGCAAGAGCTACAGGTGCGCTTGCCCCGTACCCGTGATGAGGAGTTGTATACTATGGTGACGGACGGATGGCGTGGATTGCCAGCCTGTTTGACCACCGCCGACGAAGCCGACATCTGGCATGCAGTGAATTACTTGCGCACGTGGGAACATAGCGGATGAAGTGGTTTAGGTATGCCATGCTACCTACGCTTCATCCCTGCGTATAATACAACCTAGTTATCAGAATGAGAATCATCCATGACCCTACCGATAGCCATTACCTATGCCCCACTAGGGGAAGAATTTGCCAAGAGATTGGCACAAGATTTAGCGCATTTAGGATATACCCTAAGCGACATTGACTCCCAGACCATTGTGATTGCTCTGTTGACCGAAGACGCACCCACCACGCCTGACTGGGTGGCGGTGGTCGATCAAGCCTTGCAACAGCCCACGCGCCTGATCTTCCTTATCCACAAAGGGATGGAACTGCCCCCCGAATGGGCAACCGCTTCCAGCATTCAACTTGCCTCCATGCGTGGCTATGAATATATATTGCTGGACTTACAGGAACGCCTCGCATACATGAGCAATCCACCTATCGAAGCGTCCTACACACATGACGATTCACCTAGTAAACGCCAACGCGCCAACGCCCGTTTAGGGTGGGGGGTGAGCTTGGTTGCCTTGCTCCTGTTTGGGCTATACATCAGCGCGATTGTTTTCTATGACATCGAGTCTCCCCAAGCGGAGTTTGAATTGCTCTACACGCGCGATGCCGCCACCATCAACTACATGGCACAAACCTTTATCCCACGCACCACCGAAGACGCACAACTGTTTGAGCAACGCCTGAGCGAGGGAATCTTTGGGGAGAACATGGCAACCATCGTGGTTGCCACCGCCACGCAAATTGCCCGTGACGGGGGCTTTACACCCATCCCAGAGGGCTTGAACATTGCCCCCACGCCGATTAGCGAGGTGCGCCAATTGGCAACCGATACCGCCCTTGCCACGCTGGCACTGACTGAACAGGCGCAACAAGAGGCAATCCGCATTGAGCAAACCGCCACCGCTGCGGCATTGGATGCTCAAGCCACGCTGGATAACCAACTGCTAACCGTCACGGCAGTGGCAACCAGCGAGTAACCATGTCTGCTTCTGGTGTTCGGGTGGTGGTGATTGGGGCTGGAACAGCCGGCTTAGCAAGCGCGTATTACTTGCAACAGGCGAACATCCCGTTTGTGGTGTTGGAGCGTTCGCACGAGGTGGGGCACACTTGGAATAGCCTATATCCATCCTTGCGCTTGAATACCACCAAGTGGTATTCACACCTGCCCAAGATGCCCATGCCGTGGCATTACCCGATCTTCCCAACGGCGAAGCAATATCATCGCTACCTGAACGCCTTTGCCAACCGTCACCACCTGCGCCAGCACATCCACTTTGGGGTGATGGTGCAGGAGGTGGCACGCACCGCTAACCGACGCTGGCGCGTTCAAACCGATTCCACCACGTGGGAAGTGGATGCGGTCATTTCTGCTACGGGGCGATTTGACCAACCCTTCACGCCAGCCATCCCCAACCAAGCGCACTTCAAGGGGCGTGTCCTGCACGCTCATGATTATCTAGGAGCAGAGCCATTCAAGGGGGAACGGGTGATGGTTGTCGGGAACGGACCCAGTGGGATAGACATTGCCCCAGAAATTGGCAAGCAAGCGTATCAACCGCCCGTCTTGCTTTCCATGCGAACCGGCATCACCCTTAGCCCACGCTATCCGTGGGGCTTGCCTAAGCATGCGTGGATGATCCTTGCTGACTATCTACCGCAACGCTGGGGGCAGGCACTCAATGCCAAGATCGCCAGCATCCAGTTTCGCAATTTAGAGCGCGTGGGCATTCACACCCCCCAAGACGGCAAAACCAGCACGGCGGCAGGCACGCGCGGAGATGAACTCATACGGGCGGTCAAAGCAGGGCAGGTGATTTGTGTGCCAGGGTTGCGTTCCTTCACTCGTGATGGGGTGATATTGGACGACGAAAGCGTCCATCAGGTCGAGGCGGTTATCATGGCAACCGGCTATCGCCCGGTGTTGTATCGTTACCTGCATGAACCCGTCGAACACACTGATTCAGCAGGCTTCCCCAAGCGTGACCAAACCACTTTCATTCCCCGTCAGGATCACCCTAGCGATTATCCCTCTAACAGCGGGCGCGAGGTCAAAGACCTAGCAGGGCTATACTTGGTTGGGGTGTTCTATCAGGGGAAGGGGGCATTGTACAACTGCAACCTAGAGGGACAAATCGCCGTTGACCAGATCAAGGCGCGGTTACAGCAACTGGACGCGCGATCTCCATCGTCATGAGCGTGGTGAACCCACTGCTCTCAAACGCCACCACCATTCCGCACGGTTGCGCCCAATCCGTTAAGACTTGTTCTACCTGTTCGATGGGATGATCGCGCACGTAGGCAGAATCAATCAGGGTGAAGAGCGCGTAGCGGTACGGCGCAGGGAAAACCAATTGTTCACACGGGACGGTTTCAAACGCGGTGATGCTCCCGAAGGTGCGGACGGGCACGCTGTCACCCAGTCGCCACGATAGATAAGAATTGTATTGCGTGTGTACCAGCGTATCTTGAGGAGGGGTGTCTTGAAGCCGTTGCAAAAGCGGATCATTGCGCCAAGTGGGCAGGTTGTAATTCAGTCCATACGCTGGCACGGGCAAGACCATCATCCCGCGTATTACGTATAACAACAACATCCCCCCCAACAACCAGCGCGGTAAGTCAATACGACTCAACGCCGAGACGACCAACACCCACAGGACGGGGAATAGCACGATGTAATGGCGCGTGGTTTCTTCGGTGATGATGCGCGAGCGTGCGCCCATGACAAAGAACACGGCGAAGTAGCCCACGCTGTAGCCCACCGCCAACAGGTGATGATGGTCAAGCAACGCATGCAGGCGGTTTTCGCGCCGTAGGGCATACCATCCCACCAGCATGATGATCCCACCCAAAAGCAACACGCCCCACCAGTTAGAACGCAAGCCCACCATCAAGAAGGGCACATTCAACCCACCCATCATCTCACGGATGATTGAATAGACAGCATTAGGAAGCCCACTAAAACTGAACGGATCGGCGGTGGTTTGCGAGCCAGTGAATGAGCCACTCACCGCTTTGAGGTAAAGGGCATAGAGCGTGATGGGGAGGAAACTCAAGCAGAACGCCACGAAGGGAATCCAGCGTGTGCGCGTGCGCGTGGTGATGCCCCACAAGAAGAACCAACCCAACCCCAACGCGCCGAACGCCACCCCGACATAGCGCGTGAGGGTGAGCAAGACCACCACGAACGCCGCCCAAACTGCCCCACGAACGGACACGGCTTGCCCCAAGCGATAGGGCAAAACCAGCATCAGGAAGATCAATGCCAGCAAGGTGAAGGCGGTTTCGGAATGGATGTAAGCGAAGCCGTCGCGCGTGGTGACGGGGAACAGCAGGAACAATATTGCCGCGGCATGGGCGTATCGCCAGCGTCCACCTGTCAAGCGCAATGCCAACGCATAAACCATCCCCGTACACGCCATCAAAATGGCAATGGTTAGGATGCGCCCCCAAACCAATATATCTAGCCCGATGCCCAGTGCCAACAGCATGGGGTAAAGAGGGGGCCACTGGTTGATCCATCCGAGCGTGTGGGGGGCATAATAGCTAGAAATGGGTACGCTCAAGCTCCAATCGGTTTGGATGCTACGGGCATACACCACGTACCACATATCATCATAGTGGTGATTCACACCGTTCCAAGTGATGATGACCCCCACCACCAGGGCGGAGATCATCAAGAAAATCAACGGGAGGGCATTGCCCTTCAGGTATTGGCGCAGATATTGGAGAATGATGGTGCGTCCTTCAGTTAACTGGTCAGCTCGCCCGCCACCTCTGGCGCATCCTCTAGGGTACGGCTAACCGAATGAATGCCGGTTGCACCATCTGGGCGGTTGGGGCGCGTTTCTACGATCTGAAGTGTACCATCTTTTTCATAGCAACGAACAGCAAATGTATGGCGACCGGGTTGATATGCCCAGTCATGCCGCCAGTAAACCCATGTCAAATCGCTATAGGGGGTTTTAAGCGTAGCCTCTTGCCACTCGCCTTCATCCACGCTGACCTCTATCTTAGAGATACCACGCGCCCCAGCAATGGCATAGCCACCGATGGGCAGGTAGAGTTGGTCGGCTTCACCGCGATAGACTTCCATGGTGCCCACACCATCCACCACAGAGGTAGTTTGCATCTGTGCAGTGGGCGACCATCCGCGCCGTACCCAGTATCCGCGTTCGTCGCTTGCCACCACTTCCACCCCGATGATCCACTTGGGTTGTTTCATCCCATAGTGATCGGGGAGGTAAATGCGTAGAGGGAAGCCGTTGCGTTCGGGCAAGGGTTGGTCATCAAAGAAATAGGCGAAGATGATGCGTTCGTCCGCCATGATCTGCTCGATGCTCACATACTCAAAGAACTGATCGCCGCCTTCAATGCGTAAATGCGTGGCGTTATCCTCTAGTTCCAGCTGTGCCAACACATCACGCACGGGGACACCCGTCCACTTGAGCGTACCGATCAAATCCCCACCAATGCGGTTAGAGATACATTGTAGGGTGATGATTTCCTCACGCTTGGGGAATGCCTTCAATTCATCCAACGTGAACGACTTGGTTTGTTTGACCAGCCCCGTGAAGGGGAGCGTCCAAGCCGCGCCGTCAATCTCTATCGGGCGGGTGGAAATGTCAATGCGGTAGAAATCGGCTAGGGCGGTCAGTTCAGGACGTTGCCCCTGAACGTACTTCCAACCGTCCGCAGTGGGAACGGTGGTAGCAAGTTGGGTGGCTGGAGCAGGATTGCCGTTGGCATCCAAAAGCCAGCCCAAGCCCGCCCCCGTGAGGGTGAGGACGGCGGACGTGCCGCCCACTTGCACCAAGAACTCACGGCGGTTGAGCGTGTCAGGGGTAGGTTGGGCGGTAGTCGCGGAGGGGGTGGTAACGGGAGAGGCAGAGCGCAGATACAACGTGGTGAGGACGGTTGCCCACGCCACACTTAGCCCAACGATCCACAGCACATTCAAGAGGCTATGATTGGCGAAGGGGCGGAACCAGCTCAAGGCGAGGAAGACGATCCCCAAGCCCAGCCCGATCACACTACCCCACACACGCGCACGGGCGTTGCGTTGTACCACGCCCCAAATTGCCAGCCCGACGACTGCCACGCCCACTAGCGTGAAGACATAGCCCATGCCCTGCTCAATCAGTTTGCCTGCTGTATCGACATCCTGTGAGCCAAGCGCAATAAGCGTATCCACCATCAAGCCCACTCCTGTGATGAGCAGTCCGCCAGGGATGATGCCCACCATCCAATCGAAAATATCCAACGGCACAAGTGAGAAGCCAAATAAAACATTGCCCAAATAGAAGCCTGTTAAAAACGGGAGCGCGGTTAGGAGCGTGATGACGACGGCTAACCACAACGGTATCTTTTTCATGTTGCAACCCTTCATGGATTGTGTTGACGCTATTCTAACAGACGAGATCAACCGCCACTTCTTTTATAAAGGATTGGTAAAGAATTGGTGATACCCCTTAGCACAACATGGCTTGTTTGAGTTTGGCTTGAATCTCGGACAGGTGGGCTTGGAAGCGATCCTGCAACGCATCCAAATTTGCCACATCGAAGGTGTCATCCATTGGCTCAAAGTATTTATGTGCATTGGTCATCTTGATGGTGTGACTAAAAGTCGTGGGAATGCCTTCTCGAAAAGATTCATTAGATGCCCACCGTAGTGAATTGGCATAAACCGAAGCATCATAGTAAGCCGTTCTCACTTCAGGATTGGGGAGCAATTCATCCACGCGATCTCGGATTTCCGGATCCCCCTCCGTGTTCATTTGTAAAACCATGTTGCTAATCTTTACTGCCCAGCTCCTTAAATTCTTTGCCAAAGTCTCATTCCATTTTTCGGTCAAATCAATCAGGATGATGCCAATGAACAAGAGATCATGCAGATCAATCAATTGGACAATCTCGCGTTTGAGTGCAGCGGGAAGGTTGCTATTCCTAACCGATACAATAAAAAAAGCTGACCCCGCACTATATCCTGTTATGTCATGCGCTCCGCTACATACCACCAGCGACTCAACAGCATCTTCTAGTCTGCGCTTGGTCTTACAAATTTCTTCAGTGTTAAAATTATCTTGGCTCATCCTACACCTCATAGAACTATTTCTATACGATTATATCTTATACAAGCGGATTTTCCTCTAACACACCAACACGTCCCTTAGTTCCGCTTGAATCTGTAACAGGTGTGCTTGAGCCTCACGACACAACTCATCTTGTTCCACAATGTGGAGGTTCGACTCGATAGGCTCAAAATATTCATGGGCGTTTATCATATCCACCGTGATGCTAAAGGCGACGGGAAGCCCCAGCTTAAGCAATTCAACTAGCACCTCAGCAGGAATCCACTTAAGGGTATTGGCATACAATGCCGCGGCACGGTAGCTCTTCTTGACTTCCGCACTGGGTAGTACCTCATCAACAGAACTTCTGATGGTTATGTTTCCCTCAGTGTTGAGATAGGTTGTCACCTCTGCCATCCTAACGCCCCAATCTCTTAACTTCCTTGCCAAGTTTCTGTTCCAGTTTCGCTTCAAAGCAATAAGATTGAGGGTCATGAGTAAAAGATCATGTAGATCAACCAGTTGGATGATGCTTCGCTTGAGGTCGGTAGGAAGGTTACTGTTTGTAACCGAGACAATCAAAAAGGTCGAGTTAGCAGTGTAGGTTTGGATGTCATTCACTTCGCTACATTCCACCAGTGACCCAACGGCATCCGCCAGTCTGCGCTTGGTCTGACAAATTGCATCTTGTTCTTGGTTCATCTCACATCTCCCAATTTTTTTGTTGGAT
>JBMOEO010000006.1:0-77591 GCA_049318945.1 Phototrophicaceae bacterium | reverse complement strand
TCTCATAAACATCTTGAGCAATCTATGTTACAGTATTTTGCATTGCCACAAAATACATGTTCTCTCAGCTAAATAACTTTAGTAGTTGGTGTAAATCATGACCCTTCCCCTCACAGATCAGCTGAACCGTCCCCTTAGAGACTTGCGTGTCTCGGTGACAGATCGGTGTAACTTCCGTTGTACGTATTGTATGCCCTCCGAAATCTTCGGGGAAAAATACGAATTCCTGCACAAGAGTAAACTCCTAACCTTTGAAGAGATCACCCGTGTGGTGCGTTTGATCGTGGCACAAGGCGCGGTCAAACTCCGCCTCACCGGCGGAGAGCCACTGGTGCGCCAAGAACTTGAACGCTTGGTCAGTAGCTTGGCACAGCTTGACGGTGTAGAAGATATTGCCATGACGACTAACGCCAAACTCCTGCCCGACAAAGCACATCTCCTCAAAGAGGCTGGCTTACAGCGCATTTCCGTGAGCCTTGATTCGCTGGATGATGCCACCTTTTCCAAGATGAATGGGGGGAAGGCGACCGTATCCGATGTGCTACGGGGAATCGAAAGCGCAGAACAGGCTGGCTTTCATCCCATCAAGATTAATTGCGTGGTACAGCGCGGTGTGAATGACGGGGATCAATTGGTGAACATGGCGCGGTTTTGCCGTGAACGGGGCTACATTCTACGCTTCATCGAATATATGGATGTGGGCACGCGCAATGGTTGGAACATGACCCATGTGGTGACGGCGAAAGAGATTCTGCAGACGGTGGATGCGCACTTCCCACTAGAGCGCGATAAACAACATTACTTCGGGGAGGTTGCCAAGCGGTATCGCTATGCTGACGGGCAAGGGGAAGTGGGGGTTATTGCTTCGGTGACGCAGGCATTTTGTGGTAGTTGTACGCGCTTGCGGCTTTCGCCCGATGGCAAACTTTACACCTGTTTATTTGCGACCAGTGGCTTGGATATTTTCACGCCCTTACGCGCGGGTGCTTCTGATGCTGAACTGACCGCCTTGATTGAAACATTATGGCAAAAGCGTGCCGACCGCTACAGTGAAGAACGTGGCGAGGGCAAGCCCAATCAGGGTTCTAATCGCATTGAGATGTATTATATTGGTGGCTAACCGCACCTTAATTTGTTTGCTCTTGATGTGCTATGATGTTTCACCTTTGATTATTCATGATTGGGGATTAACCATCTACCATGCCTCTTGTCGCCCATAGCCAATTACCCTCCTTTGAAAAACTGCGTGAAAACGGGCACGAAGTGTTGCCGTTGGATTACGCCTTAAAGCAGGACATCCGCGAATTGCACATTGGGTTGCTCAACATGATGCCAGATTCTGCTTTGCAGGTGACAGAACAACAATACATGCGCTTAGTGGGCAGCAGCAATAAGATTGCCCAGTTCTATGTGCACCCGTTCACCATCCCTGGTCTCAACCGTAGTGCTGACAAACAAGCGCATATCGAAAAATACTATCGCACGTTTGAAGAAATCCGTACTGAAGGCTTAGACGCACTCATCATTACGGGGGCAAATGTGGCAAACCCTAGCCTAGAACAAGAACCCTTCTGGGAGCCACTCACCGAAGTGATGGAGTGGGCATCCGAAAACGTCACCTCCGTTTTGTGTTCATGCCTTGCCACCCACGCTATTATGAAATTCCTGTATAACGTTGATCGTCAGCGGATGCCACAAAAGAAGTGGGGTGTGTATAGCCACCGCGTCACGGTGCCTGCTCATCCACTCCTGCGGGACATCAACACGCGCTTTGATGTGCCCCACTCTCGTTACAATGATGTGAGCCGAGCGCAATTTGAATCGGCAGGCTTGGCGATTCTGATTGAAAGCGCAGAAGCCGGGGTACACATGGCAGTGAGTGCCGATCAATTCCGCGTGATCTATCTTCAGGGGCATCCCGAATACTACACCAACAGCTTGCTGAAGGAGTATCGGCGTGACTTGATGTTGCACTTACAAGACGGTGCGGAACAGCCCCCCTTTCCCGATCATTACCTCCCCGAAGCAGTGCACGCCCTCATTCTTGCTTACATAGATCATGCACGTCAGGCGTTGCGTGATGGGGCGGAATTGCCCCCTTTCCCAGAGGAGGAGATCATCCCCCTGTTGGATAACACTTGGAATGATACGGGCAAGGCAATCTTCAATAATTGGCTTGGCTTGGTTTACCAACTCACCAACATTGACCGCCGTAAATTATTCATGGACGGTGTTGATCCGCAAGACCCCTTGGGTATCCGCTAATCCCTGTGGGGTGGTAGCCCTACCCTTGCGTGCATAGTAGATCAGTAGCGCGTGCTACTGATCTATCCAAGCCTTATTTTTTTCAGTACACTTAAACAAATCTTATTCTAAAACAAACTATCTATCACTAAGGATATTGCCTGATATGGAAACCTCACTTCCTGTATTCCGTGATCCCTCTCAAAACACAGATGCCCGTATCCATGATTTGCTGTCACAAATGACCCTTGCCGAAAAGGTTGGGCAGATGACTCAAATCGAAAACCTCAGCATCGCCCCCCAAGATGTCACTGACTATCTGATTGGTTCGGTGTTAAGCGGTGGTAACGGTATTCCCCAAGCTGGGAATAATCCCCAAAATTGGGCGAAGATGGTCTATGACTATGTGGATGCTTCGCTTCACACCCGTTTAGGTATTCCCTTAGTCTACGGTGCAGATGCTGTACATGGGCATAATGGGGTGAAAGGGGCAACCATCTTCCCACACAATATCGGCTTAGGAGCAACGCGCAATCCTGATTTGGTTCGTCAGATTGGGCAAGCAACTGCTCAAGCGATGTTGGCAACAGGCATCTATTGGAACTTTGCCCCTGCTGTGTCTGTTCCCCGTGATATTCGTTGGGGGCGGACGTATGAGGGATATAGCGAAAATACAGATTTGGTCATTGAGTTGGCGATGGCGTTCATCGACGGCATGGCAAATCCTGATATGGAGGGTGCGTGGGTGATGCCCTCTGTCAAGCACTTTGTCGCCGATGGTGGGACGGATTGGAACTCGGTTATTCCTAGTGTATGGCTTTTACAAAACAACGAGCAAGCCGCCGACGACAATTTCAAACTTGACCAAGGCGATGCAACCGTGAGCGAAACCGAGCTACGGGAGCGGTTTCTTGCCCCCTATGCCGAAGCCGTTAAACGGGGCGTTCTCAACGTGATGGCTTCTCATTCCAGCTGGCAAGGGGTGAAGATGCACGGACACCACTACTTGATGACTGATGTCCTCAAACATGAGTTAGGTTTTGAGGGGTTCATCGTATCTGACTGGATGTCTGTAGATGCTGTTGCTGAGAATTATTATGATGCTGTGGTGACAAGCATCAATGCCGGCTTGGATATGTGTATGGTGCCCTATGATTTCAAACGCTTCATCAGCGTGGTGACACAAGCCGTTGAGCAAGGGGATATTCCCATGTCGCGCATTGATGATGCCGTCACGCGCATCTTACGCGCCAAGTTCGCGCTTGGTCTGTTTGAACAATCCCACACCAATGAGGCTTGGTTGACGCACATTGGCTCTCAAGCGCATCGAGAACTGGCACGCCAAGCCGTTCAACAATCCGCTGTCCTGCTCAAACACACGCACGACACACTCGCCATTAACCCGAACGCGACGCTCTATGTAGGTGGCATCGGCGCGAATGACATTGGGTTAGCGTGCGGCGGTTGGACGGTTGGCTGGCAGGGAAGCGCGGGGGCTGTCACAGATGGGCGTACCTTGCTGGAGGGGTTAACGGCGCATCATGCTACGCAAATCACCTATGACGCAGAGGGGATGTTTGAGGGAATGGCAGAAGTGGGGGTAGCGGTCATCGCAGAATATCCCTACGCCGAAGGTTTTGGGGATCGCTCTAAGTTACAGGTTGATGATGCCCAAGTGCAAATGGTTACACGCTTGCGAGAACATTGCCAAAAATTAGTGTTGGTGGTTTATTGCGGTCGCCCACTTGCCATCACCCCTTTGATTGAATTGGCTGATGCGGTGGTGGTGGGGTGGTTGCCCGGCACTGAAGCTGACGCGCTGGCTGATGTCCTATATGGGAAGATTCCCTTTAGTGGCAAGCTACCCTATACTTGGATCGCTGATATGACCCAAGTTCCAAGAGCCACGCTTGACCAATCCGATGTCACCCCACTCTATCCATTTGGGCACGGCTTATCTATTTAACTGAGGAGAAACCTAAAGTGACTGGTAAATTATTGAATAAAGTTGCCATTATCACCGGTGCCGCTAAGGGCATTGGGCGTGCTATTGCCCATCGCTATGCGCTTGAAGGGGCAAAAGTGGTGGTCGTTGATATTGATGCAACGGGTGCCCAAACGGTAGCCAATGAGATCACTGAGATGGAAGGCGTTGCCTTAGCCATCCCAACCGATATTTCTAGCAAAGAAGCGGTAGATCATCTATTTGACCAAACCCTAGCATCCTTTGGTACGGTGGATATTCTGGTGAACAATGCCGGGTTGATCTCCCCGATGATTCACTTCTTAGAAGCGGATTATGAGTGGTGGAATCGTATCATCTCGGTCAATCTGACGGGGACGTTTTTGTGCTGTCATCGCGCCGCCCGTATCATGGCGCGTAATGGGGGCGGGGTTATCATCAACATGTCGAGCGGTGGTGCCACTCGCGCTCATCGCGCGTTTGCCGCGTATGATGCCAGCAAGGGCGGGATTGAAGCCTTCACCCGTGCGCTTGCTTTAGACCTGGGACCTTACAATATCCGCGTCAACAGCTTGGTGCCCGGCTCAATTGATACCACCGGCATGGATGAAGAAGCGCGTAAACTACGCGGGATCAATATCCCCATTGGGCGTGTAGGAGAATCTAACGATATGGCAGGACCAGCAGTCTTCTTGGCATCCGATGATGCCAGCTATATCACCGGGCATGCCGTCACTGTGGATGGTGGGATGCTGGCACAACAACGCTCGGCAACGGTGGATATTCACCCACCCACAAAATTCCCTAAGCTAGAGGATTTACTGGAATGATACAACGGTTTCGCGTTGGCGTAGACATCGGCGGAACATTCACCGACTTGATTGTGGTCAATTCTGAAACGGGTGCCTTTTCTATTGGGAAGGTACTCACCACACCATCAGACCCATCTGAAGCCGTTGAGACCGTCTTGATGCAAACCTTGCAAGAAGCTGACATTCCCTTAGCGGAAGTGTCACACTTGATTCACGGGACAACTTTGGTGACGAATGCCATGATTGAGCGTAAGGGCGCACTCACCGCTTTGCTCACCACGCAAGGCTTTAAGGACTCCATCGAGATCGGGCGAGAAACGCGCTACGATTTGTATGACCTGATGATAGAGTTGCCTCAACCGCTTGTACCGCGTTACCTTCGCTTTGATGTGCCACAACGCACGGTTGCCGATGGCTCTTCTTTGGTTGAACTGGATGAAGCGTATGTTGAACGCTTGACGCATGAACTGGTTGCCAATGGGGTAGAAGCGATCGCCGTATGTTTCCTGCATAGCTTCACCAATGCTGAAGCAGAACAGCGTGCGCGTGAAGCAATTCAACGGGTGTCGCCCACTATGCGCGTCTCGCTCTCTTCTGAAGTTGTCGCGGAGATTCGAGAATATGAGCGTGCTTCCACCACCATTGCCAATGTGTATGTACAACAACTGGTTGAAAAATATCTTGGTTTATTAGAAGCGCGTTTAGCACAAGTGGGATTCGTGGGTAGCTTCTTCTTGATGCTCTCCAGTGGGGGCATTGCCACCGTTGAAACCGCCTCCCGTTTTCCCGTGCGCCTGCTGGAATCGGGTCCTGCTGCTGGGGCATTAGCGGCACAAGCGTATGCCACCGCAATTGATATGCAGGATGTCCTCTCATTTGATATGGGCGGAACAACCGCTAAGATTTGTGTGATCGCTGATGGTGAACCCTTGATCGCCCATGAGTTTGAGGTGGATCGACGCTATCGTTTCAAGAAGGGTTCGGGCTTGCCCATTAAACTTCCCGTCATTGAACTCATTGAGATCGGTACAGGGGGTGGCTCAATTGCCCGTGTAGACGCGCTTGGCTTGCTCAAGGTCGGTCCCGATTCAGCAGCTTCTGTGCCGGGTCCCGTGTGCTATGGGCGTGGTGGAACAGAGCCAACGGTAACGGATGCCAACTTAATTTTAGGCTACCTAGACCCGTCTTATTTCTTGGGCGGTAAAATGCAGTTGAACCTTGAGGCAACCCGTCAGGCAATCCATGACCGTATCGCCTCCAAGCTAGGCTTGACTGTTGAGGAAGCCGCCTGGGGGATTCATCAGATTGCTAACGAGAACATGGCGAATGCTGCACGGGTTCACACCCTTGAACGCGGAAAGGATGCTCGTCGCTTCCCAATGTTTGCCTTCGGTGGGGCGGGTCCCATGCACGCTTACCGCATTGCTAAATCGCTGGGTTGCCCCACTTTAATTGCGCCTTTGGGTGCAGGGGTGATGAGTACCGTAGGCTTTCTGTCCGCCCCGATGGCGTTTGACTTTGTGCGTTCTTTGCCCATGATCCTAGATCAACCGCAATGGGACAAGATCAACGCGCTGTTAGAGGAGATGCAATCAGAAGGGGAAGCGTTGTTGATTGCTTCAGGCATTCCGCGTGAGCAAATTCAACACAAGCGCACTGCGGATATGCGCTATGTTGGGCAAGGGCATGAAATCTCCGTTGAGTTGCCCACGCATACCCTCTCTCAAGCAGACTTAATGACTGTGCTTCACGCCTTTGAAACTGTTTATCAAGAACTTTATGAGCGACTAGGACCCCCTGTCGCAATCGAGGTGATGAATTGGCGTGTGGTGTCTTCGGGCGTTCGTCCTGATTTGCGCTTACAGGTGAACAAGCCAAACGAGATCGACGCTGACGGAGGCGTACAATGTTCACTCAAGGGCTATCGCCATGCCTACTTCCCAGAAGCAAACGGTTACGTTAACACCCCTGTTTATAATCGCTATCAATTGTTCCCCGGCGCGATGTTTGATGCTCCTGCTATCATTGAAGAACGCGAATCCACCGTGATTGTGGGACCGGGTGCATGTTGCCAGATTGATGAACAATACAATCTCATCATTCATATCCAGTATGAAAATGCGGAGGACTCAAATGGCAATTAATCCAATCGTCCTAGAGGTGTTGTGGAATCGCTTGCTTTCAGTGGCAAACGAGCAACAGGTCGCCCTCATGCGCACGGCGTTTAGTACCGTCGTGCGTGAGTCTCAAGACTTAGCTTGTGGGGTATTTGATACGCGCGGTTATATGATTGCGCAATCATTGACGGGTACACCCGGTCATATCAACCCCATGGCAACCGGCGCAAAGCATTTCTTGAAGGCATATCCCCCCGAAACTCTCAAGCCGGGAGATGTGCTTGTCACCAATGATCCTTGGTTGACCGCCGGACAAATCAACGATTTAACCGTGATGACCCCTGTTTTTAGGGGAGATCAGATCGTGGGTTACTTTGCCAATTGTTGCCACTCTCCTGACATCGGTGGGCGCATCCTCTCCGCAGAAGCGCAAGAGGTCTACGAGGAAGGGCTACGCATTCCAATCATGAAACTCTTCATCGAAGGGGAACCCAACCATGAATTGCTGAAACTCGTCCGCGCTAATGTGCGCACGCCTGATGAAACCGTTGGAGACCTCTATGCGCAAACTGCCAGCAACGCGGTGGGGGCACGCAGTTTGCTCCAAATGATGGATGAGTTCAAGCTAGACAGCATTGACCCCTTGGCGGATGAAATCATCACACGTTCAGAAGCGGCTATGCGTGATGCCATCCGTCGTCTTCCCAACGGTGCTTATGAACATGAAGTGTGGAGTGACGGTTTTGAAGAACCCTTGTGCTTGAAGGTCAAGCTCACCATTCACGATGAAGACATCGAAATTGATTTTGACGGTTCTTCCCCACAAAACCGACGTGGCATCAATGTGGTCATGAACTATACGCGCGGCTATGCCTCTTTTGCGATGAAGGCGGCGATCAGCCCTGAAGTTCCTCATAACGAAGGGGCGTTCCGTCCCGTGCATGTCACCGCACCAGAAGGGTCTATCTTAAACTGCAAAGAACCTGCCGCCGTAGCATCGCGCCACTTAGTGGGTCACTTCTTGCCCAGCCTCGTTCTGGGGGCACTATCGCAGGCAATGCCGAATCAGTTGATCGCTGGCAGTGCTGATCCCATCTGGATGAGCGTTTGGCGTGGACGTTGGCAAGAAACGAATAAGCCCGCCACCTTCACCATGTTTCAAGTTGGCGGAACCGGGGCGCGTGCTACGAAGGATGGGTTGAACACGACAGGCTTTCCTAGTGGGGTAGCAGGCGTGCCAGCAGAAGTTGTGGAAACGGTCTTCCCGATTATCCAGCAACAGCGTGAATTTCGTACCAACTCCGGTGGGGTGGGGCAATTCCGTGGTGGGCTTGGGCAGGCTACTCGCTATAGCTATCGCGGTTTGGGAGACTGGAGCCTTTCTGCAATGGTTGACCGCACCCATTTTTCTGCACAGGGTCTAGCGGAAGGGCAACCCGGCGCATTGGGTGAATTCAAAGTGGATGGTGAAATCTCTCCGACTAAGCGAGTGCTATGGTTTGACCCTGCCTCTCTCGTTGACCTCAATACCCCCGGTGGTGGCGGATATGGTGAGGCACTCGCGCGTGATCCGCAGGCTGTCTTGAGAGATGTCATCTACGGTTATATCTCCATCGAGTCTGCTTTACATGATTATGGGGTGGTGATACATTATGTTGGTGATGAGCTTAGTTTAGTGCGAATGCCCCAACACTATCAACTTGATGAAATAGCAACAACTCAACTTCGCGCAGAACGAAAAGCATAACGATTCGATAAGGAGTGGTGAATGCGTAACTATCTACAGATTCATTTGAATGATCGTTCTATTGAACGTGAGGCTTGGGATGGCGAACAGCTGGTTAAAGCAGGGCGTTATCTCATTGCCAAGACTTTAGTAGAAACAGGGGTTGCAACGGTTGACCCATTGAGCGCAGACAATCCCTTGATTTTTTCGTGTGGACCCTTCGCCGGCACCACTTGGTCAAATGCCAACCGCTTGAGTGTGGGGTGCAAAAGCCCACTCACCGGGGGGATTAAAGAGGCGAATGCCGGCGGAACATTTGCCTATGCGTTAGCGCGTCAAGGTATGTGTGGCTTAACCCTGCATGGACAATCAGAAGAATGGGTGGTCATTCATTTTGCCAAAGATGGCACGATCACCTTTGATGATGCCACCCCATATCTTGGGCGCAAGAACTATGAGGTTGCTGAAAGCCTCAAAGAGAAGTATGGCTCTAAGATTGCTATTGGTATGATTGGGGTGGTTGGTGAATATGAGGGGCTTCTAGCTGGAATCTCCTTCACTGACAATGATGGTCGCCCATCACGCTTGGCGGCGCGGGGTGGGGTTGGCGCGGTGATGGGGAATAAGCGTGTCAAGGCGATGGTGGTTGAACTGGACAAGATGCCCCAACTACATGACCGCAAAAAGACTTTGGATGCGGTACGGGTCTATGCCAAGCAGATTCAAGAATCTGAGGCAATCCAGTCCACCTATACCCAAATCGGCACGATGTCGATGGGGGACTATACCCAAGTGGTGGGAGGGATGCCCAACTTGAACTTCACTCGTGGCTCGGCAGAATTGAACGAGCAGGGTGACTTCACGATGGGCGGGACATATATCCGTGATGTCAACGTTGAGCGCGGAGGGGAGCATGTGCATGCGTGTATGCCCGGTTGCGTCATCCAATGTAGCAATGTCTTTGTAGACAAACAGGGTAAAGAGATCACTTCCCCCGTTGAGTATGAAACCATTTCCCTATTGGGTACGAACTGTGGGCTTTACAACATTGATGACCTCGCTGAGATGAACCAATGGTGCAACGAATTGGGCATTGATACCATCGAAACCGGGGCAACCATTGCGGTTATGATGGATGCTGGCAAAGCCGCTTTCGGTGATCTGGAATTCATGCGGAGCGTCTTCCATGACCTGATGGCAGGCACGCCACAAGGCAAGTTCTATGCACAGGGTACAGCACGGGTAGGCGAACAACTTGATTTCCATCGCTTGCCAGTCATCAAGAAGCAAGCGATCAGCGCGTATGATCCGCGCGTGATTGAAGTCACCGGCATCACCATGATGGTGACGGCGCAAGGGGCTGACCACACCGCTGGTAACGTTCCCAAACTCAAGACCATTGATAAAGAATTACCAGAGTTGATTGTTCAAAGCCTTGAATCTCAAATTGCCACAGCGGCAGTAGATTCCATCGGGCTATGTATGTTTGGGCGTTTGGTGACAAATCCCAACATTGAGTTTGTTGCCAACAGCATCAATGATGCGCTCGGCACCTCCATCAAGCCTACCTTCTTTCATGAGATTGGGCGGGCAACCTTGCTCTTAGAACGTGAGTTCAATCTAGCTGCGGGCTTCACTGCCGCTGACGATGAACTGCCCGCCTTCTTTTATGATGAACCCCTTCTTCCCACCAACAAAACCGCACGCTTTCATGGCGAAGAAGTGCATCACATGTATGACCTACTCGATCAAGTGGGTACACAAAGTATCCCTGATGAGTATGGGCGTGTTCAGCCCACCTAACTGTTACGCTGTTTCAGCACTATACACTCTTCTGGGTGTATAGTGCTGGCTTCAAAAGTTTCAGCCTGTGTACTAAAACCTATCGGTTGGGTCTCCTCGTGAGACCCTCCCACGAATTTTTCTTCTGCAATTGTGTTTACTTCGCACGTTCGCTATCATCCTGCTTCGTTTCCTAATCGTGAGTATCTTACAAAGTTGAATCATCAACTTGTTATGAGGAGTGAAGTAGAGCAATGGGCTTAAGTATTGGATTGGTTGGCTTGCCAAACGTTGGCAAAAGTACCACCTTTAACGCGCTGACCAAAGCGCAAAACGCCTTAGCGGCAAATTACCCGTTTGCGACGATTGAACCAAATAAGGCGATGGTTCCCGTCCCAGATAAACGACTTGATAAATTAGCAGAACTTTCTAAATCCAAGCAGACCATTTACGCAACCGTTGAGTTTGTGGATGTCGCTGGTTTGGTGAAGGGGGCAAGCAAGGGTGAAGGATTGGGCAATAAGTTCCTTGCCAATATCCGCGATGTGGATGCTGTCTTACAGGTGGTGCGATGCTTCGATGATGAGAATGTGGTGCATGTGAGCGGTAAGCCCGATCCCCACACCGACATTGACGTGATTAACACCGAACTCATTCTAGCGGATATGCAGCAACTGGAGAAAAAGCTAGAACGGTTAGAACGTCAATCGAAGGCAGATAAAGAAGCACGTACTCTTTATGATTTAGGCAAGCATGTTCTGGCACATTTGGAAGATGCCCAAATGCTCACGACCTATCCCAATCGTCATACTGAAGAATATCGCTTATTGAATCAAGAGATGCGCTTTCTGTCGGGTAAGCCAATGATCTTTGCCGCCAACGTGAGCGAAGATGGCTTGGACGAAGACAACGCCTATGTTCAATCCACACGACAGATTGCCCAAGCGCAAGGTTCACCCGTTATCAAGTTGTGCGCCAAACTAGAAGAAGAAATGGGCGGGCTTTCTGATGCAGAGCGTGATGAGTTCTTGGCAGTTTCTGGCATTGAAAATGGTGGGCTAGAACAAATCATTCGCACTGGCTATGAGATGCTGGGTTTGATGAGTTACTTCACCACAGGGGAAAAAGAAACCCGTGCATGGACAATCCACAAAGGGTGGACGGCACCCCAAGCAGCAGGCGTGATTCATAGCGACTTTGAGCGTGGGTTCATCCGTGCTGAAATTGCGTCCTATCCCACTTTCGTTGAATATGGTGGTTGGGTTGCTTTGAAAGAAGCTGGCAAGATGCAACTTGAAGGGCGTGAATACGTGGTTAAAGATGCGGATGTGATTGTCTTCCGCTTTAATGTGTAACAAGTCTGAACAGAGGAGCCACTCATCGTGGCTCCTGCTTCTCACTTAGACGACATCGCGGATGTCAATTAATTCTTGGTCAGGGATTCGGCTAAGCATTTCAGTGGCAATCTCTATGGTGATATTGGGAACTTTGATGACCACATCATAGAACCCTTCATTGCGTGGGCTTGGATAAGTTCCTACCCCCATCACCCCATAGCTATTCTCCGCTAACACCTTAACCAACTTATTGAACTCTCCTAAGCGATTGGGTATGCGCATGGTGACGCGCACCCCGTTTGCCGGCAAGCCCAGCATGATTTGGTAAGACTTCAGCAAGATGGCTTCGGTGATAAGCCCAATGACGATACCCTCTTCTACAACGGGCAAGCATCGAATATCCATATCCGAAAGGATCTGTGCGGCGCGTTCAATGGTAGTATCTTCCGTCACTGTAGTGAACTCTTTGTCTTTGAGCATCACATCGCGCACCTTCAAGTTGGATAGACGACGTGTAATTTCCCACACATTCAAGCTGGTGAGAATGTCCGGACTTAATGAGAACCGCTCCGGAAAGACCAACCCCACCAAACGCTTTCCGTCCTCAATGACGGGCAAATAACGGGTTTGGGTTTCCGTCATGATTTGTTGTGCTTCGGTGGCGGGGGTGTCGGGTGTCACCATGACTGGATGGCGCATCATCACATCTTTGACGAGCATTGCTTTTTCTCCCTATGACTTTTCTTTGATAAACTGAATCACCGGTTCAAAGGTGTTCAATGTCTCCAATGGAATGTGGCAGAAAATCCGATGACCGTTCCCGTTGTCTTGCCACTCAGGTAAGGTGGTCTCACAAATCTTACCGCCCTCTGGCAAAAGATGACGGCGTGGGCAACGGGTGTGGAAGCGGCAACCGCTAGGTGGATTGATCGCGCTAGGAACATTACCCTCTAGGCGAATGGTACTCTGCTTAACGCTTGGGTCTGGAACTGGGATAGCGGACAATAACGCTTCCGTATATGGATGGTAGGGCAAAGCGTAGATGTCTTCTGATGAACCGATCTCCATGATTTGTCCCAGATACATCACGGCGATGGCATCGGAGAAAAAGCGTACTACACTTAAATCATGGGCAATGAAGATGAGCGTTGTATCGTAGGTTTGTTGTACCTCAATCAACAAGTTGAGAACCGCCGCTTGTACGGATACATCCAAAGCACTGACGGGTTCATCACACAGCACCAAGTCGGGGCGGCTTGCTAAAGCGCGAGCAATCCCTACCCGTTGCTTTTCGCCACCGCTTAATTGGCGAGGCAAACGATCATAGTAGTTCTCACCTAGTCGCATCAACTCCAAAAGTCGAATGACCTCTGCTCGCACTTGGTCTTTCGGAACCGTACCAAATCGTTCGATGGGGCGGGCTATTTGTTGCCCAATGGTATAAGAAGGATTCATGGTGGAATCTGGATTTTGGAATACCATCTGTAGTTCTTGGATGAGATTCTCACTGCGCTTGCTGATGTCCACAGTCAGATCAAAGCCCATCAACGTTGCGCTTCCATCTGTGCTATCTTCTAGCCCAATGATCGTTTTAATCAGCGTGCTTTTGCCACAACCAGATTCACCAACAATCCCCAACGTAGAGCCTTTAGGGATAGAGAATGAAACGTTCTCTACCGCTTTGACGTAGCGCGGTTTGGTTAACCCCAAAACATCTTGTAAAGAATTGCCCACTACCTCATAGTATTTCTTGAGGTTGGTTACTTCCATGATGGTTTGTGGGGCTTGACCCTCGTCTTTTTGTTTGAGCGTGGGCAAGACAATATCCGCCGTTGGAATCCACGCGCTGGCTTCAATCTGTTCAGCAAAGTGGCAACGCACTAATGTTTGTCCATCTTCGATTTGGCGGAGTTTGGGGCGTTCTTCTTTGCAACGATCTTGGAAGTAATCACACCGAGGACCGAATACACACCCTTTGGGGCGATTGCTGGGGGAGGGTACACGCCCACGAATGGGGTACAAGAAGCTACTGCTTTTATCTGAGCCGAGCTTAGGCACACAACGAATCAAACCTTGTGTGTAGGGATGTTGTGGGTCAGCGAAGATGTCCTCTACGGTGGCACGTTCCACCATTTCCCCAGCATACATCACCCCCACGCGGTTACACACCCGCGCCACCACGCCCAAGTTATGACTGATGTACATGATGGCGGTATCAAAGTATCGGCGTAGCTCGGCAATCAAGTCTAATACTGCCGCCTCCACTGTAACATCTAGTGCAGTGGTGGGTTCATCCATCACCAAGAGGGCAGGATTATTCAATAACGCCATTGCAATAACGATGCGTTGCTGTTGCCCCCCCGAAATTTGATGCGGATAGCGCAACATGACATTGGCAGGATCAGGCATATAGACCCGTTCCAACATCTCGATACAACGCTTTTCCGCTTCTTTCTCGCTGATGCCACGATGGACAGTTAGCACTTCGGTCATTTGCTTGCCTAGTCGCAAAGAGGGGTTCAGTGCTTGCATGGGGTCTTGATAAACCATAGCAATTTGATCCCCACGTAATAAGCGCAAATCTTTTTCAGAACGTCCTACCAAATCTTGTCCTTGAAACTTGATGCTACCACGCTTGATATAACCGTTCGCCCCCAAGAAGTTTAGGATTGACCATGCTACGGTACTCTTCCCACAGCCTGATTCTCCTACAATCCCGTAAGACTCCCCCCGATGAATCTCAAAGCTGACATCTTGCACGGCTTCAACTTCACCCCCACGCACCTTATAAGCAACCGCAAGATTTTCTACCTTTAGAACCGGCATATTTGCTTCAGACATGATGTTCCCTCTTTATTTCTGATAACGGGTTATTTCTTCGCGGATGCCGTCTGCCAACAGATTCAATCCGATAACCAGACTGGCAATGGCAAGGGCGGGCCAAAGAACGGCGACTTGGTTAGAAAAGATGTTTTGGCGTGCATCATTCACCATGTTTCCCCAGTCAGGATCAGGTGGGGGAAGCCCCAACCCTAAGAATCCTAACGTTGCAATGGAGAAGATGGCATACCCCACACGCAACATAGCATCCACCAAAATGGGTCCGCGTGCATTGGGGAGGATTTCAACAAACATGATATACCAAGCGTTTTCGCCGCGCGTTTGTGCGGCACGAATGTAATCTCTAGTTTTAATGTCAAGCGTTAAACTGCGCACTAAGCGGGCAACGCCCGGCGCACCGGTGATGGTGATGGCAAGAATAACAATTAAATCACCGCGCCCAAGTGCAGAGATCACCACTAAGTATAAAATAATACTAGGAAAAGCAATCATCGCATCTAAGAACTGCATGATGCTTTGATCCCACCATCCACCCCGATAGCCAGCATTGACCCCTAAAAATGATCCAAATAGCAAAGAACCGACTACACCCCAAATTGCCACTCCACCGGGTATGAAGCCACCCCCGATGATCGGCATATCTCTAGGGATACGGGTTTTGAGCAGGATAACTTGTGTGCCCGTCATCAACCGTGACAGGATGTCGCGCCCTAGTTGATCCGTGCCGAGCCAGTTCTGTGCATCAGGCAGGGCGTTTTGCTTGGCGAGTTCAATACCCAACTCCTCATTGAGCGCGAACAAGGATTCATTAGGATTGTACGGTGTCCAGAAGAGTGAGACGAAGCCCACTAGAAACCAAAACATCACGATGACGAAGCCAATTGTTGCCACTTGCGAGGTGAAAACGAGAGCAAATCCATTGCGTATGGCTTGGCGTAGTTTCGCTATACGGTTGGAACGAGGGGTTAAAGTTGCGGGTTGTGCGGTCATGGACGATAACCTCCTAAGCGTACCGTATGCGTGGATTCAAGAATGTGTAGATCAAATCGCCGAGTAAGCGTGTGGAGATGGCGATGATAACCGTGAACATGGTTGCTGCTTCAACCGCGTTGAAGTCACCAAAAATTGCCGCCCCATAAATATACTCTCCCAAACCCGGAAAGCCGAATACTACCTCAACCACCACGATCCCACTGATGAGCCAATTCACATGGAGCATGATAACCGTGATCGGAGCCATCAACGCATTGCGGATGGCATGGTAAATAACCACGCGCCAATAGGGCATCCCTTTGAGGATCGCCGCACGAATGTAAGGGGAGTTGATAACCTCCACCATGCTGGCACGGGTGATGCGGGCGACGTAACCAAACTCAACGGCAGTTAGGGTAATGACAGGGAGGATTAACACCTTCGGGTCGGTGAAGATGGTGTTATCAGACAGGAAGAGCGAAACAGGAGGGAGCCACTTAAGCCAAATGCCAAAGACCAAGATCATGAAGATACCAATGATGAAGTCTGGCGTGGCGGTTGCTGATAGCCCTAAAATGGAAATGATACGATCTACTAAACGTCCTTCGTTGGTGCCAGCAATGATCCCAAAGAACAGCGCAAGGGGCATCACCACCAAGAAAGCCACTCCTGCTAAGATAGCAGTATTCCGAAACCGTCCCGGTAAAGTTGATGAAACGGGTCGTCCAGTTTCTAAAGACTCGCCGGCATCCCCACGAATCAAACCGCGCACGAGCGGAACAAACTCACGGGGTCCGTCTCCTACCCAGCGTCCGCCAGCTTTGCTCAAGATGTAGACTTCTTCGGTAGAACCACGAATCCAACGCACGGCACTGTTGTTATTGTTGAGTCCCCAAAATTCTTCTTCACCTTTTTCATTGATAACCCAGCGATCATCATCAGGGGTAGCAATTGTTGATCCGTCCGCTTGGCGTTGGCGAGCGATCAACAGCTCTTCTTGGATTTCCCATTGGGTTGGGATGCCATCAACATCTGCCCACCACTCCAGTTCTTTGGTGCTGGGATTGGGAAGGGTGATGAGTGGAAATCCGATCTCACGAATCATGTACCAATCATTGCCAATGAGCCAGTCAGAATAGCGTAACCACAATGGACGGTTCAATCCAAGTTGGGCGCGATACGACTCTCTTTGTTCTGGGGTAGACTCGATACCCAAAAGTTTAACCGTGATGTCACCACTGCCAGCTTCAATTAAATAAAATAAACTTACCGAAACCAACAATATTGTAACAATGGTGGATATAGCACTACGTATGAGAAATCGTGCCATCGTAAAGTTCCTTTTAGAACAACATGCGGGATATTTATGTGAGGGGATAGGTTGCCCCACCACCTTCGATGGGGCAACCTGTCTATAAATGAGGAGTGGGGTTCGCTTAAGCGTTCATCCAAACTTCGTGTAGGAGGTCATAGGAAGTTGGGTGAGCTTCGTAACCTTGTACCTTGTCACTGGCGATTGCCCAAACTTGTCGCCAGTAGCTGTTGGCAACACCACTACGCTCTTGCATGATGGTTTCAAGGTCTTTGAAGAGTTCACGGCGTGCTTCGATGTCAAGCGTACCTTCCGCTTGGCGCAACTTGGTGGTGAATTCTTCATCAACCCAACGGGTTTCGTTCCAAGGAACGGGCTTACCATCTGCATCAGCAATGTATGCCAAAGGCAAAACCATCGTACCCAATGGACGGTGTGTCCAAATAGTGATACCAAAGTCTACCTCTGTCCAACGATCCCAATAACCGCCCGGCTCGGTCAAGTCAAGTTCAATGTTGAAACCACCCGGTGCTGCCATTTCCTTGAGGGCTTGTGCAATAGCGGGTTCAGCTTCATCGTTCTTGCTGGCGAGGGTGACGGTCAAGCCATCAGGGTAGCCGGCTTCTGCCAAGAGTGCCTTTGCCCCTTCGGGGTCATAAGCAGGAATGGGGTGTGCAAAGTATTCAGGATGTGCGGGTGCAACGTGGGCATCAATAGAGAGATCGCCTTGGTTGTAGTAGGACAATTGAAGTATTTTTTCACGATCTTGGCACATCTTGAGGGCGTTACGAACGCGAACATCCGTCCAAGGTTCAACGTCAACGCGCATGCGGATGATGAAGCCTTGAGAGGTGCTGGCGGTCTTGGTGACGATGCCGGGCAAGTCCTTGAGGGCAAGCCAATCAGAGGGGCGGGGGAGCAAGAAGGAGTGAATTTGTCCTGCTTGCAACGCTGCTACAGAAGCATCCTTGTCAAGGTTGACGTAGGTGATACTGTTGAGGTAGGGGAGGGGGCTACCATCTGCACCCATGCGCCAATAGTCGGTGCGTGCCTTGTAGACAACACGTTCGCCTTCAGCATATTCTTCTAGGGTGAATCCGCCTGTACCGATCGGTTGCTTGATGAAGTCGCCTTCAAAAGAACGGTGCAGGATGGGAGCGGGGTAGTGGAAGAGGTGTTCCGGAACACCAATGTTTCCAGAATCGAGGTGTAGCTTGATGGTGTAATCATCCACCTTCTCAATATTTTGGGTACCACCCCAGTAGGAAATCAAACCGAGCATAGAAGAACCTATGTCAGGATTGAGCCATTCGTTCATGGTGAAGATCACATCATCAGCGGTGAGGGTATCGCCGTTGTTGAAGGTGACACCTTGCTTGATGTAAAGCGTCCATTCGGTGACATCTTCGTTAGCTTCCCACTTTTCTAGCAAGTAGGGGCGGGTGATGTTATCGGGTCCGGTTTCAGTCAAGTATTCAGCAACATGACGGGTAATATTGGAGCCTTCTACCCAAGACAAGCGAGCAGGATGGTCAATCAATTGCAACTGCATTGCGGAGATGAAGTCCCCACCGCGTACAATGTCTTGACGTGCAGGCGCGGCACTAAGCGCGTTGAAAACTTCTCCAGCACCCGTTGCAGCGGCAACTTGTGCAGCAGTCGCAGACATCCCCAAAAGGGTGGCGAAGCGCAAGAACTCACGACGGGAAACGCGCCCGTTAACATACTTGTCGTATGCGTCAGGAATCGCACCGTGAACTTTTTCCATATCGAACTTGGAAACTTTAAATCTTTTCATTTTCTGCCTCATGTATTGTGAAGATATAATATATAAAAACCAAACACGAATTGTTTGATGGCTTACTGAACCGTTTTATCAAGGCAAACACTTGAATACCTTGAGTGCTACCCACCAATATTCATCAGAGATGATGTACATGGGGATGGCAATGCTTCAACAAACTAAAGGTACATTTACATTTCAAAAACGGAACACCTATTCTTGACAAAACACAGATGGATTTTTCTATGAGTATCTTACAAGTTTTGTCAAGATGACTTAATTTACTTTTAAGCATAACAGATTTTATTGGAAAGAGCAAATAATTCTTTGTTGATATTTTTAGAAAATTTTGTGATGCCCATTTAGGCTATTCTTTTAGAGATAAAAGTAATTGACATATCTCTAAATCTTGAATAGGCTATCTATAAAATACTTTGTTCAATATCGAAATATTCGATTACGTAATAAATATTCCTCAATTTCAGTGGGAGTAATTCATGTCTTTATCATACAAGCGAGTTCGCACTTTATTCACAGATCATTTGGGCTTAGCACGTGGGAAGTATATTCCAGCTGGCTTGGTTCAAGATGGGGCGCGTTTTTGTGTTGCCACCTACGCGCTGACGTTTGACCGCACCATGACCCCCGAAGCAACCGCTGGTCGGTTGATGGAAGGGTTGCCAGATATTGATCTCGATTTTGATTTTCATGATATTCGCCCATCCTGGGAGCCAGATACTGGGGTGGTCATTGGTGATCTCTCTTTTCATGGACAGCCTTTCATGGTGGGGGCACGCAATATCCTCAAGAAGGCGATTGCTGATTGGAAAGCATTGGGTTATGAACCCAGCGTGGGCATCGAGTTTGAAGCCTTCGTGATGCAACCCGATGGCAAAGGGGGATGGACGGAATGGGATACGCCAAGTGCTTATGTGTATGGCACGGGTCCATCTGTTGATCCGATTGGGCTACTGACTGAGATCATGGATACTGCGGAATCAGTGGGTTTGCCGATTGAGTCCATCAACTCTGAATATGACACGCCACAATTTGAATTGACCCTGCGCTATTCAGATGCGCTCCGTGCTGTGGATGAGGCAGTCTTGTTCAAGCTGATGGCGCGTGAAATTGCGACGAAGCATGGATTGCGCCTAACCTTCATGGGGCGACCCTTCGATGATCGCGGTGGTAGTGGTTTCCATGTGAACTTCTCTTTGAAAGATGCACAGGGGAATAATGTCTTTGAAGATGCACAGAGCGAAGATGGCTTGTCTGCTCTGATGAAACAGTGTATTGCGGGGCTTGTGGAAAAACACGAGAGCATGGCGTTGTTGTGTGCTTCTACGGTGAATGCCTATAAGCGGTTGCGTCCTGCCCAATTGTCAGGCTACTGGGCAAATTGGGGCTATGACCATCGCGGTGTCACCGTGCGCATTCCCCATTCACGTGGAAAGGCAACGCGCATTGAACATCGCATGGGGGACGGAGCAGCAAACCCCTACTTGGCAACCGCAGCAGTTTTGCAGGCGGCGTTGATGGGGGTACAAAAACAATACCCGCTTCCCCCTGCCGAACAACTCGATTGTATGGATAGCCAAAGTACCGACCGCCACACCCCCGATCACTTGCTAGAAGCGTGCGAACGCATTATGGCAGATGCTGATTTTGTCGATCAATTTGGGCGAGAATGTGTTGAGCAACTCGTCGCGGTTAAACGCTTTGAATGGGAAAAATACATCGAAGCTCATCCTGATTGGCAACAGATTGATAAGACTGTCACCGATTGGGAACTCAATTTCTACATGCCCTTCCTATAGCTTGTGAGGTTATAACATTATGTCTGCCCTCAATAGTATTGATACAGGTTTACAGACCGACGATATTCTTTCAGCGGATACCTTCACGCAAGGCGTTCCCCACAGTGCGTTCCAATATTTGCGCCAGCATGATCCTGTACATTGGCACGAAGATGAGGACGGAGGGTTATGGTCAATTACACGCTATGCTGATGTGTTAGAGATGAACAGTAACCCCGAAGTCTTCTCTAGTGCGAAGGGCATCCGTATTGAAAACATGGATGACGAGGAACTTCACGCCCGCCGTACCATGATGGAAATGGATCGTCCAGAACACACCACCTACCGTCGCTTGGTGCAACCCCCGTTTGCCCCTCGCTACGTGAACACCTACGATGAGATGTTACGTGACCTTGCACGTGGGGTGATTGACCGCGCCAAAGCCCATACCGAGCTAGATTTCGTGATTGAGATTGCCCGTCAATTGCCCATGCGCATGTTGGGGAAGTTGCTTGGCGTTCCCGATGAAGACGGACCTTGGTTGGTTTCGATGGGGGATGCGTTGATTGGCAACAGTGATCCTGAATTTACCGATGTGCCGGTTGGTTTGGTGGATACTGAAGACTATCGCTTGATGCCCTTCCGTAGCCCACACACCTACAAACTATTTGAATATGCTGCCAAGCATGCTGAACTGCATCGCGGTTCACAATCCGATAACCTCATCACGCGCCTGCTTCAACCCACTCGTGAAGGCGAAATGCTCCAGCAACATGACTTCAACAACTTCTTCACCTTATTGGTGGCGGCAGGAAATGACACCACACGCTACACCATGACGGCGGGGATGCACGCTTTCATGATGTTCCCCGATCAGTGGCAACTCCTCAAAGACAACCCTAACCTGATTGATAACGCGGTTGAAGAAATCTTGCGTTGGGGGAGTGTCACCATGCACTTCCGCCGTACAGCCATCCAAGACTACCAATTGCACGGCAAAACCATCCAAGCCGGTGATCGCGTGGTGTTGTGGTTCATGTCTGCTGATTATGATGAAGAACAGTTTGCCGATGCCTATCGCTTTGACATCACACGTAGTGACAATCCACACATGGCGTTTGGTTTGAAAAGTCCGCATAAGTGCATCGGCGAACATCTGGCACGCTTAGAAATTAAGGTGTTGTTTCAAGAGTTGCTCCCACAAATTCAGTCGATTGAACTGGATGGTGAGATTGAGTGGCTACGGTCTAACTTCATTTCTGGTATCAAACATTTACCCGTAAAAGTGAGATGGGCATAAGATGGGACACATTCAAATAGGTGAGTTTACGGTTTCCACCGATCACTACATCAATGGGAAGCGTGTCCCTTCAGAAAAGACCTTCACCGATATTTCACCTATTGATGGAGCGGTACTGGGTGAAATCTCTGCAGGGGGGCAAGCAGAAGCCGATATGGCAGTTGATGCCGCACGCGCTGCTTTTCCAGCATGGGCGGCATTGGGGGCAGAAGGGCGGGCGGTCTATTTAGATCGCCTTGCTGAAATCATCGAGCGTCGTGTGCCTGACCTCGCCCTAGTTGAAACAACCGATAACGGATCGCTCCACGAGGCGAGTTTGCTACGGGTGATGAAACGTGGCGCACATAATATTCACTGGTTTAGTGAGTATGCCAAAACCCTCAAGGGTGATGAATGGGATACTGTCCATCGGAATGCACACAATAAGGTACGCTATGAACCGTCAGGGGTGGCTGTCTTGATTACCCCCTGGAACGCGCCATTCATGCTCACCACGTGGAAGGTTGGACCCGCGCTCGCTTCTGGCTGTACAGTAGTGGTCAAGCCACCCGAATGGGCACCGCTCACGTGTTCGCTCTTGGCGGATTTTGTGGATGAGGCTGGATTCCCTCCCGGAGTTTTTAATCTGGTACAAGGGATTGGTGAAGAAGCTGGCGCAGCACTCACCGCGCATCCCCACATCTCGCGCATTTCTTTCACCGGTTCACCAGAAACCGGGCGCATCATCAGCCGATCCGCCGCCCAAAACCTGACCCCCGTCAGCCTTGAACTGGGGGGGAAGTCACCCTTGATTGTGTTTGAAGATGCTGACCTTGATCTGGCGTTGGAGAATATGCTAGAGCAATATGACAATTCAGGGCAGGTGTGCCTCTCTGGAACGCGCATCCTCATCCATGAATCCATTGCCGACACCATGATTGAACGCATGCAGGCGAAGGCGTTACAACTTAAACAAGGCAATCCCCTAGAACACGATACCAAAGTGGGTCCGCTCATTCATCCCGAACATCTGGAGCGGGTGGATGGTTTTGTACAGCGTGCCTTGCAACAGGGGGCAAAGCTGGTCTATGGCGGAAAGCGCAATCCCAATTTTAGCGACGGCTTCTACTATGAACCCACACTCTTCACCCATGTTGCCGAAGATTCAGAATTGTGGCACAAAGAAGTGTTTGGTCCAGTGTTGTTCATTGATACCTTTGCCGACGAAGCAGAAGCAATCCGTAAGGCTAACCATACTGAATACGGACTTGCCGCCATCATTTTCACCCAAGATGCCGAACGTGCCGAACGGGTCAGTGCCCAATTGCAAGCCGGCTTGGTGTGGGTGAATTGCTTCTATGTGCGCGATATGGCACAGCCTTTCGGAGGAGTTAAACACTCTGGCGTAGGGCGAGAAGGCGGGATATGGAGCTTCGATTTCTTCTGTGATCTCAAGAACGTGACGCATCGTCACGGCACATTTACCTCTAATACAACGAAGGAAGGTGCATAATGCCCCTCACAGGTTATACCGCTCCGCTTTCTCCTGATGGACGCGCCAGCATCGTTCCGCCTCCACCGTGGCATTATTCTGGCGATTTCCTGATCGTTGAGTATCGCACTCACGCTGATAATGTGATCGCGCTTCTCCCACCCGAACTTGAGCCAGCGGATGATCCCGGCATGGTAGCGGTGATTTTTGCAGATTGGCAATCGTGTTCGGCAGATTTTCATGAGTTGGTTGATCCTATTCAATCGCAATACCGCGAATGTTTCTTTGTGATTGGTGGCAAGTACAACGGGCAACCTGTTAGCCGTTGTGTGTATATCTGGGTGGATAAAGACTTCGCCATGTATCGCGGTTGGATTCAAGGATTTCCCAAGAAGCTAGGGTCTATCCACATGACGCGCGTTTTCTCAACGGGCAAAGCAAGCCCACAGATCGCACCCGGTGGACGATTCGGCGCGACCTGCAGTGCGAATGATCGGCAGATTGCCCGCGCGGTTGTGACGCTACGCGAGGTCTCTGCCAAGGGACCCACCGTCAATGATCCTCCCATGTACAACACGCGCCATTTTCCCGCGTATGATGGCTTGAGACCGGATGTGTTTGAGCTAGTGCGAGCCGGTGGGTTGGATCGTTCCGCTACCGAGATTTGGGAGGGGGATGCTGAACTCACCCTTTACGGGGATACCCTAGAAGATTTGCAGGCAATCGCCCCTATTGAAGTTCTCAAGGGGTTTCGCTTCAGCTTTGGGTATACCGTGCACGGCGGGCAAGTGATCGCTCAACACAATAAGGAGTATTATCAAAAATGAAGCATGCCCATATTCAATATAATGGGGTGAGTGTTTGGGGGGTGATAGAAGGGGAGGAGATTGTCTTGCCAAATCGGCAACGTGTGGCAATTGATGAGGCGCACTATTTGCCTGTTGCCCATCCCACCAAAGTCTTTGCGACGCATCTCACCTATCGTAGTCGCTGTGTGGAATACAAAATGACCCATATCCCCGCGGATCCACACTTTTTCATGATGCCCCCCACAGCGGTTTCGGCGCATCGCTCTACGGTTGCACGCCCACGCGGGACGCACTTCCTGAACTATGAAGGGGAGATCGCGGTTGTGATGGGGCGACAATGTAAGAATGTATCGGTTGAGGATGCCCTAAGTTATGTCAAGGGTTACACGATTGCCAATGATTTTGGTCTGCATGACCTGCGTCATCTTGATCGTGGGGCAATGACTCGCGTCAAGGGGCAGGATGGTTTTTGTCCTATTGGACCCTTCTTGGTCGATGTGGCTGATCTTGACCCGAATGACCTCACGCTGAAGACGTATGTGAATGGGGAAGTTGTTCAAGAAACCCACACCGGCACCGACCTGCTTTTCTCCATTGCGTATCAGATCGCGGATATTGCGCGTTATATCACCTTGCTTCCTGATGATCTCATTCTCACAGGAACGCCTGCTAACTCCCGTCCGCTTCAATTGGGGGATGTGGTAGAGGTAGAAGTGAGTGGGATCGGTAAGCTACAAAATACGGTTGTTGAACTGGACGATGAGATTGTTGCTGTGGGCTTTCAACCCGAAGTCACCGCCGCCACGCTCCATGTTGCCCTTGCCATTCCAGAAGATGAAGCAGAAGAACAAGCGAAACGATTCCCTTACAATCATCAAAGGAGTTCATAAATAACATGATGTTAGATGATAAGCAATTGTGTGTGAATTTACATCATACGGCGGTTTGGGTGTCGGATGTGGCGGAGGCATTTCATCGTTATGAGATGTTGCTGGGCTTACATGGCGAGATGCAACCCGACGGTACAGCATTAATGCGTTGTATGCACGAGGATTATTGCTTGGTGTTGATGCCCACATCGGAGGGGCAGAAGCCCTATCTCCGCTATGTGGCGTATGAATTGCGCTCAGGTTTATCCATTGCTGAAGTTGCCGAGCATCTTTCAGAAATGGGCGTGGAATTTGAGAAGATGACCGTCCCCCTTCGCGGTGAAGCCATTCAATTAGCTGATCCTGACGGCAATCTGGTGGTATTGGTAGAACGGGTGCGCCCAGCTGACCCACGTCCTGCCGTGATGCACGAAACCAAAACCCTGCGTGGGTTTCATCCCCGTCGGTTAGGGCATGTCAACTATTTGACAGCGAATGCTCCACGTCAGGCAGAATGGTATACGCGCGTGCTTGGCTTCCGCATCACCGATTGGATTGGCGATGCAGCGGTTTGGCTACACATTGACCCACGCCATCATGTCTTGGCTTTTCTGGATAAGGGCTATCCACACATCCACCACGTTGCTTACGAATTGGTGGACTGGGGCGAGATGCGCACGGTCTTAGACCACATTGCCAAGCACGGACGCTTCACCACTTGGGGACCCCTTCGTCATGGGATGGCACAAAACCTAGCGACGTACTGGCGCATGTGGGAAGAAGAACACTTCATCGAGATTTATTGTGATATGCAGGTGTTGGATGCTGACCATATACCTGTCACCCACCCCGACAATCCCTATGCGTCCAATACTTGGGGTGTTCTTCCACCACGTTCATACTTTAGATTTGATGAGGAAGCGGTTCAAATTGAGCGCGAGTCTGAATATTCGTACTACACTCAAAAGTAAAACAATATAAAGGAAGTATGATGGAACATCTTTCTCCAGTTTGGTCACATTTAACTCATATCCAGCCCGTTCGTGGGGAGGGGATTTATCTCTACGACGAACAAGGCAATCAGTACATGGATTTCACAAGCGGTATCGGTGTCACCAATACCGGGCATAGTCACCCCCAAGTGGTAGCAGCAATCCAGCAACAGGCAAGTAACTTGTTGTTTGGGCAAATGAATATTGTGGTCGTCCCACAATTCGTTACGCTCTCTGAAAAACTGAATGCGATCACGCCCACTAGCATTGATAGTTTCTTCTTCACCAACAGTGGGGCAGAAGCAACGGAAGGTGCGGTGAAGCTGGCACGCCATGCCACAGGCAAGCGCAATATCATCGTGTTTCAAGGGAGTTTTCATGGTCGCACCCATCAGACGATGGCAATGACCACTTCTAAGTATATCTATCGTGAAGACTATCAACCCCTTCCCGGTGGCATTTTCGTCGCTCCCTTCCCCTATAGTTACTACTATGGTTGGGATGAAGAAGAGACCATTGAGTTCTGTATGAAACAACTCAAGATGTTGGTGAAAAGCCAAACATCCGCCGCAGAAACCGCTGCCGTTTTCATTGAGCCAGTCTTGGGCGAGGGTGGCTACATTCCAGCACCCGATGGCTTCATGCACGAACTGCGTGAGTTCTGTACCAAGCACGGCATCTTATTGGTAGCGGATGAGATTCAAAGCGGTTTTGGGCGCACTGGTAAAATGTTTGCCATTGAGCATAGTGGGGTACAGCCCGACATCATGGTGATGGCGAAGGGCTTGGCTAGTGGCATGCCGATTGCCTCCATCGGTGCTTCTAAAGAATTGATGTCGAAGTGGAAGACCGGCACACATGGTGGAACGTATGGCGGGGGCAATGCGGTTGTTGCTGCTGCGGCTTGTGCCACCATTGATGTGATGCTTCAAGAAAACTTGCCTGCTCGTTCCGCTGAAATGGGAGATTACTTGCTCCAGAAGTTGCGCGATCTGCAAGCACAATACCCCATCATCGGGGAGGTGCGTGGGCGTGGTTTGATGATCGGGACGGAATTCACCTTGCCCAACGGTGAACCAGCAGGTGATTTCACCAAAGCAGTTCGCACTGCCTGCGTAGAATCTAAGATGTTGATCCTCAGCTGTGGAAGTTCGGAAAACGTCATCCGCTGGATTCCCCCCCTTGTGGTGAGCGCAGATCAAATTGATCGGGCGGTAGAAATCTTCGCACAAGCGATTCAACAATCACTAGCCTAATTTGATTGAGTGGGGAGAAGTGAACCATTCTTCTCCCCACTGGCATAGGTCATGAAGGGTTTGCCACATGAAGAAGATCGCCATATTGGATGCCGTTCCAACTGAATATATCCCTCCCTCCAACCCACTGACGGATGCAGAAAAGTTTCTAACGCTTTTTCAAGAGGTGGCATTACAGGCAGAATTTACCGTCTATAATCTTGCTACTGATCCCTTGCCTACCGATGTCCATCAATACGATGCCTATCTCATCACGGGTAGCCCTTTGGGCGTTCATGATGTGGTGGAGTGGATTCAACAACTGTTACAGTTCATCCGCTTGTTAAATCAGTATAAGAAGAAATTAGTTGGCATTTGCTTTGGACACCAAGCCATCACTCAGGCTTTGGGAGGGGAGGTGGCGCGTGCTGAAGGGGGGTGGTTGGTAGGAGTGTCTGAAATAACTTTGCACAACTTCCCATCTTGGATGCAACCGAATGTCTCAAGCTGTCAGATTTATCACATCAATCAAGATCAGGCAATCAAGTTACCGAGTGGGGCAGAATTAATTGCCTCCTCTGCCCATTGTCCTTTAAGCATGTATACCATCGAAGATCATATCTTTTGTATGCAGGGGCACCCAGAGCAACCCCTTGACTCTATGCTTGCCATCATGGAAGTTTTGAAAGAGCGTATCCCCAGTCAGGTTTTTAATGAGGCGATTCAATCATTGGGCTTGTCGGTTGATCGTGCGTTGGTTGGCGAATGGATTCGTAAGTTTATACTGGAAGACTATTAAAAGATTGGGAGCAACACAACATGAGCACACCGCTCATTGGTATTACAACATATCATAAAGATGAACGTGGCTATATTCAGTTGCCTGCACAATATGCTGAAGCTGTTCGCCGAGCAGGCGCGATTCCCCTGTTGATTCAACCCGGTGAACCGCGTATGGATGAACTCATGGCGTTGTTGGATGGGTTGATCCTCTCCGGTGGGGGGGATGTTGACCCTGCTTTATACACCACCCAGCAACATCAACAAGTCTATTGGGTGGATCAAGAGCGTGACCGTTTTGAGATTAACCTAACCAACCGCTCTTTAGCAGAGGACAAACCCCTCTTGTGCATTTGTCGCGGGCTACAAATCCTGAATGTTGCATTGGGCGGAACGCTCATCACGCACATTCCCGATCAAGTGACGGGGGCAATTGAACACCGCCAACCCCCACGTGATCCCATCGCGCATGCAGTGGAACTTGATCCAAGTAGTCATCTTGCTTCCGTCATGCAGTCGCAACAGGTTGTGACGGCTTCGTGGCATCATCAGTCTATTGAGCAGGTTGCTGACGGGTTGAAGGTGGTTGGGCGTGCCCCGGATGGGGTGATTGAGGCGGTCGAAGTGGCGGATAAGCCCCGTGTCATGGCGGTACAATGGCATCCAGAATTAACGGCTATGAATGATCCCACGCAACAACGGCTATTTGATGAACTGGTGTCATGGGCGATTCAACGGCGTGGGTTGTGATATACTGCATATCTCACTTTGCCGTGAATCTTACAGGACAAAAGGACGGAGGAGGGGCAAACGACGTTTGACTCCTAATGAATGCGAATACTTGAAGAGATGATAGAAGCAGAAGCGGATATACTAGAGCGAGTTTCTGGCTTATCCATTGATGTGATCGCAATGTCTGTGGCTTCCAACATTTGGCGCACCAGTCAACTCTTTCGCCAGAAGATGGAACGCGATGTCTTGGCGAACTATCAATTAAGCTGGGCTAGTTTTTCTAGCTTGTTCATTGTTTGGATTTGGGGACCCATTGACATGGGTGCGATTGCGGAATCTCAATCGGTGGGGCGTTCCACCATCACAAGCAGTATTACACTCTTGGAGAAGAAGGGATACTGTGTGCGTGAACATCAAGGGGACGATCGCCGTACCGTCTATGTGCGCCTTACCCCCACGGGGCAAGCCCTCATTGAAGAAGTATTTCCTATCTTCAATCGCCATGAACGTGAATTTACCGCTTGTCTAACTGATGATGAAGCACAAACGCTCACGCATCTGCTTCGTAAGGTGATCTTGCACCAAAAGACGAACCCCCCACAGGAGAACTAGCTTGCGTGCTTCTGTAGGGGGACGCTTACGAATGGTTAGTTGCTGATGCTATATGTGACGCTCATGTAGGAATCGACCACCAAGGATCCTCCAGAAATGGGTGCGCCCCCATCACCTCCCCCTAAGCCACTTGCCATTGCGCTATAGGGGACGGCTTGGTAATTCCCGCCTTCTGTGACGTTGGTGATTTGTCCCAGACTAACGCCGATACTTTGCGCAATGAGTTCAGCACGCTTTTGTGCATCTTGCAAGGCATCCACTCGCGCTTGATTACCCAACTCGGTTGTATCAGACAAGCCGAAGGTCAGCCCATAGATATTGTTTGCGCCAGCATTCACTGCTGTATCAATGACTACGCCTGCTTGAGAAATATCGCGCACAGTGACGTTGAGCGTGTGTTGTGCGTGATATTCGCGCTGACCGGTTGCAATGCCTGTAGTGGGGTCATATTGGTCGTTCCACCATAGATTGAAACCAGTGGTTTGGATGTCGCTTTCTAAAACTCCCAATCCCAAAAGAACCACCTTGATGGCTTCAATTTGGGTGTTTGCCGTATTGAACGCAATAGCAGGATTGAGATCAACCACATCAACCCCAAGTTGAATGGTAGCGATGTTGGGTGTGCCACTAGCCTGCCCATATCCTGTAACGGTAATCGTGTGTGGTGGATTGGTTGCTTCTTGGGCGGACGCGCTCATGCTAAAAACTCCTAATGCGGAAACAACCACAGCAACAACCAACAACTGACGGATTATGCGATTCATGTTCTGACATTCCTTTGTCAAAGATACAATTAAAAGTGATGATAGCTTAGATCATTTCAATTTTTGATCTATCGCCTTCAACTATTAAACGTTAGTTTGCCCTCTTTTGTTCCACACTTTTACAGCTTTTTGAATATTGGTGGGCTTTTTGATGAGGAACTACCATAAATGAGGGGGTTATCCTAAAATTCTCACAAGATAAAAGGAGTTTTTTACCATGACACGCAAGATGATTATTGATACAGATACCGCTTCGGATGATGCTGTCGCCCTGATGATGGCGATGCAAACCCCTGATGTAGAGGTGTTGGGGATCACCATTGTGGCGGGCAATATGCCCGTTGCACAAGGGAGCATCAACGCCCGTTACACAATAGAACTATGTGGCAAGCACATCCCCGTTTATCACGGAGCGGATAAACCGCTTCAACGCGAGAGCTACCGCGCCTATTTCTTTCATGGGCAAGATGGGATGGGCGATATGAATTACCCCCATCCACAAACTGAGCCTGCCTCAAAGCATGCTGTAGAAGCAATGATCGAAATCATCAAGGCAAACCCCGGCATCATCCTTGTTACTTTGGGACCGCTAACCAATGTTGCTCTAGCGGTTTCCATTGCTCCTGAGATTGTGGCGAATGTGGGGCGATGTGTGGTGATGGGTGGGGCGGCAAACACGGTGGGCAACATCACCCCCGCCGCAGAATACAACATCTGGTGTGATCCAGAAGCCGCACGAATTTGTTTTCGATCTGGCTTGCCTATCGAGATGGTGGGGTGGGAATTGTGTCGCGGTCGGGCAAACCTCACCGATGAAGACATGCGCTATCTCAAAGAGGAGATCAACACTCCCCTTGCTCATTTCACTGTGGATTGTAACGCCTCCGCTTTAGAGGCTAGTCGCACATGGCTGGGAGACCCAGGATTGGGGCTACCCGATCCAGTGGCGATGGCAGTTGCCATTGATCCCACTATTTGCACGCGCAAAAGCAAACACTATGTTGAGATCGAATGCGACGGAACGTTCACGCGCGGCATGACCATAGTCGATCAGTGCAACGTCACCCCCTACGACAGCGCGAATGTTGCCATGTGGCAACCCATTGTCCAGCAGGGTGAACCCCACATCACCATCTGCTGGGAGATTGATAACGACCGCTGGAAACAACTTCTCTATCAAACCACGCGCTCCATAACTTAACGGTCTGCTTTCCACGCGAGGGCAACCCAACCCAACCCCAGCAATCCAAAGGTGACATCACGCACGCGCATGAGCAAACTGAGGGTGATACCGATGGATGGATCATAACCGAGCAAGCCAAACATCAACGTTTGGCTTGACTCCAACGCCCCCAATCCACCCGGCAAGGGGAGTAGGAAAGCAACTTGTTGCGCCATCAATAGGCTGATAAGTTCGACAAACGTTAGGTGAATCCCGATGAAGGATGCCATGAACCAGTACGAAGCCATCAACCCTATCCAACTGATGAATGAGATACCGAATGCGTTCAGGGTAGCGCGGGGCTGTGTTTGCAGGAATGTCATCATGCTTTCCTCGCTTTGTTGGATAACCTGAATCAAGACGGTCAAACGCCTCAAGTTACCTACACGAGGCAACTTATCTAAGAGGGTGCTTATCGGGGCAAAACCGCGCCATAGCGCATACAACAAAGAGATGGGGAGTCCTAAGCCAAGCCCTCCCAGTACAATGGCAAGGTAAACCCGATCAGCAGGAAGTTGGGTGTTCAGGAGAATGACCAACCCCAACAAAACCACCATCAAATTAGTTGAAACTTCAATGAGTTTATCCAGCCCGATTGAGGCAATCCCGACAGAAGAGGACACCCCCTCACGCTGTAACAGGGCAAGCTGGATGGGTTCGCCTCCCACTTGCGGTCCCGGCGTAAAGTAACTCACGCCAAATCCCCCTAAACGATGTAGGCATAATCTCCAGAAAAAACCGACTGGATGCAAGGCTTGTAAAATAACTTGCCACCGCCACGCAAAACAAACAATCACCAGTCCATTCATCAGGAGCAACGCGCTCACTTGTGGATAGGTTAGTTGTTGGAGCAGCGGGATGATTTGAGCGAGTTCAACTTCTCGTAAAGCAATCATCAACAGGATGAGAATGCTTCCCCATACTGTAAATTGTATAAGCCATTTTCGTATCATGTGATTGAGTGTTACTTTGCACAAAGCTAAGATGAGTTCGAGTTTATCATGAAGACAAACCCTAAAAAAGAAGGAGCGATTGGCTATGTTCAATCAAGCGTATGATGTCATCATTATTGGGGCGGGGGCGGCAGGGTTGGCGGTGGCACGTACCCTCCACAACTACGGCTATAACCTGCTCATCCTAGAAGCGCGTGACCGATTGGGAGGGCGCACCCACACCAATTATGAATTGCTACAGGGATACCCTCTTGAGCTAGGGGGAGAGTTCATTCATGGGCAATATGCCCCCACGCATGATCTTGTCCAATCCTTTGGCTTTTCCACCATTCAAGTACCGCGCAAAGAAACGTTACGATGGGGAGAACCTGCTCAAGTTGCTATCGCTGTGGATCAACTTACCGAACCAGTGCGATCTCGCCTATTGGCGTTATATATTGCCTATACAGATTTATTGCGTTCCACCCCGCAAACTGACCAATCCTTAGCAAGCTACTTTTTAGGGCTGGGCTTCACCTCTGACGAAGTGAACATCGCCGATATTCTGTTTGCACAAACGTGTTGCGCCCCCATAGAATCATTAAGTTGCTTAGACCTCATCCATGAGGCACAGCGTGATCGCGCCGGTCAAAGTGACTTCCGCGTTCGGCAAGGCTATTCGGAATTGTTCACGCGCTATAGCGAATCCTTGCCCATTCATTATCAACAGGTGGTACAACAACTTGAATGGGCGCAAGGTTCTGTAACCGTTCACACCCGTGATGGGGGCATCTTCAACGCGCGACGGTGTGTTATCACTGTCCCAATAGGGGTGTTACAGCACGGGGATTTACAGTTCATCCCTAATCTCCCTCCAGCTAAACAACAAGCCATCGCCACCTATCGCATGGAGGGAGCAACCAAACTCATCTACCTATTTGACCAACCGATGTGGGACGCTGACCTAGCGTACATGGCACGCATAGGGAAAGTTGCCCGCTGGTGGACACCAACCTATCAACTAGAAGCACCCCTCGCCGCTTTGACCGCATTCTTGACCGCAGACTTAGCGCGTCAGCTGGACGATTTATCAGAAGCGGACGCGCTCTTGTTGGGTTTGGAAGAAGCGGCGGGTTTGTTAGGTGTGGGCATGACCACACTTCAAAGTCACCTACAGCATCAAATGCGCGTCTCATGGGCACATGACCCTTTCGCACGTGGGGGATACGCTTATATTCCAGTGGGGGGCACGTCTGCCCGAACAGAAATGTGCCAACCAGTCGAGCATACGCTCTACTTTGCCGGTGAGGCGTATGCCACCATGAGCAACCCGCAAACCGTGCATGGCGCAATGGAAAGCGGTTGGGTGGTGGCACACACCATCCTGCAAGATCATTAATTGCCGAGCCGTTGTTCAATCGCGCTCAGCAACTGTGCGTAATCCACTACCTCTGGGAACAGCCATACCAACTCTAAAGCGTAGGTGTGCGCTTGTTCCCAGTTTTCATGTTCAGCATAGAAGGTGACAACCGCATAGAGCAGGTCGGCATGGGCGCGGTTTAATGCTAAGCCATCCAGCAAAACGCGCTCTGCCTCTTCGGTTTTGCCCAGTTGATTGAGCAAGAGTCCGTAGTTGTAATATAAACGTTGGTTGCGTGTGTCATGGCGCAATCCCGCTTCAAACGCCGTTAGTGCCTCGTTAGGGCGGTTGGTTTCCACAAGAAATAACCCTAATGTATAGTAGAGCGTTCCCTTTTCCTCAACCTTAGCAAGCCCGTCTGTTAAGGTTGTTTCAGCTTCTTCGGTTCGGTTTAGGCGATATTGGAGCATTGCCAGCTGGGTATAGGATGCTGGGAAATATGGGTCACGCGCGATGGCAGTCAGATAGGATTGTTCTGCGTCGGTGAATTTACCCTGCGCTTGATAAAGTTGCCCTAAGTTAACATGCCCTTGTGGATGGTCGGGGAGGGCAAGTTGCGCTTGAATGTATTGTTGTAGCGCATTCTCCAATGTTGACCGTTGTCTGTTGCTCAACTTGAGTTGATCGCCGGGAATGCTCGAAAGCAACTTGGCGGCTTCAATGCGCACGGCTTGAATGGGATCATCCAGTAGCTTGATGAGGTGTGGAGTTAGGACTTCAGACGGTTGCCCCCCAATGCTACGCACGGCTGTGGCACGGATGAGCGGTGACGGGTCGCCGAAGGCTTTGATGAGATATTGCGGGTCAAGGTTGCTTTCACTCAAAAGATCAATAGCAGTTGCCCGAATGATCTCTACCTGTTCGGGGTCGTTTGCCAATGTCACCAGTGCATTGCTATTCCCATTTGTATTTACACGAGCATCGTAGAGTGTTTGGGCAAAACTAGGGCGGTCTTGCCATTCCGTACCGTACCACTCGATCATCCGTTCGGTTGCCCATGTTGAAGATTGATCGGTATGACACAGGTTGCAAGCATTAGGGGTGTCCAATTCGGTGGTTAGGTCGGGGCGTGGAATGCGGAAACTATGATCGTGTCGCGGATCAACCACCATATAATCCGTGGTTGGGGCGTGGCAATTAACGCATTGTGCGCCTTCTGCGCCTGCATCGTGAAAGTGATGAGTGGGCGAGTCGTACACCTTCGCCTGCAAGGTTGGAAAGCGTTCAAGGGGTGGATTGGGTTGGTGACATTGTAAGCATACCCCATTACCCTCCGCCCAAGTCGTAGCGGTGTGTGGGTTATGACAATCTATACAACTCACCCCGGCATGGTACATCTTTGATTGTACAAACGAACCATAGATGTAGACCTCATCTTGTTGCTGTCCGTCGGCATGATAAAGCCCATCACGCACTAACTCCGGCAGGAAATTATCCAGATAGGGTAATCCGTTCACATCATCTTCACGCACAGGAAAACGCCGACTATGACATGGCGCACACGTCTCTGCCACTTGTTTAGCGTCTAACTGCGCATAGTCAATCACTAATCCGTGTCCATCATTTGTGCTATCACCTTGTGCCCAAGCTACATGTTCTGCGCCTGCCCCATGACATGCCTGACACCCAACGCTAATTGCTGACCACGAGGTATGATAGGTGTCGCTGGCAAGATCATAGTTAAGTTGTAGGTTGGTAGAATGACATTCGGCACAGGTTGAATTCCATGTGAAGGGGAGGTTCGTCCAGAATAAACGGTTGTTGGGTTCAATAGCCTCTTCAGGAAACAAACTGAACCAACGCTCTTGGTAGGTATCCCATGCCACCGTATAGGCTTGGAAACGTCCGCGCGGTAGCTCAACCAGATATTGTTGGAGTGGGGTTAAGCCAAAGGTGTATTTCACCTCAAAGTCTTTGTAGACCCCATCTGCATCCATCGTGTGGATGAAATAGCGTTCCCCCTCTGTAAAAAAGCGTGTGCTAATTCCCGCTTCATCCACAAACGTGGCATCATCAAAGTCACCTAGCACCGTCTCGGCAGTGGCAACTTGCATCGCTTGTTGATGATGAGACCCCATCCATGCGGTAGTTTGCTCGGTATGGCAACTCATGCACTGACTATCGTCCACATAGCTGGTTAAATGTGGGTATTGCTCAGGGTGATTGTCACTATTGAGAAGGAGGGGCTGTTGCAACCAAAACGCTAGTGCGCCTGCCACCAACGCAATTCCTAAGAAACTAACCGCTAAAATTGTATATCCCTTACGTGTGAATAGATGCTTGGTCATTCATACCGCTCATTCAATCTTTTCAAACAACACTTGATAATTCTGATTGGTTGACGCATTGAAGTAGACCCCTTCAAGCATTTGCATTTCTTGATTGTAATTCAAGGCATAGGTGGAGCCGGGATAATTGGTATCATCGAGTTTGATGAAAACATCCGTGTCTGGGGTATGTCGTGCTTCCCCAATGTTGATCGGATTTGGGTTGTAATATTCCGCTTGTAGATTCCCATCCACCTCAATATTGTGGATGACAATATAGTAATCGCCATCAATGCGATGCCATTGCCCCTGCAAGATCGTTTCGATGTCAACAGCTGGCGCGGTGCCTTGTCCCACCGCCCACATGATAATTCCTCCACCCAACAATACTAAGATAGCTATCCCTATCGGAACGATCCAGCGTCCTTGATCGGCTTGAGAATTTGTCACGCTTGGACTGGGGGATGACTGTTTTTTCGACATGGTTTATTCGCCTCATTTTTATTTAGCATACCCGTAAGGCAAGCTAAACACAATTACTTGACAGCATTTTCCTGCGCTATATAATCATATAGTCGTATAGATGATTATGCTTTCTTGAGGGGGGACAATGCCTCCAACTATTCCTAAATACGCACAACTTATGCAGTTAATTCAAGAAAAAATTCAGCAGGGGGTATGGGGAATCAATCAACAACTTCCTAATGAGGATGAACTGGTGCGGATGTTCCAGATGAGCCGTGGGACAGTTCGCAAAGGGATGAGCGAGCTACAGCATCAAGGGATCATCCGCAAAGAACAGGGGCGAGGAACGTTCGTTAACGCGCCTAAACCTTTTCTGAACGGCTTCTCGGTAGTGGAGTTTGGTCAATATCAACACCTACAACAGCGTGTTCCCAAAACGCGCACCCTGATTCTTGAGCAGATTCTTGCCACACAGGTAATCGCCAAGCGGTTGGATTTGCCGTTGCATCATCCCGTGTGGCATTTGATACAACTTCAATTAGCGGATGATGTGCCCCAAGTCTATGAAGAACGCTACTTTGATGTTTCCCTGTGCCCCACCTTGACCGCTCAAGAGCTGGAGCAATCCTCCATTCATACCCTCTTGGTTGAACGCTATCACATTCCATTGGTGCGCCTTGCCCACACCATTGAAGTGATGACCCTCCCAGCGGATAAATGGGCGGTGTTTGAAGTGTCACAATCCATCAACGCTTTTCAAGTTGAACGGCTCTCTTACACACAAAAGCAGGGGCGTATCTTTCCCGCAGTATCGTATTACGCGCTTTATCGTGCTGATGATTTTCAATTCGTTGCCCAATTTAAGACTTCTATTTGAGGATACTACAATGAATTTTGCTGACTTGTTAAACCCCACTGACCCTCTTTTGTTTTACCAACGACAAGACCCCAATGATGTCCGTATGGGGGAAGTTGTCAAACGCTCTTGGGAAGACTATGCTCTTGCCACCACCATTCTAATCGGATGCCCTCAAGAAGAAGGAGTGCGACGTAACAAAGGGCGTTTAGGGACGGCTCAAGCCCCCCGTGCCATTCGCACTGCATTTTACCGTCTGGTTGCTCCCTCCAGCGAAACCATCCTGCTGGATGTAGGTGACACGCTCATTCAACCAACCCTTGAAGAGACGCATGCTGTGCATAGTCAACTCATCCAACAGTTCATTCAAGATGGAAAGCGCGTGGTTTCTCTCGGTGGGGGCAATGATCTTTCGTATGCGGATTGCATGGGCTTAGCCAAAGCAGGGCATGAAGTTTTGGCAATCAATATCGACGCGCATTTTGATGTGCGTGTGGATGCCGTCCGCAATAGTGGCACGCCCTATCGCCAATTGCTAGAAGAGGGATGGATTCAGCCGAACAACTTCTATGAGGTGGGGTCTCTTCCTATGGTGAACTCTGCCGTTTATCGCCGTTATCTGGATGGACTAGGTGTGCAGGTGGTGGAGTATGACACATTACGCCAACAGGGGATTCAAACAGTTTTTGAGGGAATCCTTGCTAACCCCGCGCCAGCAATCTTCTGGGGATTTGATATGGATGTGGTGCATGTTGCGGATGCGCCGGGCGTGAGTGCCCCCAACTCCTTAGGCTTGAGCGCGTTTGAATGTGTGGAGATTGCGCGTTTAGCAGGGCAAGACCCACGTTCACGCTTATATGAAATCACGGAAGTGAATCCTGCTTTTGATCTGGATGATCGCACTTCGCGCCTTGCTGCGTTGGCTGTATATCAATTTGTTTATTCAGTATAGATGAGGAATGGATGATGTCTCGCACGATTAAATCCCCAACAGGTTCACAACTAACCTGTAAGAACTGGCAGATAGAAGCGGCTTACCGCATGCTGATGAATAACCTTGATCCGCAGGTTGCCTTTGATCCACAGAACTTGATTGTGTATGGAGGGCGTGGCAAAGCCGCCCGCAATTGGGAGGCGTTCGATGCAATCTTACGCACGTTGGTTGAACTAGAAGCCGATGAAACGCTATTGGTGCAATCGGGTAAGCCGGTGGCGGTTTTCAAAACGCATACGGACGCACCCCGTGTTCTGCTGGCAAATAGCAATATTGTGCCTGCTTGGGCAACCCAAGCCAACTTTGACCGTTGGGAAAAAGAAGGCTTGTTGATGTATGGACAAATGACCGCGGGCAGTTGGATTTACATCGGCACGCAGGGGATTCTTCAAGGCACATACGAGACCTTCGGTGCGCTTGCCAAACAACATGGCTGGGACAGCTTGAAAGGGAAGTTTGTCCTGTCCGCTGGCTTAGGTGAAATGGGGGGCGCACAACCCCTTGCCGTCACCATGAATGAAGGGGTGGGGTTGTTTGTCGAAGTAGATGCGTGGCGAGCAGAACGGCGTTTGACCTTGCGACAGGTCGATCGTGTGACGCATGAATTAGAAGAGGCAATGACTTGGGTGGAAGAGGCTCTTGAGCAAGGGCAACCTTTATCGGTTTGTTTGGTGGCGAACGCCAGCGCAGTCCTGCCTGAACTCTTGGCGCGTGGGGTTATCCCTGATATTGTCACCGACCAAACCAGTGCCCATGATGTGATGTTTGGCTACATCCCCTTTGGTTTGAGCGTTGCCGAAGCGAATGCCCTGCGTGAAGCTGACCCAGAAGCCTATCGTCAACGGGCATTAGATTCTATGGCTAGGCATGTCGAAACGCTACTGGCTTGGCAAAAGCAAGGGGCAATCGTATTTGATTATGGGAATAATCTGCGTCAACGCGCTTATGACCATGGCGTAAAAGATGCCTTCAACTATTCGGGTTTTGTACCCTTGTACATTCGCCCCCTCTTCTGTGAGGGCAAGGGTCCTTTCCGCTGGGTTGCGCTTTCAGGTGATCCTGATGATATTTACAAGACCGATGAAGCCATGAAATCATTGTTCCCACACGATGACCACCTTCAGCGATGGTTAGAACTAGCACGCGAAAAAATTGAGTTTCAAGGGTTGCCTGCTCGCATTTGTTGGCTAGGTTATGGCGAGCGCATGCAGGCAGGGTTGAAGTTGAATCAGATGGTGGCAAGTGGTGAACTGAGTGCGCCAATTGTGATTGGGCGCGATCATCTGGATTCAGGCTCGGTGGCAAGCCCCAACCGTGAGACCGAAGCCATGCGTGACGGCTCTGATGCGATTGCCGATTGGCCCCTCTTGAACGCGCTCATCAATGCTGTGGGTGGGGCAACATGGGTCAGCTTGCATCATGGGGGTGGGGTAGGAATTGGCTACAGCATTCATGCCGGACAAGTGATTGTAGCGGATGGCACGCCTGAAGCCGCGCGACGCATTGAGCGCGTGTTGACCACCGACCCCGGCATGGGCGTTGTGCGCCATGTGGATGCCGGCTATCCAGAGGCGATCTCCTTTGCGAAAGCAAACGGCATCAAAATTCCAATGATGCGCTAGGGGGCGAGTATGCAAACGGTGGACTTGATCTTGGCACATGTCGCCCAATTGGTGACGTGCGCCTCTCATAATCAGCCCAAGCGTGGCGCACAAATGCGCGAACTAGGGCTAATCACAGATGGCGCGTTGGTCGTTCATGACGGGCGTATTGTCGCTGTCGGAAAGACGGGCGATCTATTGGGAGCGTACCACGCCGAGCAGGTTGTCGATTTGAGCGGGCGAGTGGTTCTGCCGGGTTTGGTTGACTGTCACACCCACGTTCCTCATGCTGGTCATCGCTATGATGAATTTGAGCTACGCCTGCAGGGTAAATCGTATCTGGATATTTTGAAAGCTGGGGGCGGAATCCTCAATACGGTGCGGGCAACTCGTTCGGCTTCCGCAGATGAACTCAGGCAACAGGCGCAAAAGCGTTTATCCACCATGTTACGCTGGGGCACAACCACCGCAGAACTTAAAAGCGGTTATGGGTTGTCCACTGAAGCGGAATCCAAGCAACTGCAGACGGTCTTTGCGCTGGATCGTACCATGACCTTGATCCCCACTTTTCTGGGCGCACATGCCAAACCCGAAGAATTTGCCAGTGCTTCGGATTATCTTGCCTATGTTCTGGCAGATTCTTTACCAAGCGTTCACGCGCTCTATCAAGCATCCGACTTTCCCCAACAGGCGATTCCCATGTTTGTGGATATTTTCGTCGAAGAAGGGACGTTCACCCTTGAACACATGGTTGCCTACTTTGAACGGGCACATCAACTCGGCTTGCCACGCAAAGCGCATCTCGATCAATTCCATCATGGGGGGGCGGTGCCGATTGCGGTAGAAATGGGGGCGACCTCTGTTGACCATCTCGAAGTGACTCCGCCGTCTGACTTAGGCATATTGGCGCGTTCTGAAACAGTCGGCGTGATGCTCCCAACGGTGAACCTACACTTGGGCAATCTACACTTCGCCAATGCACGCCATCTCGTGGATGCGGATGGCATCTTGGCACTGGCGACAGACTATAACCCTGGCTCTTCCCCTGTGTTGAGTTTGCCGTTTGTGATGGCGTTGGCTTGCCGTGTTCAACGCTTGCTCCCGTCGGAGGCACTCAATGCGTGTACGGTGAACGCGGCTTATGCGCTGGGATTATTAGATCGGGTGGGGTCTTTAGAAGTTGGCAAGCAAGCTGATATGGTGGTGTTGAATGCTGATGATTATCGTAGCCTCATGGTGGAAATGGGTCATTCACAGGTTGAACAAGTTTATCTGAAAGGGAAACCACAATGGAACGCATCGTTTTAGATGGCGAACATCTCACCTTTGAACAAGTCCTTAACGTTGCCTATGGTACGCCTGTAGTGGAATTGAGCGAGATTGCCCGCGTCAATGTTCGGCGAGCAGCCGATGCCGTGCAACGCTTATTGGCGGATGGGGTGGTGGCGTATGGGATTACAACCGGCTTTGGCGCGTTCAAGAACAAGGTCATTCAAGCGGAAGATGTTGCCCAGTTGCAATATAACATCATCGTGAGTCATGCCGTTGGTGTGGGGGATATATTTGATATTCCTACCACCCGTGCGATTATGCTCATCCGCGCCAATACGTTAGCACGCGGTTATAGTGGTATCCGCCTCGAAACGCTTGAACTCTTGTTAGCGATGCTCAACCGAGGGGTTCACCCCGTCATCCCACAAAAGGGATCGCTGGGCGCAAGTGGTGACTTGGCACCCTTAGCACACATGGCACTACCCATGATTGGCGAGGGGGAAGCGATTTTTGAGGGTGTGCAGTGGGATGGGGCAACCGCGCTCCGTCGCGCTGGATTAGAACCGCTTGTGCTTGCGGCTAAAGAGGGATTAGCACTCACCAACGGAACATCGGTGATGTGTGCGTTGGGTGTGCTAGAAACTGATCGCGCGGAGCGACTGAGCCTCACTGCCGACGTGGCGGGGTGCATGAGCCTTGAGGCGTTGAACGGGACAGATCGCGCTTTTGATGCGCGTATCCACCAGTTGCGCCCGTTCCCTCGTCAGATAGAATGTGCTGCCCATTTGCGCTCGCTTTTGCAAGGGAGTGGGCTAACTCGCCCCCATACTTCTGAGAACGTACAAGATGCGTATACCTTGCGTTGCATCCCTCAAGTGCACGGAGCGGTACGCGATGCCATTGCTTATGCGCGTTGGGTCTTTGAAATCGAACTCAATGCCGTCACTGATAATCCCCTGTTGTTTGTTGACCCTGAAACCGACGCTATCGAAGTGATCTCTGGGGGGAATTTTCACGGGGAGATTTTGGCAATCGCTATGGACTATCTGGCAATTGCGATCAGTGAATTAGGCAATATCAGCGAACGACGCATTATGCGCCTGATCGACGAGGCAAGCAACACCCATGTTCTACCCGCATTCTTGACGGAAAACGGGGGGCTAAATAGTGGGTTCATGATTTTACAATATACCGCTGCCGCGCTTGCCACTGAAAGCAAAGTCCTTGCCCACCCCGCCAGTGTGGATACCATCCCAACCTCTGCCAATGTTGAGGATCACGTCAGCATGGGGTTAACGGCTTGTTTGAAGGCACGCAATATCAACATCAATGTTGAGCGAATCTTGGCAATAGAGTTGATGGGTGCGGCACAAGGGATTGACTTTCGCTTAAAGCAAACTCAAGGGGCTAGATTGGGGCGTGGCACACAGCCCGTGTACGAGTTAATCCGCCAACACGTCCCCTTCATCGAGCGCGACACGGTGTTATATCGCTATCTTGAAGCAGTGCGCCAATTGGTTGTGAGTGGCAAGGTTGCCCAAATCTCTATAGCAAGTCTATGAAATATTGATTGCACGGTGGTTGCTGTCAACTTTCGCCAGTGTTAAACCTGACGAGGTTGTGTTGTACAGCGACCGCCGCCGCTTCGGCACGGGTACTCACATTCATCTTGGATAAGATGTTGCTGACGTGCGCCTTGATGGTGAATGGGCTAACCACCAACACCTCCGCAATTTGCGTGTTACTATACCCTCGCGCTAAAAAGCCCAGCACTTCTAATTCGCGTTCAGTTAAATCTTTTAGAAACGTCTTTGAGTTTTGTGAGGATTCTACCAGTGCTTTAGTAGCTTCTGGCGCAAGGGTGAGTTGCCCTTTTGATGCGGAACGGATGGCGTGTTCTAGTTCTGTTGCCGTCACATTCTTTAATAAATAGCCTATTGCTCCCACTGCCATAGCTTTATGGATGTCTGCCGAGTTCTCGTAGCTCGTCAAAATCAGAATTTGTATGTTGGGGCGAATCCCCTTAATCTGCTTGGTTGCTTCAATCCCATTCATCCCTCCTAGCATTAAATCCATCAGGATGACATCCGGCTCTATATCCTTGATCTTACGGATTGCTTCTTCAGCATTACTTGCTTGCCCCGCCAGTTCAATTCCATCAAAAGCCTCCATCATACCAGCAAGCCCAATGTGTACCATCGAGTGGTCATCAACAACCATAACCCGTAGCGTTCTAGTGGTCATTCGTTAGTTATTCCCATCTAACCATCTCATCTCGATTGATGTGCCATACCCAACTTCACTGCTCACGGAGATTTGTGCGCCGATGGAATCGGCACGCTCACGCATGATCTTTGTTCCAAAGTGATCGGAGGTAATGGCGGAAGCGTCAAATCCACACCCATTGTCTTGTACTTGCATCATTAGGGTGAATGCCTTGCCATCCCCATAGTTCAGATGAATCATGACATGGCTGGCTTGGGCGTGTCGAATGACGTTGTTGAGTGCCTCTTGTGCGACACGATAATAAGCAATCTGCACTTCAGCAGGGATAATCACTAACTCCCCGGATACAGTAAAATCAATTTTAAGTTGTTCATTAGCGGTGGTGGTGCTAATCAACTGGCGGATCAAATCATCAATGCCACTCTCGGTGAGTGCTTTGGGGCGTAACCCCAACAGCAACGCACGCATCTCTTGGTGTGCCACACGGTTTAATTGGCGCAATTGTTCCAATCGTTGGAGGGCGCGATCTTGGTCACGCTTCCACAGTGCTGGAATCACATCCGCCAATAAACTGGCAGACCAAAGCGTTTGTGCAACCGCATCATGGAGGTCACGCGCCAAGCGGTTGCGCTCTTCATAAGTTGCCAACTGTTCCGCTTCCTGACGTAAGTGGGAGTTTTCCAGTGCCAATGCCATTTGATCGGCAAAGGTGACAGCAAGGTGAATTTCTTCTTCACTGAAAACGAGCGGGTCTAAGAAATACAAAATCAAATACCCATAAGCCATCTCTCGAATGCGTAGCGGAACTGCCAATAGCGTTTGAAATTGTTGTTGATAAGGGGGATAGTTTCCAGATTTAGCGGTTACTTTACCACTGTTGATGGCGATAGGGGCATGTTCTCCCATTCTGCCACGGATCAGCTCCCAGCCAGGGGGTTCATCCCCGCTTGCTAACTGGAAAATAGCCAACCCATGTTGTGCTTGCAAAAAACACCGACCATCATCCTCCATGTATTGGCAGGTGACAACAGCATCCGCGCTCAACAAAGTAGATGCCTGTTGGGTGATGTAGGCTAAAACATCGTTGATGGTGCAATGTGAGTTAATAGTTTTGAGAACATCACGCAAACTTTCGGCAATCTGCTGTCGTCGTTCAATCTCGTGGGTGCGTTCAATGACGCGCTGTTCTAGCGACTGATACGCTTGATCGCGTTCGCTCTCGATGCGCCGACGTTCGGTGATGTCGTTCACCATGCTCAAACAAGCCTCTCGACCTTCAAAGCGTATGAAGCGACGGGACAGTTGCACAGTTAAAGTTTGTCCTAGTTTGGTGTGATGTTCTAAGATGCAGTCCCATGGTTGGTCAGGCTGTAGGGGCTGTTTAAGCCATTCCGCAAACATATTCTGGTAGGGTTTGGTGATGAGCGATGGAAAACGCATGCCCCTAAAAGCACCCAAACTGTAACCATACACCCGCAAAGCGGCGCGGTTAGCCGCTAAAATCTCATAGCTTGTCACATCAAAGACAAAGATGGGTAATGGGTTGGTATCAAACAACAACCGATAACGTTCTTCTGATTGAATCAGGTTGGTCTCTGACTGAAGTCGCTCTAGTTCCACCGCTGCCCGTGCCGCAAAGATTCGTAAAGCAGATAGCCCTTTGGGCTTCTCATCTATTGTGTATTCATTCATCACCACCAAATGACCCAGCACAATACCCTTCGTACTCATCAATGGAATCCCAATGTAGCTTTGCATGTTGTCTACTTCATCAGGATAATCTTCCAACAGGTGGGTTGTTTGAATGTATATATTCCCTTGTATCACATGGGTGCATGGATATTGAGCAGTTTCATAATCAAAGTTTTCTGCCAATGCGCCCTTGTACCAGTGCGCCAAGGTTCTAACTTCCGATAAATGGGGATGGATACATTCAGTGATGAACACCATATCTGCTTGAAGTGCTTTTGCCGTGTGTTCCACCAATGCGTAAAAGAAACTTTGCCCACTTTTGGCGGCAGTTCCCAACGCGATGTGATGTAACACTTGATCGCTAATTTCATAATCAGCGTTCAAGTCAATGATGATGGAGTGTGGAGAATCATCTTGCATGATGCAGAGTCATTTCCGAGATGGCTAATCAGATTGGATACCGTTCATTTTACGATAGGTTTTCAAATTCTTAATCAAATTGTTTAGGTCATCGCTGAAAAATAGTCCGATTAGACGATACGGACTCAAATCCTTCTCATTACAATCAACCTCAAAATAGCATTCCAATAGTTTACCAATAGCTTAGATGAAGGTTGATTCAAGATGAAACGTACACAGCGATTGATATTGACTGCCATTGTAGCTGGGTTGGTGGTGCTGATTGGCGCGTATCCCCTTTGGAGTCCATTGTTCATCAATGACGTTATTGATGAATCCTTCCCGAATTTATCCGCCACCCAACGCGACCAACTTCGTCAGATGCCACAAGAGAAGCAGGATGTCTTGGTTGCTATGGCGCAAGATAATGTGGAAATGGCGAATGAAACCGCCTTATCTGTTTTAGCGACGGATACCCCTATGGCTGAAGACATGCCTACTGACGAACCATCGGTTTTGTACATGGGAACATTCGGTGGCTTTGACGCAATTCATCGCGGTGAAGGGAATGCAACCATCTATCAGTTAGCGGATGGAGCGCGAGTGTTGCGTTTAGAAAACTTTGCCACTTCAAACGGACCCGATCTACATGTGTTGCTGATCGCTAATGTGCCTACAGGAATTGCCGATCCTGTCCAAGAAGGCTATGTGGATTTGGGTAAACTCAAGGGGAATATCGGCAACCAAAACTATGATATTCCAAGCGAGGTTAACCTTGAGGATTACAAAGCCGTCGTGATCTATTGTGTACCCTTCCGTGTGAATTTTACGGTAGCAGAACTCGAATAATTTTGAGGGAGTTTCATCATGAGTGTGAACAGTATTGCGGAATATGACCGTTTGAATCAACACCGTAGCGGTCAAAAGGATTGGCTTCGGTGGGGTCCTTACCTAAGCGATCGTGCTTGGGGAACAGTACGCGAAGATTACAGTGCGGATGGAAGTGCTTGGGATTACTTCCCACATGACCATGCGCGTAGCCGCGCATATCGTTGGGGAGAAGATGGCTTAGGGGGCATCAGCGACGATAGACAATATTTATGCTTTGCTCCTGTGCTTTGGAATGGGGTTGATCCCATCTTGAAAGAGCGTTTCTTTGGGTTAACCGGACCTGAAGGGAATCATGGGGAGGATGTCAAAGAGTATTACTTCTATCTGGATAGTACCCCTACCCATAGTTATATGAAGATGCTTTATAAGTATCCCCAACGTCAATTTCCGTACAGTGAATTGCTGGAGGAAAGTCGGCGACGTGGTTTTGAAGAATTTGAATATGAGTTATTAGATACGGGTGTTTTTGACGACAACCGATATTTTGATGTGTTGGTAGAATATGCTAAAGCCAACACCCAAGATATAGTGATTCGCATTAGCATTACCAATCACAGCGCAGAAGCCGCAGAACTTGCCTTGTTGCCTACCATCTGGTTTCGCAACACGTGGTCTTGGGGGTATCCTGATGGACCCATGAAGGATGTTCCTAAAAAACCAAGCATGTGGCTTGATGGGAAGGGGATCGTTGCTGAACACCCCGCATTAGGGACGTATTATTTGTATGGGCAATCCACGTCCGAAGTTATTTTTACAGAGAACGAAACCAATTCTGAACGTTTACACGGTGTTCAAAATCATACCCCGTATGTTAAAGATGCCTTCCACCGCTACCTCATCGAACATGATGAAACCGCCGTGAATCCCCAACAGTACGGAACAAAATCCGCGATGGTTCATCGAATGTTGATTGCACCCCATTCAACACAAGTGATTCATCTACGCTTGGCGAAAAAAGAACTTGAAGACCCATTGGCAGAAGTCGATGAAATTTTCAAAGTGCGCATTGCAGAGGCAGATTCCTTCTATGAGGCAATCGCTGATGATGAGTTGAGCGCGGATGCAAAGCATGTTCAAAGACAGGCATTGGCAGGGATGTTGTGGAGCAAGCAACTATTCTACTATGATCTTGAGCAATGGTTGAACGGCGACCCGATTGGCGTTCCACCCGACTCACGTAAGTATGGGCGTAACCACCAATGGAAACACCTCAATAACTTTGACATCATCAGCATGCCCGACAAGTGGGAATATCCGTGGTATGCCGGCTGGGACTTGGCATTTCACTGTGTGCCCTTGGCGATGGTGGATACCACCTTCGCTAAACAACAATTGCTTTTACTCACGCGCGAATGGTACATGCACCCCAGCGGGCAATTGCCGGCTTATGAGTGGGCTTTGGGAGATGTGAATCCTCCAGTCCATGCTTGGGCTGCTTGGCATGTTTATGAGATGGACGGCAAGCGAGATCGAATCTTCCTCAAGCGCATCTTCAATAAAATGTTGCTCAACTTCACATGGTGGGTGAACCGTAAAGATGCTGATGGCAACAACGTTTTTCAAGGTGGATTCTTAGGACTGGATAACATTAGCTTGTTTGACCGTAGCTCAAGTTTGCCCACTGGGGGACACATCAATCAAAGCGACGGTACAGCGTGGATGGGATTCTATTCGCTAGTCATGATGAACATTGCCCTTGAACTGGCACACGATGACCCTACCTATGAGGACATGGCGATTAAATTCTATGAGCATTTCCTGTGGATTGCACAAGCCATTAGTGGGGATGCACGCGATGGAGTGGGGTTGTGGGATGAAACCGACGGGTTCTTCTATGATGTTTTGAAACTACCTAATGGCGAGATTATCCCCTTAAAGGTGCGCTCGTTGGTGGGGTTGATGCCCCTCATTGCGGTTGAAACCGTTGGACAAGCAACCCTCGATCGCTTTGCTGATTTCTCTAGGAGCATTGATTGGTTGCGACACCATCGACCAAACCTCGCCTCAAACCTTGCCAGTGATGATGTGCCCGGCTACGGCAGTGCCCATTTATTTGCCATGCCAACCGAAGATCGCTTGCGTCGCGTTCTACATTTCATGTTAGATGAGCGCGAATTTTTATCTCCGTTTGGCATCCGTTCCATCTCTAAAGTGCATGAACAACCCTATCACCTCAATATTGATGGACAAGATTTTCACATTCAGTATAACCCTGCAGAATCTAAAAGTGGGCTTTTCGGTGGAAACTCCAACTGGCGAGGACCCATTTGGTTTCCCTTAAATTATCTCTTGATCGAATCCCTGCGTAAGTATCATCGTTATTATGGCGATGACTTCCAGATTGAGTGCCCCACAGGAAGTGGCGTGATGATGAACTTAGAACAAGTTGCCGATGATTTGGCACGCCGTCTTTGCAGCATCTTCCTGTTGAATGTCAATGGACAACGTCCTGTTTTTGGTGGGCAGTCCCACTTCCAACACGATGAACGCTGGCGCGATCATCTCCTGTTCCATGAGTATTTCCACGGGGATAACGGTGCCGGAATTGGGGCAAGCCATCAAACCGGATGGACGGGGTTGGTAGCCAAATTATTAAGAAGCACTGCGAATCAGTAAGCAGGGTTCTTGAATCTGTAAACAACATAATCGATAGAGGAGAAATGATGAAAGGTATCAAAGGCAAGAAGGTATTGGTGACAGGTGGAAGTAGTGGGATTGGGCGAGCGATAGCCATTAAATTTGCTGAATATGGCGCAGATGTTGCTATCAACTATTACCGCGACTTGAGCGAAGCACAATCAACCGAGAACGCCCTAGAGTGGTGTCGTCACCAAGTACAACAACACGGTGGCAAAGATATTTTGGTTCAGGCAGATGTCAGCAAGAAGGCAGATGTTGACCGCATGTTTGATACGGTCATTGAAGAATGGGGAACGTTAGACTTTCTCATCAACAATGCCGGCATTCAAATTGCTGAAGACAGCCATGAATTGGATGTTGAGAAATTCACGCGCGTTATCAATACCAACACCATTGGGTCTTTCATGTGCGCTCAACGGAGCATCCAACATTGGCTAGAACGGGATAAAGAGGGGGTCATCATTAATGTTTCCAGTGTTCATCAGATCATCCCTAAGCCCCGTTTCGTTGGTTACAGCGTGAGCAAGGGTGGGATGCAAAACTTAACACGCACTCTCGCACTAGAATATGCTGGGCGCAAGATTCGCGTTAATGGCATCGGACCCGGTGCAACTGTTACGCCCATCAACCGTGCATGGATTGATGATCCTGTCAAACGCGCCATGGTTGAAAGTCATATTCCTATGGGGCGTGCTGGTGAATCAGAAGAAATGGCAGAGGCAACAGCATTCTTGTGTAGCGATTTTGGGGCATACATCACCGGGCAACCCTGTATGTGGATGGGGGATTGACGTTGTATCCCGACTTTAGAACGTCTTGGTCTTCTGAATAATGCGAATGCGAGATTAATAATATGCCATCTGTAGAGCGATCCAAGACGGTTGTAGCAGTTTATCTAAGTGGAATGTTGGTGGGTATTTCCTTGATATTGTTTCCTTCAGCCGGCTCACTTTTTACAGATGCCAATTTCCACCATCTGAATAGCGCACAATTTGGGGTTTTATTCACGCCCCAAATTGTGACGGCGATTGCCTCCTCTGTATTAACCGCGAGTGTAGCCCGTTACACAAGCATGAAGCGTGTCTTGCAAATTGGGTTGATCTTCAGTGCGCTGGCGATGCTGTTGTTGGTTATCAGCAACTTCACCTTTGGTTCAGTATGGGTGTTTCCGCTATTGCTCATGGCAACAGGCGCGATGGGGGCGGGCTTCGGTTTTACCATCAGCGCGTTGAATGCGTATGCTTTCGATTTGTTTCCTACTGCATCGGATACAGCGGTGACAGCAATTCACGTGATGACCGGTATCGGGCAAATTGGGGCATCCGTTCTGTTGAGTGGCTTTTTGGGGATGGGTGTTTGGTGGGGTGCGCCACTAACAATTGCCTTGACCATAGCTTTGATGATTGTTTTTCAATCACCCCTTCCATTGGGATTGCAGGCGGAACATGCCACGTCCCAGCCTGATGCCAGTTCAACGCAACGTGACGGGCGTAATCTCCCTTTGCGAGTGTGGTTGTTCGCACTTGTCACCTTCACGTATGGGGCGATTGAAGGGACGTTTGGCAACTGGATTCCCATCTATCTGGAGCAAAGTGCTAACCTAACCTCCATAGAAGCAGCACTAGGGCTGTCTCTATTCTGGACAGCCGTAACCACTGGACGGGTGCTGTTTGCGATTGCCGCGGTACGCTTGAATGTTAAACCGCTTTTCTTCATCACCCCTTTTGTGGTGGGTGCTGTTTTTATGTTATTGCCCTTCCTAAACGGGACATTCGCCCATTACATGGCGTTGTTTGGCGTTGGGCTTGCCATTTCTTATTTCTTTCCGTATAGCGTGAGTTTGGCATCAACAGAGTTTCCATGGTTGGCGGCAACCGTATCGGGGTTGTTGGTGGCGGGCTTACAACTTGGAAATGGCGTGAGTGCCAATATTGTAGGAATTGCCAGCCAATCCATTGGGTTAGCAACCATCTTTCAATCCTCCACCGTCTATGCAGTAGGGATGGCAGTGGTGGTTTTGTATCTGGGTGGCACGCGCTCACAAGTAAATTCACGTGGTGAATAGGAGATAACATGATTGACTATACCCATTCAGTTGCTTTCACAGTTTCTGATTTAGAACAAGCGAAACGTTTTTATACACACGTGCTTCCCTTTGAAATCATTAGTGAGGCAGAGGTTTGGGGTGAACCTTATGAGCGGTTCAGCGGGGTATTTGGCTCGCGTTTGCGTGTGGCACGCTTGCGACTAGGCATGCAGGAAATTCGCCTAACGCAGTTCGTCACCCCACCACACGGAAGAGCCATCCCACGCGACAGCAAGAGCAATGATCGTTGGTTTCAACATGTGGCGTTGGTCGTTCGTGATATGGAAGGTGCTTACCAATGGATACAAGAACATCAAGTTCAACATGTCTCAACAGCACCTCAAACCTTGCCCAGTTATTTGAGTGCTGCCACAGGAATCAAGGCGTTTTACTTTCGTGATCCTGATGGTCACAATCTTGAACTAATCGAGTTTCCGCTTGGCAAAGGAGACCCTCAATGGCAAGAAGATCACCTAGAACGCGATCAACAGTTTTTAGGAATAGATCATACTGCCATCGCGGTAGCCTCCACCTCACAGAGTTTAGCCTTCTACCACAATCAACTTGGTCTTCAGATTGCAGGAATCAGCGAGAATTACGGCACAGAACAAGAACATCTCAATATGGTTGCCAACGCTCGCCTGCATATCACCACCCTGAGAGCTTCGCTGGGTATGGGGGTGGAGCTATTACAGTATCTTGCTCCCTTAAACGGTAGGGCTATCCCAAGCGATACTGAAGCTAACGATGTGTGGTATTGGGAAACAACGCTCAGGAGTGACAACCTTGAACAAGAGTTTGCACGACTGAAAGCGACCTGTGAATGGATGCTTTGCTCCGAAATTGTAGAGCTACCTAATCAAGAAGTTTATGGGTTCACCCGTTCGTTTCGCTTGCGTGATCCTGATGGGCATGCTATTCGGATAGTTGAGTAACGTTCGTTCGCACTGAGAGGGAGGTGATATATGCAGATTATTTGGTTGATGCCATTGCTGATTCTTCCGGGCATTAGCCTCTTGATCGTCTCTACGGCAAGTCGCTTTAGCTCGCTACACGACGAAATCCACCATTGGTTGGATGGCAACCATGATTCCAGTACCATTCACCGAGTGCATCTCATCACACGGGCAACGCATTTTCGCAACGCATTGGTTGCGCTATACGCCAGCGTTTTAATCTTAGTGTGTGCCAGTTTGGTGGGAGGGGCGTTTGACTTTTTAGGATGGATGGGAGATCCATGGGTTTTAGGAATTGTTTTCTTGGGGATGTGTCTGTTGAGTTTTGCAATGATTGAATTAATCCGTGAGTCGATACTCTCATTACAAGTGATTCATGCAGATATTGAGCAGATGATGGAGGAAAGCAAGTGAATCCACTGTTTGAACAAATGAAAGATTTACTATTGAAAACCGGCTCGGCGCATGGCGTGTATGAAGAGGCTGAACTGCATGGCGTGTATGACCAAGATTGGCATCTTTGGTATGCTGGCTGGGCATTGCAACATGGGCTGAATGATCTGTTGCAAGCGCGTTTTGATGTGGATACGTTGGCACGTCTTCTGCTTGAGATTAATGAAGCCCATCGCCAATTCAGCCACGGGGAATCTTGGGAAGAATTTACTGCTCGTTGGTTAGTGGAAAAATATCAAGGACAGTAGGAGAGTTTGAACGATGCAACATTATGACATCATCATTATCGGTACGGGAGCGGGCGGTGGGACAATGGCTCATGCCCTAGCTCCCACAGGTAAGAAAATCCTCATCCTAGAGCGTGGTGACTATTTACCGCGTGAACGTGAGAACTGGTCTACCGATGCGGTGTTCAAGCAAAAACGTTATCAAGCACACGACACATGGACATATAACGGAACACCTTTCCGACCGGAGATTCACTACTGGGTAGGGGGGAATACCAAGATGTTCGGCGCGGCGATGTTCCGCTTGCGTGAATCCGATTTCCGCGAAGTGCGCCATTCTGGTGGGATTAGCCCATCGTGGGATGTGGGCTATGATGTATTTGCTCCCTACTATACCCAAGCCGAACAGCTGTATCACGTTCATGGGGAACGCGGGATTGATCCAACAGAGCCACCCACGCAAGATGCCTACCCTTATCCGCCACTATCACATGAACCGCGCGTGGCACAACTGAAAGCCGACCTTGAAAAGTTAGGGTATCGTCCTTTTCCGCTACCGATGGGGATTCGTTTGGGTGAGGGCGTGGGGGAGTCTCCCATTCATCACAGCACATTTGATGGGTATCCTGATTTGACCGAGAGCAAAGCTGATGCACATGTAATTGCGGTTAAACCTGCTTTGCGCCATGAGAATATCACCTTGTTAACCAATCGTACCGTGTGGAAGTTAGCCACTGATGCCACTGGGCGGACAGTCAATGAGGTTCATGTGCATCATCACGGGCAGTTAGAAGTGTATGGTGCTGATGTAGTCATTGTTGCCGCAGGGGCAGCCAATAGTGCCGCCATCTTCCTGCGTAGTTCCAGTAACCATCACCCACGCGGGCTTGCCAACGCGAATGACTATGTTGGGCGACATTACCTTTGTCATAACAATGCAACCTTTCTTGCCATCAGCAAAGAACGTAACGATAGCATCTTCCAGAAAACCCTAGCGATTAGTGATTGGTATGACGCTTCGGCTGATTGGGAATATCCTATGGGGTTGATTCAGATGTTGGGGAAGGTGGATGAAACACTCATGGCTTTTGAAGCACCACAACCCATTCATGATATGAGCTACGCAGACCTAGCGGCACATTCGCTTGATTTCTGGCTACAGAGCGAAGACTTACCTGACTTCAACAACCGTGTCACCATCAACAGCGAGGGTGCCATCGAGCTACACTATACAGAAAACAACCTTGAGGCATACAACCGCCTAGTTGATAAATTGAAAAGCCTGCTAAGTCACATAGGCTGCCATGAGCATCTTGTTCCAGTAGACTATTATCTGGGTACGAAATTCCCCTTTAATCTAGCCCATCAAGCTGGCACGATGCGTTTTGGGAATGACCCACAAACGAGCGTCCTAGATCGCAATTGTAAACCCCACGAGCTAGAGAATGTCTATGTAACCGATGCTTCGTTTATGCCCTCTATTGGGGCGGTCAATCCTTCTTTGACCATCATCGCCAATGCTTTGCGCGTTGCCGATCATCTAAAGTCAGCGGTGTTGTAAGCATGTGTAGGGGATGCGCTTGAATACAACGAATGCTTCAAATGAGAAAGAGGTTTCAATGAATGATTTACAGAATAAACGTGTGTTTGTAACGGGGTCGGCGCGTCGGGTGGGGCGTGCCATTGCCTTGGCATTTGCCGAGCAAGGGGCAAATCTAGTGATCCATCATGCTTCTGCCTCTAGCGCAGGGGAGGCACAGAAAGTCGCTGATGAAGTTCGCGCGATGGGACGCGAGGCATTCGTCATCAGTGGCGATCAAGGGGTTTACGCTGATGTGGTTAGCATGACCGAACAAATTGAGGAGCGTTACGGTAGCGTTGATGTGATGGTGAACAGCGCGGCGATCTTCAAGCGTACACCCATGCTAGACATCAGCGAAGCTGAATGGGATAGCGTGATGGCTGTAAACTTAAAGGGTCCTTTCTTCTTAACGCAACACATCGCTCGCTTGATGAAATCGAATGGGGGTGGGGTCATCATCAATATCAGTGACAACAGCGGACTCAATCCGTGGGCATCGCGCCCACACCACAGCATCAGCAAAGCGGGGGTCATCATGCTCACTCAGGTTGCCGCCCTTGCCCTTGCCCCTTATGGAATACGGGTGAATTGCGTGGTGCCGGGGCCGGTGTTGGTGCCGGCTGATGCTGAAGAATCTGTCCTGTCAGAGATTGAGTCCGCCCTTCCACTGGGGCATATTGGCAACCCCGCCAATATTGCTGACGCTTGTATCTTTTTTGCAAAGAACACTTTCGCCACGGGCGCGATTTTGCGCGTAGACGGTGGTGAAGGTTTAGCACATGGTGAAACTTAGAAAGGACAATCCTCATGCTCTTCACAGAACTTAAAGACTGGGCAATGACATCCCAGAGTTTGCATCAAGCCTCCATGCTTTTGGGTCCCATTCATAACGCGCTTTTTGCCCCACGCCAAAACTATCTGCATTTACCGATGTTCATTGAGCCAACTGGCTTGGTCTCTCAAGAACTTCCACTGGGTGGGGTGATTCATATCAACTTCAAAGAAGGGGCGGTGATCTATCAACGTGGGGTCATGCAAGCTACCGAGCGATTTTTACTGAGCCAGCATACCCAAATCAGCTTGTTTGAGGCACTCTTGGGTGCGCTTAAGCAGGATGAATTGGCAACTTTTTTTGCCGATGTGGAATCTGATACCCTCGTTGAGGGGTTGATGCACAAACTTCACGCCGATAGCACACGCACCGAATTTCTCCACTTACAAGAGGTTAGCCATACCGATCTGTTGTCACTCAACTTGCAGACGGCAAACGAATATGCCACCTTGCTAGATGGGGTTTTGACAGCAACCGCACGCTTTCGGGCGCGGCTGGGCGGTCACATGACCCCCATCGTTGTTTGGCCCGAACACTTTGACCTTTCGACATTGTGGTTTGATCCCACGAATTCCCAGATGGAAGACAGCAAACCCCACATCAACTTTGGCTTTAGCCCGTATACCACTGGACAATATGAGATGCCCTATCTCTATGCGTATGCCTACCCCTATCCAGAGGGATTCGTTGCGACGGAGTTGCCTTCACCTATGATCTGGCATGAGCAGGGGTGGCGCGGAATTGTTATACGATATGCTGATATGCAAGGGCAATCCGATCCTCTTCAATTCATTGAAGCGTCCTTAGCAACCATCTATCAGGTGTTAAGCGACGTACTTGATGAGCAACTTTAAGTAGGATATACATTCAGTAAATGATGAAGAGCCATCTCTTGTGGGTGGCTTTTTATATATTCGCCGATAACTACTTATAGCAAGTGGGCTGTCTGCTGAAATGAAAAATGCCACTCACATTGTGAATGGCATTTCATCAAACTATTCGGGAGCGACGGGATTCGAACCCGCGGTCTCCGCCGTGACAGGGCGATATGTTAACCGCTACACCACGCCCCCTTGTCGCAAAGGACTGTATAAATATATCCCCGTTATGATAAAGTGTCAAGAGGGGAATTTGATTTTTCTTTGTGTCTTTTATTCAATTCCTCGCCCACATCCTCTAACGTTAAATCAAGCTGTGCCATCAACACCAAAGTATGATAGAACAAGTCTGCCAACTCATTGATTTGGTCGGTACGGGTTTGCGCTAACGAAGCAATCACCACTTCGGTAGCTTCTTCTCCCACCTTTTGCGCAATCTTGTTGATGCCACCAGCAAACAACTTAGCGGTATAACTGGTAGTGTTGGGATGGTCTTTGCGATTGAGGATAATTTGCTCTAGTTCAGTGAGGGTCATGCTAGACATAGGGTTCATCAGTCTCCATAAATTCAGATAGGGTACGAAAAAAACATGAAGTGTTGTTGGTGTGGCAAGCCGCGCCATGCGCCTCCACTTGGAAGAGCAGGACATCTCCATCACAATCAACGTGAACTGACTGGACAACCTGAATATGCCCACTCGTTTCACCCTTGTGCCACAATGCTTGACGACTACGGCTCCAGAAAACCGTTTGCCCAATTTGTAACGTTTTCTGCAAAGATTCTCGATTCATCCATGCCATCATCAACACTTGTTGAGAAGTGCTATCTTGAATGATACACGGGATAAGCCCATCACTATTCCAACGGATGCGCTCTAACAAGGCGAAATCATTCATGATAAGTCACCTACAGGGTTGGAAGGGCGGACATGAATGCCTTGTGCGGTTAGATAATTTTTGAGCGTGCTGATGCGCAATTGATTGAAGTGGAATAAAGAAGCGGCTAGTGCTGCGTCTGCTTTTCCAACTTGAAACGCATCTAAGAAGTCTTCCATCTTTCCTGCTCCACCAGAGGCAATGACGGGTATATTGACCGCCTCGCTGATGGCGCAAGTGAGTTCTAGGTCATAGCCCGATTTTGTGCCATCTCGATCCATGCTGGTCAACAGGATTTCTCCCGCGCCACGTTGTTCAACTTCTTTTGCCCATTCAATGGCGCGTTGGTCGGTTGCCACGCGCCCCCCGTTGATGTGTACAACCCACTCATTGTTGATGCGCTTGGGGTCGATTGCTACAACGATGCACTGACTGCCGAACGCCCATGCCCCTTCATCAATCAGGTGGGGGGTTTTGACAGCGGAGCTATTGATACTCACTTTGTCTGCCCCTGCCAAAAGTGTCGCCCGTATATCCTCTAGGGTGCGAATGCCCCCTCCCACACAAAAAGGAATGAAGATACTTTCGGCTACGGCACGCACCATATCTAACGTGGTATTGCGGTTCTCATGGCTGGCGGTGATGTCTAGGAAGATGAGTTCATCCGCCCCCTCGCGGTCATAGAGGGTTGCCTGCTCTACAGGATCGCCAGCATCCACTAGGTTAACGAAGTTTACCCCCTTCACCACGCGCCCATTCATCACATCTAAACACGGGATAATTCTTTTTGCTACGCTCATTTTGGGTATCCTCGCTCGGTTAGTTGAATAGCTTCTTGTAAGGTGAATTGGTTGGTATACAGTGCCATCCCGATGACCGCGCCAGCCACAACGCCACTTTTAGCAAGAAGCATCAATTCATCAAGTGTGGCTACCCCACCTGATGCAATCACTTGTAAATGCGTCTGTTCAGCAAGTTCAATGGTGGCTTGGACGTTGGAGCCAGAAAGTGCCCCATCACGGCTAACATCGGTGAAGAGCGCGTGACGCACTCCCATTTCCGCCATGCGCAACCCTAATGCAGTGGGGGTGATTGTGGCGGTTTCTGTCCATCCGTGCGTGGTGATGAATCCATCTCGCGCATCTAGCCCCACGCAGATTGCCTCACTCCCAAAGTGACGGATCGCCTCATATACAATGTGTGGCTCTTTGAGGGCAACTGTTCCCAAAACCACCCGTTGCGCTCCACGCTCAAAGGCGTGTTCGATGTCAGCAAGTGAGCGTAAGCCTCCGCCGAATTGGACGGATACTGACAGGCGAGCGATTGCTTCTAGGACGTTTAGGTTATGGTTTGCTTGATTGAATGCACCATCTAAATTGACCACATGAATCCATTTTGCCCCGTCAGCAATCCATCGTTGAGCAGTCTCAAGGGGTTGCTCAGAAAAGATCGTCTGCTGGTTAGGATCCCCTTCACGTAACCGCACGACTTTCCCACCGCGTAGATCAATCGCTGGATAAATAATCATGATTACAACTCCAAGAAATTAGCGAGTAGCTGAATGCCAGTTTGTTGGCTTTTTTCTGGGTGAAATTGTACCCCATAGATATTTTCATGTTGCACAGCAGCAGCGAAGGGAAAGCCATACTCGCTCTCTAACAAGATGTGTTCCCGATACTGTGGGGCGCAATAGTAGCTATGCACGAAGTAGGCGTAGCTTTGTGGGGGGATGTGGCGAAGTAGGGGGGAGTTTGGTTGGGTGGCGCAGAGTTGATTCCATCCCATGTGGGGAACTTTGAACCCAGTCGGAAGGTTAAAGCGCGTTACCTTCCCTGCCAAAATACCCAGACCCTCATGGATGCCCATTTCGTCGCTGGTCTCAAAGAGCATTTGCATGCCCACACAAATCCCTAAAAATGGGGTGCCTCGTCGAATGATTTCTTGGATCGCTTCTACCAATTGTTGTTTGTGTAATTGTTGCATTCCAGCACCAAAAGCACCCACGCCCGGCAGAATAACCTTCGTTGCGCGTTGAAGCTGATCGGCAGTGTGAATGACGCGAACGTCTTGAGCCTGTAGATAGTTTAGGCTATGTAGAACACTTCGCAAATTACCTGCTCCGTAGTCAATAACTGCCAGCATTGTTGCCTCCTGTAGGTTGCCCTATAAATAAAAAATCCCCGACAAAGCGGGGAGTCCTATCCAAAATATAAACCCATCATCACATCGCTTTGCGTGTCACCTTAGTTGCCATGAGATTGAATGTGAAGGGTGGTGATGTTGTAGGGTCATGTAGGTAACGGGAAATCATTATGAACGATTGTGCATAGCAGTATAATTCGATGGCTTTTGCTTGTCAATTAGATGCTTCCCATTACAATAGATTCTTCGTTCTGCCTCAGCCTATGTGTGCGAATCATCAGGCAGGATGCTTGATGCTATAGATGAATCGAAGGAAGACGATGGAACAATTTATCATACAAGGTGGGATTCCGCTGGTGGGCGAGGTGACTCCGGGCGGGAACAAGAATGCTGCCACCAAGATGGTGCCGGCTTGTTTGCTGTCTGATGAACCCATTACATTACACAATGTCCCTGATATTGTTGATGTACGTGTATTGCTCAACGTGATACAACAACTCGGTGCGTCTGTAGAATGGCTTGATGAAAAGACCGTCCGCATTCATGCCCATACCCTTAATGGGGTGGTTGTGCATCGGGATATGGCGCGAACCCGTGCCGGCATTGTGCTTTCTGGGGTGATGCTGGGGCGCATGGGGGAAGTCGCCTTGCCTTTACCGGGTGGGGATGTGATTGGTGAACGACGTTTGGATACACTCTTTGATGGCGTTCAACAACTTGGTGCAATCATCCATCATGATGGAACATACCTGCGTATGAAAGCCCCCAATGGGTTGAAAGGCGCGAATATCCTTTTACGAGAGGCAAGCGTTACAGCAACCGAAAACACGCTATTGGCAGCCGTTCTGGCAAAGGGCACAACCATCATCCGCAATGCTGCAGGTGAACCCCACGTGCAAGACTTATGCCGAATGTTGATCGGCTTGGGTGCACAAATTGACGGCATTGGCTCTAATCAACTCACCATCGTTGGGGTGGATAAGCTCAAGGGGGGGAGCGCGATAGTTGGCGCAGACTTCATGGAAGTGGGCAGTTTCATTGGGGCGGCGGTCGTCACTGGGGGGAGCATCACCATTCGTCAGGCTGACCCGCAGCATCTGGATATGGTACAGATTGCTTATGCTCGCTTGGGTGTGTCGCTTGAGGTGAATGGGCAAGATGTGATTGTTCCTGCTCAACAAGACCTGAAGATGGCATCCGACTTTGGGGGCAAAATGCCGATCATCAAAGCGCAACCTTGGCCTGCCTTTCCGCCTGATTTGATGAGCATCGCCTTGATGATTGCCACTCAAAGCGAGGGGCACGTTTTGTTTCATGACTGGATGTATGAGAGTCGCTTCTTCTTCACGGATAAGCTGGTTCAGATGGGGGCAAGAATTACCCTGTGTGATCCTCATCGTGTTGTGGTACAAGGTGCAACCCCTCTTAAGGGAGGGGTATTGTTAGAAAGCCCTGATATTCGGGCGGGGATGGCGTTGTTGCTGGCGGCACTCACGGCAAAAGGGGAATGCCGTATCTCGAATATCCAACAGATTGAAAGAGGCTATGCCTTTGTTGAGGAGAAACTCCGTCGTTTGGGTGCTCAAATTGAGCGAGTTAGCCTGCCTGATTAGGATTTTTCAAGCGTCGTTTCTCCCCACTTCGTATAGTTATTCCCAGCTTGTCTAAGTGTTCGAGATAGGCAAGGGCATACTTACGGCTAGTTTGCAGATCATCACGCACTTCTGCGACGCTAAAAGTGGGGTGTGTTTGTCCTAGTTGCTGGATACGCTCTACTAGCGCGGTGTAAGCAACTTGGGACACAATCAAATGGGGATTGATGAATACTACCGCTTGGCTATGGTTTAGGTAAGCCAGCGTACCTTGGGTTAGCCCCATGCTCATCAGGGTATCTAGTTCAGGCGGGCTAAAAGGTTGATGATTAAGCCATGCTAAAGTCTGTTCAGCGAGGCGTTGCAATTCATCGGATATGCCCACTCGATGTTTAGTGAGCGTCACCCAGCCTTCCGCCGTTTGTACTAGCTCGGTGGGTGCTTGACGAAGAGCAACCATAATCAGCTCTACATCCACGTTTAGCAGCGATGCCAATGCTTGGTGTCTCATGCCAACATAATGCGGATGCTCTTGTAAGAAAGCGTCCAGTGTATGGATCATGTGTTGCGCCAATTGTTGCAATCGCTTCGTTGAGCTATAGCGATCTTTCCCAACTTGTTCTATTTGTTGCGCTTCAATCAAATGCTTGAGATGGTGCATCAGCATACTAGACGAATAATTCGTTCGCATAGTCATACCCCCCAAAGTAAAAGAAAGGCTCTGTGAACAAATACTAGCCAACCATTCCTGATCCGTTCCTTGTGCAACCTTCTCTAATCTTTGCCACGCCTCAATATTTTGTTTGCGATAACGGAAAGCTGGCAACGGATCAAGAATGATTCCTCCGCCTAAAGTCTCAGATGGAGAAAGCATCCGCACCACAAAGCGATCCCCGCGCAATATGACCGCCTTGTCACGAAAACTAAGTTGCAGGCAAGCGACTTGACCTGCCGTAATCATTCCTAAATGTGGGGCATGTACTGTCGCAATGAGCTTTGATGTCCCAACGAATAATCGTACTTGCTCTCCGTGTTTGAGAGGACGCGATACATCAGGCAAATGTCGATAGTAGACATCACATAACAAGCTAGGTTGAAGCGCGTGGGGATAGATCAATACATCCCCACGCTGGATTTGATCGGCATGGATGTTCGATAAATTTACCGCCAAACGATCTCCCACTTGCCCTATATTGATCGTTTGATGATGGCTTTGGATTTGGCGGATGCGTGCTGATAATCCACTAGGAGCAAGCATAACCTCTACACCCACCGGTAAGGATTCGCCCTGTAATGTTCCTGTCACAATCGTACCGTGTCCCTTTAACTGGAACACACGATCAATGGGCAAGCGCAATGGGGAGGTTTGATCGTGCTGGATGGAGTGTTGTGTCATACGTAACAAGTGTGTTTTTAGCTCATCTAACCCTTGCCCTGTCACCACAGAAGTATGAATGATCGCTAAAGTGGGTAAGCCTGCTTGATGGAGGAGGTGGTAAATCTCATCCTCCACCCATTCGAGCCATTCCACATCCTCCACTAAATCTACTTTGGATAGAGCAACTATTCCTTGCTCTATCCCTAGTAACCTCAAGATATGGGCATGCTCAATGGTCTGGGGCATGATACCCTCATTGGCATCAACAACCAGCAACGCGGCTTGAACCTCGCTGATGCCAACCAACATATTATCCAAGAAATCGTTATGACCCGGCACATCCACAAAACTGATAACGGCTTCTTCGATCTGCATCCACGCATAGCCTAGATCAATCGTCATCCCTCGTATTTGTTCTTCCTTCAGGCGGTCAGGATGTTTCCCTGTCAACGCATGAATGAGGGAAGACTTGCCATGATCGACGTGCCCTGCTGTACCAACAACCAACATACTATCTAGCTAGACTCACCATTCAAGCCAAAATCCGACGCATTAGGGATAATCGCTTGTACATTCGTGCTTCGTATGTTGCCCATCACCAATGTACTGCGCTTGGTGGGAGTGTCGTATTCACTCAACAAGGATTGATAGGTGTCACGTTGTAATGCCAGTTGAGCGCGTTCTAATTGCCACAACCGATCAAGGTTTTCTTCCAGTAGTGGAATCTGCTTTTCGGTCTGGCTCATCCGTTCCAAAGCCTTATCAAAATTCTTGTCATGGTTACGCCAGATTTCATCGTTGGTCACGGTAAATTGCTTAAAGCGACGTTGATCTTCTGTTCGCCAATCGTTCCACTCTTGACGGAAGCGTTCTTCACTTAGGCGTTGCATCTCCGCCACTTCGTTGATGCGTCGCTCTAAGCGATCCCCTAAGCGTTCAAAATCATCCAACACTCGCTTCATATCACGATAAGTTTCTGACCACTGCTCAAAGCGATCCATGTTTTGTTGCATTTGAGATTCATAGGTAGTGAAACGATCCAGCAATCCGCTTAAGCGAACTTCTTGCTGTTGCACCAACAAGTTACTTTGGTCGATGAACTGTTGAATCTGCTCACGGCGTTCTACTTCTGTGTTGAACATTTCCGTTAGCTTGCGCTCATTGCGCAACGCCAGCTCTTCAATGAGGTTAATGCGCGGACGCACGCTATCGAATTGTTTCTGAAGTTCGGGGAAGTCAGACTGGATTTCTGAAAGGCGACGGTTATCTTGCCGACGTTGTTCCTCAATGAATGCAATCTTCCGCTCTGGCTCGCTCAGTCGTTTTTGCAAATCATCCAACTGTAAACGTAAGCCACCTAAATCTTGATTGGCGCGTTTGCGTTCTTCACTGAAAGCGGGGAGGTCTGCCAAGACACCTTCCAATTGAATGATGCGCTCACTCAGCTCACGGATGGGACGCGCCAAAGCCTCACGGGCGATCTCTTGGCGTTTTTCCTGTTCGCGTTCAGCATTCAATCGTTGTGCCTCAATACGCTCTAACACATCGCGCATTTCCCTACGAACATTTTCTGAAACATCATCTGGGGCAAGACGGCTTTTGTGAAATGATTCTGACTGCAAGCGCGTTTGATCGGATTCCACTGAATTAACCCGCCTCACTAGCGATTCAATGGTTTGTTCTTGTGAGTAGAGTCGCTCTTCTAGGCGGGCAATGGTCGTTTTATCTTTCCGCCGCTCTTCATCCAACCACTCAATTAACTTTGCTGCTTGATTAATGTCCACAACAAATCCCTCTAAATAAGGTTTAACCAATCTTGTCGGCTAGTATAACATAGCCAGCATGCCCACTAGGATGAACAAATCATAGGATGTTGCTGGATTGCATGAGTTCAATCATGTGATATTAAAAAAGGTTTGTTAAAATACTTTCATCTTCGACTGACTTATGAATAGGCTTGGTGGTGGCATGAGCGAGACACTCCTAAACGGTAGATACAGATTAAAAGCGCAACAAGGCTCTGGTGGGATGGCGGTCATCTACCGAGCAATTGACCAAGAATTAGATCGCGTGGTGGCGGTGAAGATTCTTCGCCCTAGCTTGACCCCCAACCCAGAATTTTCTAAGCGGTTTCGGGATGAGGCAAAGAATGTAGCACGGCTAACTCATCCCAACATTGTCACCGTCTATGACGTTGGCACAGATGGACAAACGTTGTATATGGTGATGGAGTTCATAGACGGCTCTGACTTGAAGAAACTCATCCGCGCTGAGGCACCCTTCAACTATGATCTTGCGGTGAACTTTGCCATTCAGATCTGTGCGGGGATTGGCTATGCACACCGCAACAATCTGGTTCATGCGGATGTTAAACCTCAGAACGTCTTGCTGACTTCACAGCGGATGGTTAAAGTAACTGACTTCGGCATTGCACAAGCCATGAGTGATGCCACCTTACACGGTGAGAAACAAGATGTTGTTTGGGGTAGCCCACATTACTTCGCCCCTGAACAGGCACAGGGTGAACGCCCAAGTCCGGCTTCAGACGTTTATTCAATCGCTGTGGTCTTGTTTGAAATGTTGACGGGGCAATTGCCATACTTGGGTTCTAATCAGCAAGAACTGGCGATGGCGCATATCAAGGCGGAAATTCCACACGTCAAGGATTTTGTGCAAAACATCCCGGACAATCTCGATAAACTGATCCACCGTGCTATGAGCAAAGACCCCCAACAACGCTTCCGCAATGCTGACCAATTCGGGCAAGTCCTAGCCGGCTATCGTGAAGTGGCACAACAACAAACCGTTGTTGGCACCCCACCCAATAGCTTCCCTGTACAACCTCCGTCGCCACAGGTTGTTCAACCGCCTGCTGGCAACCGCCCACTTTACAACAATCCTACTCCGCCTGCGCACCCTATGTCTTCTCCCACACAACAGTATAGTGCTGTTCCAGAAGCACCTTCTGCACCTGTATATGGCAAACCAGCTAATCCACGTTTTGCCAGTGAAAGCTATAGCAAGCCTGCTTATGGTACAACGGCAGAAGAGTTCAATACGTCCACATCCAACCCACAACTACAACGCACGGCTGGGATGCCTGCACAAAGTGGGGGGAGTGGGGTAGATGTCATCACCATTATCTTGGCGTTCTTGGCATTTGTGGCGGTTGCTTGCCTCATCCCACTGTATATCCTACTGGCACAAGCCTACCTTTAGCATCGGCATCTATGGGGCGGTCATGCTACGTGTGACCGCCAATGCTTCAAAATTCTCTAAGTCTATTTGGGTTGGTATGGTATCGCTCATGGTTGAGGCAACGTAGAACCCAACTTTGCCATTGCTTCCTGCGCTAGAGGAAATACTAAACGCCAACTGATTGTTGACGAAACCCATCAATCCGTTATAGCTGATTTCTAAGCGCAGATCATTTGCCTCTCCAGTCGAGTTGATATTAGGGTGCGTCGTCCATTCTTCTTCTTTATTGCGCAGTTCATCCCAACGCCCCTCAACCAGTTGCCACACACTAAACCGTCCCATACCATCCACCGCAAAGACACCAAAGTTTTCCTCATCCTGATAGTTGAAGACAATGCCATACGCACTGGCTGGGTCTCCTTGAGTGAGGGTTGCTTCTAAAAGGAGGCTAATGTCATTTTCGTAGACACGCGATAAAACCACACTGTGGATGGCACTGTTAGGGATGAGGTTGGTAACGCGGTACACCCCATCAGCGAGGGAAGTTTCAACACGACTGCTAGAGAAGGGCATCCATTCCCTTAGAACATTGGGATCATCAAAGTCTGTGATGTAATCTGCATCAATCCATACTTCCACCGATGGCTGGCGGGTTGCTATGAAGAGGAATCCTAAAATGCCCATCATCAAGAGAACAACCCCCGCAACAATCCATAACCGAAGCATACGGCTAGACTGAACCGCTGGTGGCGTTATCGGAGTGAGGGAGGGTATGTTCACCATAGTTTGTAAAACGTCAATCGATATACCCGATTCCAATAAAGCATAGCTTCGGCGTACATCTTCCACAAAGGATTGCGCATCTTCATAGCGTTCATGGGGGGCTTTGGCGAGTGCTTTAGTGAGGATAGGATTAAAAGCGATGCCGATCATGCTATCGCTTGCTAACGTGGGGATGGGACTATTGAGATGCTTGAGCAATACGCTAATGGCATCTTGATCTTGATAAGGCAAAGACCCCGTAGCCATTTCATAGAATAGAATCCCAAGCGAATATAGGTCAGCTTGTGCAGTCACTTTGTCACCGCGAACTTGTTCCGGTGACATGTAAGCAGGTGTCCCTAGCGTGGTGTTCTCTTGTGTAAGTGGGCTATCTTCGATGATTCGCGCCAAGCCGAAATCCATCAAGATGGCGTGACCCTCTTCGCTAAACATGATGTTAGACGGTTTGATGTCTCGATGTATGGTGTTTTGAGCATGCGCATAATCCAACGCGGAGGCAAGATCGTTGAGTGTCTGTAGGATGCGTGGCGACGAAAGAAAGTCCTGATGTTGTTGGCATGCCACCAGAACATCTTGTAAAGATTTGCCACTGATATAATCCATGACGATGTAGGAGATAACTTCATCATCCACTTTGGTGACATCATAATCATGAATGCGAATGATGTTGGGGTGCGATAGGTTCGCCAGAACCGCCGCCTCGCGCTTAAAACGGGCGCAGATGAGATCGTTTTCTGCAAGGTGGGGGTGTAGGATTTTCACCGCTACTAGCTGATTGGTCATTGAATCTTGTGCCAAATAAACCCGTGCCATCCCTCCACTACCCAACAATTGTTTAATTTCATAGCGTGTGTTCAAGGGTTGTTTGAAATTGACCATAGCACATTACTCATTTGTTCAAGGATACCTGTAGGAAATCATAGTTGTTTTTTGAGCATAAAGCGAACGGTCTATATGATCTTTTGCGATTCGTAGCGATCAACCGTGCTATAATGATAGGTGTAGTTATGGTCAATCGGATAAGGAGTTCATACCTATGAATGACCTATATAGTATGATAGTGAATACAACAGGAACCTTACTCAAGAAGTCCTTATCAAGCCTTGCGATACTAGGAGAATTCATTGTCAGCAGTGAAGGAAACTTAGTTGGTTGGATGGAACAAGTTCCGGGTTTGAAGGATTATATCGATCGCGCAGAACGCCGTAACGCTGATACCACGTTACGCGAATATCTCGCGGATCAACTCACCAAGCGATTATCGCGCCTTCATCTGGCAGAACAATCTCTCCTAGATAGTGGCGGACTTGCTCAAATGTCCCAAACGCGCGAAGTCAAAACTAAGCTACAGTCCTACATAGATCGTGTACGCGCCGCCGCACCGGGTTATGCAGGCTTGTTTGCTACCACCAAGATTGAGGCGAATGAACTTGAGCAACTTCACGCTTTTGACGAAGCCCAAGTGCGTTACCTTGCTTTGTTTGACCAGAAGTTGACGGCATTAGAGACGGCTATTCAATCGCAAGATGGGGTTGACGGCGCACTGCGTGATTTATACGCGCTGGCAAATGAAGCGATGCAAGCCTTCCAACTACGTGAAGATGTCCTCACTCAACTCGATCAAAAATTTTCTTCAAAGGAGTAAATGAATATGGCACGCATCATTGATGTGATTAATCACCCCAATGTGGGGGATCAAGAATTAACGTGGCGTGAACCCCAAGCAGGTGGGGGCGATTGGCGCATGGGATCACAAGTGATTGTCCAAGAGAGCCAAGCAGCAGTATTTGTACGCGGTGGGCAAGCACTCGATGCGCTGGGTCCAGGTCGCCATACGCTGTCCACAGCCAATCTCCCGATCTTGTCCAATGCCATCGGCATGGTGACAAGCGGACGGAATCCTTTCACGGCTGATTTATATTATGTAAACCTGAAAGACCTTCCTCAAGTGGGATGGGGCACCAATCCTCCGATTGTCATTGAAACCCCTGGATATGGTCGTGGCGTGGCATTGTTGATTACTCACGGAATCATCGACATCAGCATCAGTGAACCCATGTTATTCGTCAAGCAATATGCGATTGGCAAGCCTGCCCTGTATGTGGATGATCTGCGCGAGCGGATTCAGTCCATGTTGCTAGGGGAGATTGCAACCTTGCTGTCTAATTCAGGTGTCAAGAGCGTGATGGATGCCAACCGCTTGTTGAGCGACCTAGAAGGCGCGGCACTTTCAAAACTGAACGATCAATTTGAGGCGATTGGCATGCGCATCAAGGCGTTTGAATCCAAGCCATTCACAGCTAAGGATGCTTCACTTGATGAATTAGCAAACTATATCAGCGCAGAGGCACTTGAGCGTATTGAGCGTTTGGAACGTTTGAATATTGCACGTGATGCTGCCAATAACCAAAGTCTCGGTGGGGCACTTGCTGGGGCAGGGGTAGGCTTGGGCGTGGGGCAACAAATTGGCGCGGCAATGGGAATGACAGACCCTCACGCCAATTCACAAATGCAACAGCAACTCCAACAACAGCAAATGATGATGCAACAGATGATGATGCAGATGTTGCAAAATCAACAGCAACAACAAGCTGCTCCCCAAGCACCCGCACCTGCTACGACAGAAGCGAATGCTACCCCTCAAACACGTGCAGAAATCCAAGCAATTTTAGATGGGCTGGATGTCAAACTCATGAATGGTGAAATCTCAGAAGCGATCTATACCAAGATGGTCGCCAAGTGGGAAGCACGTCTCGCTGAAATGTAGAATTAACGCAGGGTAAAAATCTTTTCTTGTTCGATCTCAGATACTGTAATTGTAGCAACATGATAAGCGGTTTCAGTATCTGAAGATCGCCAGCGCGTCCCATCACTAGCATCATACCATCCCGTGAGTAGCTGATATTCCCCCTGTGGCAACCCATCCATTTGCTCTAACCGATAAACGATTGTTGTTGATTCACCTTGTATTGACGTGACAAAGCGGTCATCTTGCCTCCATAAGGGGCTACCATTCAAGAATGTTGTATCATTCACCAGATGTACAAATGTCTTCGCGTTAGCGTCAAGCCCTTGTAGCGCATGCCACTCTAATAGGACATAAATCTCAGCGGTGGGTTGGGGTGGCAAGATCGCCTCATACCCTTGCAGAATTACTTTATTAGAAAAATTGATGCCGTTAATGCGTTGTGAGGGTTGTATAGGTAGCGTGCGATATTGTTGTACCCGTAATCCGTTGACGTTGGTGTCAATCACCTTCGTGAGGTGAGTGTCCATCCAATGTTCAACCACGCCGTAATTTGCCCAGTCTGTAAACCCTTGTGCCACAATCCACACATGCGAATGCTGTTTTGCTATGTCGCTCAACATCCGCTCAATGTCTTCAATGGGTTGGTCGGGTTCTGCAGGTAAAGCAGTTTCTAAAGTGGAGACATCTTCCGCAATATGATAATAGTATCCGAAGGCAGCATCCGCTGCGGTTTGAATTACATAGTCATTCTCGGCGTTCGTGTGTGATTTCAGATAACGTGCCAGACTCTTCCAATCATGTGACTTTGTGTAATCTCCCATGAAGTAGGATAGGCTGAATAGGTTGAGGGCAAGCCAGATGATTGCCACCAGAACCCCTATAACACGCTGAACATATCCCTTAGAACCCATCCACTCAATCATCAAGTGGGCAACAACGATCAAGATCACGGGCACAATACCCAGAATATAACGTGGCTCCCACACATTTAGCCTAAGGCTAACGCCCATCAATGCCAAAATAGGAATAGTCAGCATACTGGTTGCCAGCCATGCTAACTTGGAATGGGTGCGGAATAGCACCCACAAACCCAAACCAATGCTAATCCAGACAAAGATTCCTACCCACAAACTCGGCACAGCCGACGGGAGGAATCCAAAGGCAAGAAGATTAGGGAAGTATGCCAAGAGTTTATCCAGCCTAAAGCCACTGGTCGTTCCGCCGTAGCCTCCTCCGCTCAATAGGCGAGGTTGCAGATACCACGGCGCAAGCAATAATCCCACAGCGATATAGGCTATCAGGGGCATGAAAACGGTTTGCAATTGTTTTCTAGCATTCCAAGCCATGCCGATGAATAGGGCAATGAGCATGAAAAAATCTAAGTAGTATAAGTAACTAGAGAGGGTGGCAACTACAACGAAGGCGCACCAATTCAACCAAGTAGAACGTTGATGAGCGCGTATGCCCATCCATAAACTGAATACACTGCTACTAGACCATAGCGCGTAATTCCGTACATCTTGCGCATGCCAAATTAAAAAGGGGTGCATAGCCCATAGGGTTGCCACCACCAACGCCACAGAAAACTTTCGTTGGGTCAGCTGCATAGCCAAGCGATACACCAACACAATACCTAACGCATTGAATAAGGCTGGCAACCAGCGCAAGGCAACTTCGCTAGTGCCCACCCACATCCCCCAATAATGGTAAGCAAGATATGCACCCAACGGTTGCGGATCAATGGTTAGTTGGTCACGGATGGTTTGAGAAATGGGTTGCATCACCCAATACTGGACGGTGAATGCTTCATCTCCACGGTAGGGTGACTTCCCAATTTGAAAGCTACGCAGGAAAAAACCCAGCGCAAAGATGAAACATAATAACCAAAAGCGTTGTTTAGCGGGCACGACGTTAACGAATCTACTTCTTCAGTATATGGTCTTCAAGTTGTTCGATCTGCTCAGGCGTAAGGGGTAGATTGCCATTCTTCGCTGTTGCCAAAGACCGTAAGTAATCCTTTAGACTTCTGGGATGATGTTCATCGGCGAAGACTATTGGAAGTGAATTATCTTGTTCGTTAAGCTCTACTTGGGTATTCAAGAACAATACAACAGGCGTGATCTCACAATTGGGTGCAATTGATTTTAACGCTTTTTGAAGGGCTTCAATGGCGAACACAGCTTGCTCATAGGGATACCCTAAGCCATCCATCCGCAACAACCCCAGAAATCGCTCCATCAACCCACGCTCTTGTTTCCACTTTCTCCCGTTAATGCTAATGCGCCCCGTTTGATACAAGGTGATGAGCACAAAGATTCCCTGTGGGCAGATCAACACATGTTTTGCAGGGAGGTTGTAGTAATGGTAAAGTACACTCTTCTTGCTGATTCCCTTTAGCGCGTTCTTGATGATGTTTTCTGGGCGAGGCTCTCTCACCCATAGGTTAGTCATGCGCACAGCGTAAAGGGCGATGATTAAACCCACAGGCAACACAAACGTAGGAAGCACATCCAACCATGCCAAATCATCCGACGCAAAGCGATCCCCCAACAGAGGGCGCATAGTGACGAATAACCCAAACAACCAAATACTCATACTGATGATAAAAGCGTATTGTGCGAACGAACGATTTCGTCGCACTAAACGCTCATTAATTTCTATACGCATGTTGTTATATCCGTTATTGAGATGGAATGAACGCCCTCGTGAGAGCGTTCATTATAAACTGGTGAACTCAGTTTGGGGTGAAATAAGATAATAATCCGCCACGCTTCACTTCTGCACAGACCAAGTTCCCAATCTTTTGCGACGGCAAAAACTCCCACAACTTAGGAGATCCGTATGCTAACCCAACAACCGCTTTCTCTTGCTCATCGAGGGCTGGGGTTACACAGTGAGATACCGCGTTGGGAAGATCTGGGGTGATGACTTGTCCAAGTTTATTCATGAAGGTGATGTCATAAACAATACCGCGTGAATTGGTGCGGCGGGTATAGCCAGCCGGCACTAAAGGTGAATGCCATGATTCACGCTCTGCACAATTTGATTGAACTTCCCCTTTGAGGGTGATGAGCAAATCGGTTTGATCGTAAAACAAAGTTGGGCAACCATTGTAGTTGGTTAGGACATCCGTCCCACTGGGAGAAGGACTCGTCTGTTCAACGCGGTATGCTTCTGCTACACGACTATTGGCGGTGGTTGCCCGTGCCGTAATGCGTGCAATCCCTCCCATGTTGATTGAAACAGGACTAGAGCCATCTGAAGGACCCAAGATTTGGGCGGTCGATAGGTTGGTCAAATCGAAACGCAAGCCGGGTGTCCATGCCCAATAACTCAACAAGGATGAGCCTTGACGGTCGGCGAGGAATTGTACCCCCTCTGGCAAGTAAAACCCAATCCAAATGATGGATGAGTTGACGACGACAGGGTTCGTAAAACTGACCTGATGAACACCTGAAGCGTTAATGCGTGTTTGCGTTGAAGCGATTAACTTAGCATCTACAGGAGATCCGCCATTGGAATCTTCGTATACAACCACTTCCGCTACTTGATTGTTAGCCGGCAAGAACACATCAATTGCTACCCAATCAATCACGGCGGGCAGCCTTAAACTGGTGGGGGTCAAATCAAACCCATTCATTATCAAGGTGGGTTCACCTTGTACAAACCACACACTGCTACGGGAGCCGGCATTATTGTTCAACGCAATAGAGATGCCAGAACTTTGTGCCATCACGGGTTGAATTGCTACAGCAAGAATCAATACAACAAAGACCCATGCCGTCCACTTACGACTGAAAATGAAATTCATCTCCAATACCTTTTCGTTTATTTTGGGTGTATTGGTGTTACATTCCCCATATTTTATGGACAACCACTGGCTTGGTCAAGCGAATGAATTCAACGAATAACCTATGTTGTTTCACTTGTATATGGTTTAGCCGTATGTAGATGATTAGAATGTTCAAGTTTGCAACTAAAACGGAGCATGACGAATGCAGGAATTTGCTTTTCTGTTGGTGATAATGCTGCTGGTGATGGGGGGATATTGGTCATTCTTTGTCTTTCCCAGACAACGCGAATTTACCAAACGACAGAAATATGTCCGAAGTCTTTCACTAGGTGATGAAGTCGTCACTTTTGGGGGGATAATAGGAAAAGTCATCGAGATTGATGGATCGAACGGAATCGCTAATGTTGAGATTGCCGATGGCGTGGTCGTTCGTGTCGTTATTGCCTCTATCGTCTCTGAATATGATGTAGAAAAACTCAACGAAGTACCATCTCTAAGTGAATAAATCACCCCACACTGAAAGGAAATATCTAGGATGAAACGTCATTATGGCTGGCTCATCACCATCGTAATCCTATTTGCGATTTGTACTTGGATCGCGTTACCCATTTCCAACGGAACTTCCTTTGATTTCAACAATGATGAAGAAGCGGATTGGACAATACATCAACCGTTGGGTTTGGATTTGGTGGGCGGGTTGCGAATCTTGCTACAGGCACAAGTTCCCGTTGAATCGTATTCACCTGATGAATTGAAGGAAACTGCAAATAACATTTCGCGTCGTGTCAACTCACTTGGATTGAGTGAAGCCACTGTTCAGTTACAGGGCGATAGTCGGATTCTGGTTGAGTTACCCGGTGTAACCGATCCACAAGAAGCAGTTGCCACCATCCAACAAACGGCATTGCTAGAGTTTGTTGATTTTAGCGGGTTGGGCGCACAGGTTGTACAGCTGGAAGGTCAAACCATTTTGACCACCAAACAGTTGGAACTTCAACAGGCTCTTTCAGAAGTAGATAATGCTGAAGAAAGCACTCAACCCGTTGGAATCGTCAATCCCATGACAGGGTTGCCCTTTGAAACGGTGGTGACGGGGGCTGCGCTATCGGCAGCAGCTGAACAATATGATACCCAAAGTGGGCAATGGAATATTGTTTTTGAGTTGAACGATACAGGGTCAGATATATTTGCGCCCTTTACCGCAGAACACGTGGGCGAACCTATGGCGATTGTCTTGGATGGTGAGGTGCTTTCTGCCCCAGTTATTCAAAGCCAACTGACCGATGGCGGACGCATCACAGGTGACTTTGACCAAATCTCAGCTCAACGCCTCGCTTTACAGTTGCGCTCTGGGGCATTGCCTTTGCCACTTGGAGAAGAAAGTACCGAGATTGTAGGGGCAACCTTAGGGCAAGAATCAGTTCGCCTCAGCATCCAAGCCGGCATCATTGGGGTATTGATCGTTTTATCGTTCATGTTGATTTACTACCGTTCAATGGGGATTGCCGCTGATTTCGCTCTCTTGGTGTTCATCGTCTTGAACCTAGCATTGTTCAAACTGATTCCGATCACCCTCACTTTACCTGCTATCGCCGGTTTCTTGATCTCTATTGGGACGGCAGTTGATGGCAACATCCTCATCTTTGAGCGTATCAAAGAAGAAGTGCGTATGGGTAAACCACTCAGTCAGGCTTTTGAAATGGGCTTTGATCGTGCGTGGGCATCCATCCGTGATTCTAATACTTCCACCATCATCATCTGTGCTATTTTGTTCTTCTTCGGACAAACGCCCGGCGCAAGCATCGTTTCAGCATTTGCGGTGACGTTGGCATTAGGATTAGTCCTCAACCTTTTCACCGCCATCATTGTCACACGCACCTTTCTATCTTTCATCATAGGTTCTGCCTATCAGTACATTGAGAAAAACGCATGGACACTAGGGGTATAGAAGCATGTTTCAGTTAGTCCAAAGACGCAGATACTATTTAGGAGCCTCACTAATCTTGGTTCTACTAGGACTATTGATGATGGGCTATTCGTTTCTCACCACAGGCTCACCATTTCGCTTGAGCATTGAATTTGTGGGTGGAAGCATCTATGACCTCAAGTTTCAAGCGGAAACGACAGAACAATCTATTCGTGAGGTGTTCGCCCAATTCGGACAAGATGACATCATCGTCCAAAAAGTGGTGCGCTTAACTGATGAAAAAGATGAAAATCGTTGGTCGGTTCGCTCAGACTTTGTAGATACTGAAACCAGCGATCAGATCATTGATGCCCTGAATGAGCAAGTTCCCTTAGATTTAGATAGCACACAATGGGAAAAGGTTTCCCCAACCATTGGTGGAGAGGTGACACGCTCGGCATTTTGGGCGGTATTGACCGCCTCCATTGTTGTAACGGGTTTTATCGTGTTGGCGTTCCGTCGCGTACCCAATGCAATCCGCTATGGCGTGTGTGCAATTGTAGCCATGTTGCATGACATCCTCATCATGATGGGGGTTATTTCACTTGCCGGTATCTTTTGGGGATGGGAAGTGGATGCGTTATTTCTCACTGCGGTACTAACCGTAGTGGGGTTCTCCGTTCAAGATTCTATCGTGATGTTTGACCGCATCCGCGAAAACATCCCTAAACACTTAGGAGAACCCTACGAGACGATTGTAAATCGTAGCGTTATCGAAACCATTCACCGTTCATTAGCAACCCAATTAAATGCCTTCTTCGTGATGATTGCCATCCTGTTATTCGGTGGCGTAACTGTTAAACAGTTCATTGCCATCTTGTTGATCGGGTTGATCTCTGGAACGTACTCTTCTATCTTCATTGCTGTTCCCCTATTGGTGGAATGGGAAAAACGTACCCTCGCACGTCTAGGGTGACATACTTTAAGAACGGGGTAGGGTGACGTAAAAGGTTGACCCTATTCCGTGTTCACTCACCACCCAAATCTTCCCACCGTGTGCTTCCACAATATGGCGCGTAATTGCCAAGCCTAAGCCCGTCCCTTGTGTGTGTCCTGCAGTATCAGCAACACGGAAGAACTTCTGAAATAAATTCTTGAGATTATCTTGTGTGATGCCAAAGCCCGTATCTTCCACCGCGATTTCAACGAAATCACTATATTGCAGGCTTGGGGTGACGAAGATTGTCACCGCCCCACCGGGTCGGTTGTATTTAATGGCGTTCGTCAATAAATTTAGAATGACCTGTTTTAATTTACCGCGATCCCCATTGACCATATAGTTTGCATCGGCACTCAAAACCAAGCGAATAGCTTTCTCTCTGGATTGGTGGATCACCACATCCATACTTTCGCGGATGAGGTCTTCAATGGCGAAGGGAGCTTTTTCTAGTTGGAATCTTCCAGACTCTAAGCGTGCCAAGTCTAAAAATTCAGTGGTCATACGGATAAGGCGTTCGGTCTCGCTTTGCATCGTATAGACAATATCTTTCATGCGGTCTTTGGGTAAATCATCCCGTTGCAACAATACGCTACTCGCTTTTAGCGCGGCAAGTGGCGTGCGAATCTCATGCACCATCTCCGCAATGAAATCACTTTGTTGGAACAATCGAGCGTTCTCAATAGCGATTGCTGCTTGACTGGCAAGGGTCGCTAAAATGCCGATGTCTTCATCTCGAAAACTACCGTCGGATAACTTGTTGATTGCTTCTAGCACACCAATGACCTTATTGTGTGCCCGCATGGGAACGCCTAATATACTACGAGTTTTGAATGCGATCTCGTCATCAACTTGATTGAAGTGTTCAGGCTCTTGTGTGACATCATTAATCACACGTGGTTCACCGTGTGTGGCAATCCATCCCGCGATGCTTCCCTCCATGGGGATGGTGATGCGTTCCATCTCATGTGCTTTGATATTAGAAGCATATTCAAACCGCAACTCACCAGCAGAATCAATCAACATGATCGAGGCGGCTTGGGTATCTGTTAGCTCTTTTGCCGCAGAAATGATAGTTTCCAGTAGTGAGCGTAAATTATAGGTAGTATTGAGCCTTTGGCTAATCTCAATGATACGCTCATAACGTTGTAGTAGTTGTTCCTTTTCGTAATGGTTCTGCGAGTCCATGTGGCTATTCCGATGATTCCTGCTGATATGAAGAGGATAGATGATACCCCTCTTCTAAAAAAGGGGCATCATCATATTTTGCTTGTTTTTAGCGATAGGCGATACTACGGTTACGAAAATCTTCCGCTAACTTTGCCAACTGATTGGATGTAATCGAATTGGGGCGGAACAGAACCATCGGCATATTCGCTTCAATTGTTTGAAATGCCAATTCCGGAGCAGCAGAGATAATGGCTTTGATGTCCTGCCCTAAATGCTGTTCGATTTCTTGCCAAGGAGTTTGTAAGCTAGATTGAGCGCGGTTGATAACAACAATGTTCAACCGTCCCCGACCAATTCCATCCGCTTCTAGGCTTTGAAACAACTCACGTGCCATTGCTAGAGATACCTTATTAGGCTCCAATACAATGACTAATTGATCTATTTCACGCGCAACTTGGCTAATCAAGGGGTTATACCGACTCCCTAGATCACAAACGACGGGGTTTGCCATGCGCTTCATCGTACCCAATAATGCTCTAACACTATCCGTAGAGAAGTTGATTTGCGCTTCTTGAGTGCGAGAAGAAGATAACAGCAACCGTAACCCAGATTGGTGGGTGACGATCTGCCCATTTAGGTTGCGGTCGTTAATATCAGTAACCGGGCGAGAAATCATGTTAGCAATGCTGGGGACAGGGGTATGCCCTAAGTATAGACCAAGATTCCCATACCCTAAACACCAATCAACCAACAAAGGTTTATCGCCTGCTGTAAGCATTGCTGCGGCAATATTGGTTGCTATGGTGGTTGTACCTACTCCGCCTTTGACTCCCATCACACCTAACGCAAAACTCGGTGGGGGAGGGG
>JBMOEO010000005.1:0-77711 GCA_049318945.1 Phototrophicaceae bacterium | reverse complement strand
TCGAGCTAGTCGAGCGCGTGGTGACGGTCAGCGTGGAGACGGTCAAGGCGGTGGCGGGACTATCCATCCCCTAAACCCTCACCTGCCCTTCGCTGGTGGGGGTCTGGTAGTGGTATATGAGGATTTTGATAAATACATCTGTTACATTTCCCAGAAAATACATTATCATTCAAAAGAGAGTGTAAATTATTGATGCTAGATAAAGAGTTTGAACAACTCATTCTTGATCCTTCAAAAGAAATTCATGGTGACATCCTATGGATTGAAGATCAAGATCACTCGCCCGCTTTGGAGTTTAGGGTGGAGGTGGTTTCCATAGCCGAATATCCACTTTTCATACGCGGAAGTTTTAATGCTTTAGCAAACACTTTAACCTATGCTTTAATTCATAAAGGATATGGTCGCATCTATGCGCTGGACATAGGTAAGGATCACCACAACCCAAGTTGTAATAATGTTGGGGAATTACATAAACACCGTTGGACTGAAAAATACCGAGATAAAGAAGCGTATGTGCCAACAGATATTACTGCTCCAGTAAATAGACCTGTAGAAGTCTGGAAGCAATTTTGTTTAGAAGCGTCCATAACACATTATGGGATCATGAAAGAACCGCCCCCCATTCAAATGGATTTAATAATATGATGAAACTAACCTGTCAAATAGTTGCAGAACAAGTAGGGATGTTGTTCACCTGTTCTGAAGTCAATCAATTCATCAGAATCAGAACCCCTTTTCTTTATCCTGATGGGGACATCATTGATGTTTTCCTAAAAGAAAATGGCGACCATCTCGTTCTAAGTGATCTAGGGGAAACACTCCGTTGGTTGCGGATGCAAACCATTAGTGCGCGTCGCACCAAAAAGCAAAACGCGCTGATTGATGATGTTTGCCTGAATCACAATGTAGAACAACTGAAAGGGATGATTTTGGTTCGGGTTCAACAACCTTCTGATTTAGGCGTTATGCTCATGCGTTTGTGTCAGGCATTGTTAGGCGTTTCTGATATTTGGTTTACCTTCCGTAATCAGGCTTTTGAATCCATTGTGGATGAGGTGGAAGCGTATCTGCTCGAAAAAGGGGTGAGCTACGGTAGAAACGTCAAAGTGTTGGGACGGTCTACGCGCTCTTGGAATGTGGACTTTCACATCTTGCAATCAACCACTTATTATATTTCCGTGTTAAGCACCATGAATTCATCGGTAGCGAATAAACTAACCGATACTATTTTGGCACAATGGATTGACTTGTCCAATGTGAGAGTCGCTTCAAACGCACGCTTCATCTCGGTGTTTGACGATACAAGCGAAGCATGGAGAGAACATAACTTCCGCCAATTAGAAGAATATTCAGAGATTGTGTATTGGTCACGTCCTGAAAGATTGCTTGAGCAAATCGCAGGATGATGTAGGGCGAGGTAATATCTTTACGCCCCGTCTCCCACGAAGGGGGAGCGAGTACCCCGTTACTGAAATCTTCTCTAGCCAATGACCGCTGTCTGGTGCAATATCATTGTCACCTATCTGCATCACATGAGGACACCCCTATGAATATTGCTGTCATCCCTGCCGCAGGCTTGGGAACGCGCCTGTTACCCATCACCAAATCCCAACCCAAAGAGATGGTGCCGGTGGGGCGTAAGCCCGTTGTGCAATACATTGTTGAAGAACTCACCCGTGTGGGAATCGACCAATTTCTGTTCATCACCGGGGCAACTAAGACTTCCATCGAAAACCATTTTGATACCAACGCCGAGTTGATCGAGTCCCTTCGTCAGGGTGGCAAAGAAGATTTGCTGGCAGAACTAGAGTTTGACCGCTTTAAGGCGAATTACTTTTTCACGCGCCAACGCCAGTTATTAGGGCTGGGGCATGCGGTCTTATGTGCCAAGTCGTTTGTGGGCAATCAATCGTTTGTGGTGGCGTTGGGAGATTCCATCATCGGCTTACACGCCAGCAGTGACATCGTGCGACGGATGCAAAACTGTTTCAATAAGAATGATTGTGACGCGGTAATCGCCTTCCAAGACGTTCCGCTTAATGAAGTGACGCGCTATGGAATTGCGCAACCCAAAGAAGAAGGCGAGTTCTTTGAGTTGGCAGACGTGATCGAAAAGCCCAGCGTAGCAGAAGCCCCTAGCACGCTTGCTATTGCCGCCCGTTACATCTTCACCCCTTCCATCTTTGACGCGCTAGAACGCACTGCGCCCGGCAAAGGGAACGAAATCCAATTGACCGATGCCATCCGCCTGATGATGCAAGAGGGGAAAAAGGTCTATGGCGTGCGCCTAAAGCCTGATGAAACCCGTTACGACATTGGCAACTTTGAGGCGTACTTCCGCGCTTTCGTTGAGTTTGCTCTGGCGGATGAAAAGTACGGGGAGGATTTGCGCCAATACCTCCATGAGTTGTTGAAGCCATAAGGGCAATGTGCTATGGAAATTATACGCAAACGCGCCTATGCACGCGCTGGCTTGTTAGGCAATCCCTCCGACGGCTATAACGGGCGCACCATTTCGGTGAGCATTCGTAACTTCTGGTCAGAAGTGGTGCTATACGAATGGGATACTGTGGAGATTGTGCTGGCAGAAGATGACCGCGCTAAGTTTCGCTCGGTTCAAGAACTGGCGCAGGATGTTCAACTGCATGGCTATTACGGGGGCATCCGCTTGATTAAAGCCACCATCAAACGCTTTGTAGAATATTGCCACCAGCAACAGGTGCCCCTGCATAAGCGCAATTTCTCCATTCGTTATAGCTCCACCATTCCGCGCCAAGTGGGGTTAGCCGGCTCTAGCTCAATCATCACCGCCACCTTGCGTTGTTTGATGGCGTTCTATGCCGTCTCCATTCCGCTAGAAATTCAACCGAGCCTTGCTTTAGCAGTGGAGGCGGAGGAGTTGGGCATTTCTGCGGGGTTGCAAGATCGCGTGATCCAAGCCTATGAGGGGATGGTCTACATGAACTTTGCCCCAGAACACGCCCAACAATCTCAACAATATACCCACTACCTTTATCAACGGCTAGACCCCTCCTTATTGCCCTCGTTGTATGTTGCCTATCACACCGACTTGAGCGAGCCAACCGAAGTCTTTCACAATGACATACGCGGACGCTTTCAACGGGGTGAAACGGATGTCCGTCAGGCGATGCTCCGCTTTGCCCAGATTGCTGATGAGGGGCGCGTTGCCCTTGAAACGGGTGATACCGCCACGCTCAACCGCTTGATAGATGCCAACTTTGATTTGCGTCGGAGCATCGCTCGGTTGCCATCATGGCAAGTGCAAATGGTTGAGGTGGCGCGGGCGTGTGGGGCAACAGCTAAGTTTGCCGGCTCCGGCGGTGCCATCATCGGGACGTACCGCGATCAGGCAATGTATGACCACCTTCAGCACGCCCTCAAGGAGATTGGCTCCAACGTGATAAAACCGCTCATCACGGAATGAGCCACCGCTAGTGAGGATCGGTCTCTGCCCCAGCGATGTGAAGCATGGTCTGTGATGCTTCACACGCTTTGCGCAATTCATCAGACGGCGTGCCCGTCACCACCAAGTGACGCACCATCTCTAGTTCACTAATCCAAATCAGGGAGGCTTGGTTGAGTTTGCTGCTGTCTGCCAGCACAATCAAGTTGTGGCTATGCTCCATCATCGCGCGGATGAGGATAGCGGCTTCCATGCGATACTCAAAGATGCCGTTCGCATTGACCGACCCCACACTCACCACAGCATGATCGGCGCGGAACTGGCGCACTTGTTCCACCAAGAACCCACCCATCACCTCTGACTCATCCGCGTTGAAGATGCCCCCCAGCAAGTAGAGGGTGTGCTTGTTCTGTGGATGCTTGCCCAGTTCATGGGCGACAATGGTTGAATTGGTCATAACCGTTAACTCATTCAAGTGCGTTAACGCATGGGCAAAGGCGGCGGTGGTTGTGCCAGAGGCGATGAACAGGCTATCCCCTTCGTTGATGAGTTCCACCGCACATTGCGCTATATATTGCTTTTCTGTGCTTTTGAGGATGCTTCGCACCCCAAAGGAGGGTTCTTGCGCGGTTTGAAAACGGGCAGCACCCCCATGAATTTTGCGCAACAATCCTTTTTCAGAGAGCATCGCCAAATCACGGCGGATCGTCTCGGCAGAGACATCAAAGCGCAAAGCGAGTTCATCCACCTCTACGCGCTCTTGCGTATGGAGGAGGCTAAGTATTTCTTCGTGGCGTAATCTTGGTTTCATGAATGTTAAACTTTGACTGAACAGTCATTAAAGATGATGATATGGTCAATATAAGCCTATTAATTTATCATCCTTTATTGTATTGTACAAGGTAAGAACTTGATTTTGTCAATGATCGGGTGTGGGTTTGGTTTAATCTATTTAAGATGAGGATGAATGAAATGACAGCAACACAACAAGCGGACGTTGCCATCATCGGAGCAGGGATGGCGGGCTTGGCACACGCGCTAGAAGCGGCAAAGCGTGGGCTAAAGGTGGTGGTTTTTGAGCGTCACCCCTATGCGGTGGGTTCATCGGTGCGCAATTTCGGCATGATCTTTCCGTTTGGCGTGCCCCTTGAGTTGCGTGAGGTTGCCTTGCGTGGGCGTGCCATTTGGTTGGAGGTGGCGCAACAAGCAGGGTTTTGGCTCAAAGAAGCCGGGGCGATTTTGCTGGCACATTCCCCCCATGCGTGGGATGTCTTCAATGAGTTTCAGGAGAGCGCATTGCAAGGGGGCTATGATACCGACGTGCTGGATGCCCCATCACTTTTGGCACGCTACCCCTATCTCAATCCGCATGATCTACACGGGGGCTTATGGACGCGCCAAGAATTAACCGTAGACCCGCGCGAGGCAATCGCCACGTTGCCTGCGTTTTTGGCAGAACGCTATGGCGTGGCGTTCCATTACAGCACCCCCGTCACGCATATTGCGCTACCTCATGTGATTGCTGGTGGGCAAACTTGGCAGGTGGGGCATGTCATTGTGTGCAGTGGTACAGAGTTTGAAATGCTCTATCCCGATGATTTCAAGCGTAGTGGATTGTTCCGCACCAAGTTACAAATGATGCGTACCATCACGCAACCGCATGATTTCACGCTGGAGCAGATGATGGTGGGGACGCTCAGCGCGGTGCATTATCCCACGTTTACCCAGTGTGCGGGGTTGCCTGCCTTGCGTGCTGAACTTGCCGAACGCTATCAACCGCTCATCGAACGGGGCATCCACGTGATGGCGGTACAGAATGGGCGTGGCGAGATTGTGCTAGGGGATTCACACGATAACGCATGGTTTCATGATCCGTTCAATGATCCCCAAACCAATCAGATGATCGTATCCTATCTACAATCCATGTTGACCCTCCCCACGTATCAGATGGCGCAAGAGTGGGAGGGCATCTATTCTAAACATCCTGAACGGGTGGTTTATCTGCACACGCCAGCCGAACGGGTACGCATGCTTTCGGTGGGGGGCTTGGGGATGACCCTTAGCTTTGGGCAAGCACACGCAACCTTAAATGATATGGGATTATAAAGGAGCAACCGTAACATGAATTTTCCGATTCAACGCCCATACACTGGGCAACTGAAAGGCGTGATTTTTGACTGGGCGGGCACAACGGTGGATCACGGTTGTTTTGCGCCGACGATGGTTTTTGTGGAGGGCTTTAGGGCACACGGCATTGAGATCACCCTAGCGGAGGCGCGTCAACCGATGGGCAAGCACAAGCGCGATCACATTGCCGAAGTGTTATTCATGCCCCGTGTGAGCCAACAATGGCAGACAATGTATGGGCGGATGCCCACCGATGCCGACGTGCAGGTGATCTTTGAGGAGTTCATCCCACGCCAGATTGCGGTGATTGCCGATTATGCTTACCCCATGCAAGGGGTGGTGGAGACGATTAACCACTTAAAAAGTCACGGGGTCAAGATTGGATCGTGTACCGGCTACACCCGTGCCATGATGGATGCCATGCTCCCGATTGCCCATTCGGCGGGATATGTCCCTGATTGTGTGGTGACGGGGGATGATGTGCCCTATGGGCGACCAACCCCATGGATGGCAATTCAGAATGCCATGAGCCTCAACCTTTACCCGTTTGAATCCATCGTCAAGGTGGGGGATACGGTGACGGATATAGAGGAAGGGTTGAATGCGGGCATGTGGACGGTGGCGGTGGTACAGACCGGCAACGAGATGGGGCTAACCGAGTCTGAATTGGCTCATGTGGATCGCGCTTGGTTAGAGGCGCGTACCGCCGCCATCCATCAAAAATTCTATGAAGCAGGCGCACACTACGTTATCAACCGTGTGGGCATGGAGGAGTTGTTGCCCGTCTTAGACGACATTGAAGCGCGTTTGGCACAGGGTGAACGCCCCTAAGATGGGGTGGGGATGGAACAAACTCCATCCCCCAACAACGCGCTTAACTTTCGTAGCGTATGTCTACTTGGGATCGCGTGCGTGCAGATTCGGCAATGGCATCGCAAATAACCGCGTTGCGATAGCCATCCACGAAGGTTGCTCCGTAGGGGGCAACCTCTCCCCCGTGAACAATGGCGCGGAAGAAATGATCGAACTCATGTACGAATGAGTGTTCCCATCCGATCATGTGCCCTTGAGGCCACCAATTCTCCCAGTAGGGGTGAAAGGGTTCACTCACCAACACATTGTGAAAGCCTTGTGTGGTGTTCGGTTCATCGTTCGCCCAGAACACTTCCAACTCATTCAGGCGTTCAAGGTTAAAACGGATTGAGCCATGCTCGGCGTTGATCTCAAAGGCGTTGTGGTTCTTGCGCCCTTTGGCAAAGCGTGTCGCCTCAAGCGTGCCCAGCGCGTCATTCTCAAATTCCATCACCGCCACAAAGCCATCATCCACATCTGCGGTGAGGGGTGTCCCATCGGCGGATGGGCGAGTGGGCATCCAATTCTTGAGATAGCCCATCACGGATTTAGGCTCTCCCACTAGATAGCGTGCCAAGTCAATGATGTGCGCTCCTAGATCACCCAACGCGCCACTGCCTGCTAGGTGCTTTTGGAATCGCCAACTAATCGGCATAGCAGGATCCATCCCCCATTCTTGCAGGTAAACCGCACGCCAATGATAAATCCGCCCTAGCTTGCCACTCTCAATCAAGCGTCGCGCTTGCACAATGGCAGGCACAAAGCGATAGTTGAAGGCGACCATGTGCTTGACGTTGGCTTTGATTGCCGCCTCTAACATGGGCTTCGCTTCTTCGGCGGTGCGTGCGAGGGGCTTCTCACAGAAGACGTGCTTGCCTGCGCCTGCTGCCACAATGCACGGCTCGGCGTGGGCATCGTTGGGTCCGCCATTGTCGAAAACGTGGATGTCATCGTTCGCCAGCATCTCGCGCCAGTCGGTGTAAGCGTGGGCATAGCCGAAACGTTTCGCCGTCGCCCGTACCGCCATCTCATTGCGCCCGGCAATCCCCACCAACTTGGGAATAGCAGCAGGGGGATACATCATATACGGAATCTTCTTGAAGGCGTTGGAGTGTGCCTTGCCCATGAACGCATAGCCCAACATGCCAATGCCCAGTTCAGGTGCGCCGTCGTGATCGTTGGTTGCGGTCATGGATTGAAAGCCACCGCTTTTGTCGGTTGTCATGATTGTTTTTCCTTGTGGTGTGCTTATTTATCAGAAGCGAAGGCGGAATCGAACATGCCACCCGCTGCGGTGAATTCGTTGCGACGGACGACTGCCACCGCTTCTTTGGCACCAAACTCACGATCCATGCCGCTGTCTTCCCATTCCACTGATAGCGCACCGCTATAGTGGGCGCGGTTCAAGGCGCGGATCATCTCATCGAGATTGAGGCTACCTCGCCCCGGCGAGACGAAATCCCAACCCCGTCGGTTGTCGCCGAAGTTCAAGTGAGAGCCTAAGATGCTACGAGTGCCATCTAAGCGCACCTTCGCATCTTTGACATGGACATGATAGATGCGATTGGGGAAGTGGTCGATGAATTTAACAGGATCAAATAGTTGGTGGATGAAGTGACTCGGATCAAAGTTGAAGCCAAACGCGGGGCGGTGGTTGAGCACGTCCAGCGTTTTCTCGGCGGTGTAAATGTCATAGGCGATTTCTGCCGGATGTGCCTCCAGCGCAAACTTCACGCCCACTTCGTCAAACACATCTAGGATAGGATTCCAACGATCGGCAAATTCACGGAAGCCAGCATCCACCATCGCATCGGTGGTGGGGGGGAAGCGATAGATCATGTGCCACACCGGGCTACCCGTGAAGCCGTTCACCACCTTCACGCCAAACTGCGCAGCCGCACGAGCGGTATGCTTGATCTCCTCCGCACAGCGTTGGCGCACGCCTTCTGGGTCTCCGTCTCCCCACAGGCGCGAGGGCAGAATGCTTTGATGGCGTTCGTCAATGAGTGCGTCGGCAACACATTGCCCCACCAAGTGATTGCTGATAGCGAAGCACTTCAAACCGTGGCGGTCTAAAATGTCCCTGCGTGACTGAAAATAGGCATCGCTTTCTAATGCCTTGTCAACCTCGAAATGATCCCCCCAACATGCCAACTCTAAGCCATCATAGCCGAAGCCAGCCGCTTTTTCTGCCAATGTCTCTAGGGGTAAATCTGCCCACTGTCCGGTAAATAAGGTAATTGGTCTAGCCATCTTGATGAAATCCTCTCTTAAAACTCGACAATAATTTCTGCACCAAGCAGGTACTAAAGGTAAGTATAATCGTTTGGGGGGAATCCACCAACAGATTCCCCCTAGTCACTTCGCTTATGCCAGTGCGTCCGCCATCAACACCAACGGATGAACAGCAACGCGCCCTGTGGCATCATAGATTTGATGACGGCACGACGTACCCGACGCACTGATGAGCGCGTTCGCTTGTGTCGCACGGATGGCAGGGAACAGGCGATCCTCCCCAATCTTGAGCGATAGCTCGTGATGCTCTGCCTCATAGCCGAATGATCCTGCCATGCCACAACAACCGCTGTCAATCAGTTTGACGGTGGTGTTCGGCAGGTGACGCAACATTGCCACCATCGTTTCTGCACCAATCAACGTGCGTTGGTGACAATGCCCATGCACATGAATCTCACGTGGCTGGGTGGGGGTGGCAAAGCGCAAGGGGTGTTTCGCCAATGCTTGCACGATGAACTCCTCAAAGAATAGCACCTGTTGCCCCAGCTGGCGGGCTTCGTCCGTGCGGAGCAGGTCGGGATATTCATCACGGAAGGCGGAAACACAACTCGGCTCAAGCCCAATGATCGGGGTGTGCGCTTGTAGGGCAGGGCGCAAGCGGGCGAGGTTATGTTCGGCGGCGTGTTTTGCCTGCTCAAGCAACCCCTTCGAGATCATCGGGCGACCACAACACGCATGATTGCTCAACACTTCCACGCTGTAACCCAGTGCCTCCAACAGGCGCACCGTAGCGATGCCCACTTGGGGTTCGTTGTAGGTCATGAAGGTATCATCCCACAAGATCACCTTGCCTTGCGTGGATTGGGTGGCTGGTGCATGCTGTTTGAACCATGCGCCAAACGGTTGACGCGCCAACAACGGGAGCGAACGCGCTTGTGCAATCCCTAACCCTAGCTCCATCCATGCGCGAAGCGTGCGATCCGTGAACGACCAATTCACCAACGAGCGCACCACAGGGAGGCTCCCCAGTTGGTTGATGAGGCGGATATTGCCGAACACGCGACTCCGCAACGGTACCCCTTTTGCCGCCTGATAATGCGCCAAAAATTCTGACTTCATCTTTGCCATGTCCACAATGGACGGACATTCACGCTGGCACGCCTTGCACTCTAAACACAAGTCTAACGCTTCGTACAGCGCATCACTGGTCATGCCCTCCTCGCCCAATGCCCCACTCATCGCGCTACGGAGCGCGTTGGCACGTCCGCGCGTGGAATGTTTTTCATCACGGGTGGCGATATACGACGGACACATGATGCCCCCATCCGTCTTGCGACAGAACCCCTGCCCGTTGCACATTTCCACCGCACCGCTGAAGCCCCCGTCTTGCGAGAAGTCTAGCCATGTGAAGGTGGGGGCGTGCTGGGTGTGATAGTGCGGACTCATGCGGATCACCTGCGGATCCCACGGGGTGGGCGCGTCAATGATCTTGCCGGGGTTGAGCAGGTTGTGGGGGTCAAACAAGCCTTTCACCTGACGGAAAGCAGTATGCAGGCGCGTTCCGTAAAGTTGCTCATTGAAGAAACTCCGTGCGATTCCCTCGCCGTGTTCGCCCGTCGTCGAGCCTTCATACTTGATGGCAAGCGTGAGGATGGCTTCTGAAAGCTGGCGGATCTTCTCGGTGCTGGCGGGGTCTTTGGTGCTGAGGGTGGGGTTCACATGGATGCAGCCGGCGGACGCATGCCCAATGATGGCGGCAGGCGTGCCTAGCTCAATACAGATGCGTTCCACTTCTTCGGCAAAGGCGGGCAGATGCTCAATCGGGACGGTGGCATCATCAATGAAGCTCTGCGGTTTAGCATCTCCGCGCTTGCTCATCATCAACCCCAAGCCGGCTTTGCGGATGTTCCACAGCGTATTGATCTCATGGGTCTGGGCAAGTTGCACCACCTCGCCACGATAGCCCTTTTGCGTAAGGTGTGCCTGTAGCTGTTGGGCACGCTCGCTTAACTCCGTCAGGCTATCCCCGTAAAATTCCACCACCAATACCGCGGCGGGATCGTTGCGGAAGTAGTGGGGTAACAACGCTCCCCACTCGGTGGAGATTGCCGCCAATTGATTGAAGTAGCGGTCAATCAGTTCTACGGCGGCGGGCTGATGTTCCAAGATGGTGGGCACTGCCTCCATAGATTCGCGTAGGCTATTGAAGTGGACAACCGATAAGTGCGTGTGCTTGGGAATGTCCACCAAGTTCAGCTTCACGCGCGTCACCACGCCAAGCGTGCCCTCGCTCCCTACGATCAGCGGTGCCAGCGTGAAGGATTCCCCACGCTCCATGAGCTTATGCAGGCGGTCAAGGTTATAGCCCGCCACATTGCGCCACACCTTCGGATAGCGCGTGCGGATTTCTTCGGCGTATGCTTGCACCAGCGCAGGAATCTCACGGTATAGACGCGCCTCAAGCGTGTCTTGCTGGGTGATCTGTTCCAGTTCGTCGGGCGTTTTGGGGTCAAACATTACCACCGAGCCATCCCACAAGACCACTTCAACCGCCTTCACGTGGTCAGCAATCATCCCATACAGGATGGAATGTGCCCCAGTGGAGTTGTTGCCGATCATGCCCCCCACGCTTGCCATGCGCGTTGAGGACGGGTCGGGTCCAATCTTTAACCCGTGCTTGCTTGCCATGTTGTTGACGTGCGCTTGAATGGCACCCGCTTCCACCCAAACCCAGCGTTTTGTGGCGTTGAGTTCTAAGACGCGGTTCATATACTTAGACAGATCAAGCACCACCCCCGCGCCCACCGATTGCCCACTCAAGCTCGTTCCGCCACCGCGTGGGATGATTGAACTATGGTGCGCATGCACCAGTTGGAGCGTTTGCACGATGTCGGCGGTGTCGCGCGGTGCCACCACGCAACGGGGTAGCACGCGGTACATAGAAGCGTCGGTGCTATAAATCGCGCGGTCTAAGTCAGAAGCAAGGACATCTCCTTGAATGTGAGTCATCAGGTGTTCCACCAAAGCGGTTGTGGTGGGGGATGGGTGGGCAGGCAATGTCAAAACCATCTTGAATCCTTTGCAAGAGAACGATATTTTGAGGATAGTGTAACGCAAGGTTGAGGGAGTTCCCACGTGAAATCCATAGTGCGCGTGTTGGCAAAGCATCCTGTTGGGGTGGCAAGCGGTTTGTTATTGGGGTGGATGGCATTGGTCTTTGCCGTGTTGCCATGGATGCACATGCACCCGGACGAATACCTTTCTTACTTCCACGCTAACGGTAGTCTTGCTCACACCGTGTGGTATATGGCGCGTCAAGACATTCACGCCCCATTGTGGGAATCCTTCTTTTGGACGTGGTGGCACATCGGCGGAACGAGCGAATGGGTGGGGCGGTATCAGGGGGTGCTATGGGGGATGCTCACCCTGTCAATCGCCTATCGCTTGGTACACACGCTCACCCGTTCCCCCCATTACGGGCTATGGGTGGTGGCGTTGCTGGGCACAAACGCCTACTTCATCACCTACACCACCGAGATCCGCCCCTACCCGTTGGTGATCGCCTCCGCCAGCGTCGCGTGTTGGGCGTATTGGCGGTTCCTGCACAAGCCCACCCCACGCCATGCGCTGGTGTATGGGGCATCACTGGCATTGATGGGCTATGTGCATTACTTCTTGGCGTTTTTGTGGCTGGCACAGGCGTTCCACTTTGTGCTAACGCGCCCCTCGCGCCTTGCCTTGCGTCACTATGGGTTGGCATTGCTGGTGGGTGGGGTGATCTTTGCCCCGTGGCTAGAGGTGTTCGTGCGCCAAGTAGAAACCTCGCGCCAGCTTTCGGGTGAATGGGGCACAGCGGTTTCCGCTTTCCCCACCACATGGGAAACGGTGAGCGACTATGTGCGCCTGCTCACCAGCAACGCCTATTGGGTGGTATTGCCCGTGCTGGGATGGCACATGATGCGCCCATCTAAGCGGGGGGGGCGCGTGTTTGGGGTGGTGGTGATCCTCGCCAGCGTGTTATTCTGGAGCGCAAACCTGCCCCTGCGCATTTACCACCCGCGCTACTTCGCCTATCTCACCGTCCCGTTTTATGTGGCAACAGCCATCGCGTTGGTGCGCTACAAGCGTTGGGCATGGGGAGCGGTGTTGGGGTTGATGCTTTGGCAAACCTCCCAATTGTCCGCGCTCATCCCCCAACACACCCCACGCCGAGACATTTACACCGCCATGAATGAAGCCAGTCAGGTGGGGGATGCCGTTTACTTCGTGATGCCGGACGGGAACGGGGGCTTTGACCAATGGCTCATCCAGCAGTATCTTGCACCGCATTTGTGGGCAAACCGCGTCACCACGCTTGACCAAGCACGGGCACAACGGCGCGTGTGGCTGGTGACGGAAAACTGGTTTGATCCACACGTGCGAGCAACCTTTGACCAGCTAGAAGCCGATCACCCCTTGCAACATGTGGCAGGGGATTGTCATACGCGCTGGTGCATGGTGGCACAATTATTAGAGGCTCCCCCCCACTCCACCCCGATTGCCACCTTCAGCACCCCTGACGGGCGTGACTCGCTCGGTTTGTTGGGTATAGATGTGGAGGAATGCCTTGCCGATCAAGTAACCGTCCAAATCTGGTGGCAAGCATCCGCTCCGCTCCAGCGCGATTACTCCATTAGCGTGCGCGTGTTGAATGCCAACGGGGACATCGTGGCACAGCAGGATTCCCCCCCGTTAGACCAATATCGCGGGCGCATCGAAACATCCGCCCTACCGCTTGGTGAGTTCATCTTAGATTGGCGCACGCTATCGTTTGCACCAAGCACGAACACCGACGGCTACCAGTTAGAGGTGATCGTGTATCACCCCCTAGATGGGGACATCCTGCAGGTTGAAGGGGAGTCTGCGTGGCGGATGGGGCTGGGGAAGTAGGGGCGATGCACTGGGCACCGCCCCCTAGAAAATTACACTTGCGTTAAGCCACCATCTACAGAGAAAGCCGCAGCCACTACATTAGAAGCGGCATCGGATGCTAAGAAGCAAATGACTTCTGCAATCTCTGCTGGTTGTGCAGAGTGACCAATTGGGTGTTGGTCTGGGGCGGACTGCATCGCTTCACGCGCTTGTTCGCTTAACGTGGCGAAAATGGCTGCCGTCATCGGGGTAATCACCCCACCCGGATGCACCGAATTGATACGGATTCCTTGGCTGGCATATTCTACGCCAGCGGTACGAGTTAACCCTAAAACGCCATGTTTGCTTGCCGAGTAGGCAGCAAGGTTAGGTTGGGCGTGTAACCCCGCGGCGGAAGATACATTGACGATCGTTCCACCACCGTTGGCTAACATGTGCATGATTTGATACTTCATCCCCAAAAAGACCCCGCGTAAATTGACCGCGATGATTTGATCGAACATGCTACTATCAATCAGGTGTAACGGCATGAATTGCCCAAGAATGCCCGCGTTATTCACCGCATGATGTAGCCCTCCGTAGGTCTCTACAGTCTTGGCAATCATCTCCTTGACGGACGCTTCATCCGCAACGTCAACATGCAGGTAGAACGCTTCGCCTCCGTTGCGTTGAATCATCTCAACCGTTTCTGCACCCTCAGCATCTTTGACATCCACTACTGCAACCTTCGCCCCACGTTGAGCAAACATCTCCGCCGTTGAGCGACCAATGCCACCGCTTGCGCCTGTTACTAAGGCAACTTTACCCGTAAATACTTTATCCATTTGTCACCATCCTCTATCACTTTTCGATTTGTTTCTGAATGGAAATTGCTTTCTCATTCCTACTCATCTTCAGTATATATCGAAAACAATGATGTGATCCCATATCATTTGACCTGTATACCATTCAATCAAGAGGGATGTAAATGTGACTTTTCTCCCGTTAGGTATCCATTCTCTTCTGTACAAGATGATATATTTTTTGTTTCTAAATTGATGAAATCATCATCTTTATCTATTGTCTATCTGGCATACAATGATGATGCGTCTTTCCATCATGAATTGTGAGATAAAATATGCGCCTTAAATGGATTCAAAAGATCAGTCTGGTTTTGTTCGTTTCATCGGTGATGGCTGTGGGTGTCTTTGCCCAAGATGCCGTTACCACCAGCGGGGTGATTAACAACGAGACTCCCTTTGTGGAGTATCCCCTCACAGTGGACGCACCTGTTGATGTGGTGATTGATATTCAAGCCACCAGTGGCAGTCTCGATACGCTGTTGTATTTGGTGGATGACTTGGGCAATATCGTTGATGAAAACGATGACCGCGCCGAAGGCATCTACGATTCGTTGATCGCTTACAATGGCTTGCCTGCTGGAACGTACAGCATCGTTGCCACGCGCTTTGACATCACCTATGGGGAGACCGAAGGGGACTTCACCCTTGCTGTGGACGTTCGCCCCGCGGCGGATCGCTCCCTCCCTGAATACAAGATTGACGCGGATTCTTTGGCATCCGCTGGCTTTCCGGAGTTGGAAGTGCGCCCCCAAGCGGAATGGACAATCCTTGCTTACTACGGTGCAGATAATAACCTTGAGCAAGGCATCCTCAACGACCTAAACGAGTTTGAGTTGGCGGGTGGGTCTAACGATAAGATTCACATTGTCGCACTGGTTGACCGTAGCCCCGACTTTAGCACCTCTAATGACGATTGGACGGATACGCGCTTGTTTGAAGTGACGGCAGATACCAGTGCCGACGCGGATGGCGAAGCAGGTCCCACCATTGACAGCATCGAACTGGCAAACTTGGGTGAACGCGAAACCGACAACGGCGAAACGCTGGCGCAATTTTTAGCATGGGGGCTAACGCACTACCCCGCCCAACACTATGCGATTGCGTTCGGTAGCCACGGTGCCGGCTGGGAAGGGGTCATCACCGATGACAGCAGCCCCATCGAAGAACATCAATATCACGCCATCATCTCCATTCCAGAATTGCAACAGGCATTCAGCACCGTCACCCAACAATTCGGGGTGAGCAAGTTTGACCTGCTGATTAATGATGCCTGCTTGATGAGCAGTGTTGAATACTATACGCGCATGTCTGACTACTTTAACCTGTCGTTTGCCTCTGCTGAAATTGTGGTGAACCCTGCGTTAGACATGACCAAACTCACCAGCTTCATTGAGAATCCACAAGATCAAGACCTGTCAGCCTTTGGGCAAACGCTCTTGAATCAGTATGTCGAAGAAGACAGTGCCCCCGACGAAAGCCCAACGGCGGTCTTCTTGACGCACGCCATGACCGACTTGCAACAATATGGCGGGGTGGTTTCTGCGTTGGATGCCTTTGCTACGTTGGTGCTAAGTCAACCTGAACTCTACATTGATGCCATCAGCGATGCTCGCAGTAATACCTACACCTACACCTCCTTCTTGAACTTTGATGCGATGGTGGACATTGGGCACTTCATGGAGCAGGTGATTGTTTCCACCAATGACGGCAAATTGATTGAAGCCGCCCAAGCGGTTATCACCGCCGTCAAGCAAGTGCGTTTGTATGGTAACGCCGGCGAAGTGGCAAAAGAGCGCGTGCATTACCAAAACATTTACTTCCCCCAACGCCTGCGCGATTTCAACCGTGCTTACCTAGAAGAGAGTCCGCTTGCCAATTGGGGCAAGATGCTCACCGTGTACTATAACCTGTTAACCCCACGTCAATGGCTGACCGAAGATAATATCCTCATTTATCACCCCATTGTTCCGCCAAAGGTAACAATCACCCAAGTTTACCCACAAGTAAGTAGTGTGGTTCAACCCCCCACTATTAAGATGGAAGTTCAAGGGCGTAATATCATTCGTGGGAGTTTCACGGCTGACCAAGTTCAAGCTGACGGAACGGCAGTGCGCTTGTTAGAAACGCGCATCCTCACCGAAATTGCTGTTGGGGGCACGGTGAACTTCGTTAACCAATGGCGCGACGGCGTGGATCAATCCGAGTTCAGCTGGCTTCCGTTGAGCTTGCCTGCTGTCAGTGATGGCATGGGCACGTACAACGAATTGCTCATCAAGAGTGGAGATGTTGCCATCTTAGAAGGTCGCTACCGCGAATCAGAAGCGCAAGATTGGGTGGATGTCGGCGTGATGTTCTCCATTGTGAGTGGCGACGTTGACCGCGTGATTAGCCGTACTGCCGGGAGCAATGCGCTGGCAGACATCAACATTGCGCCCGGCTCAATCTTCCAATCGTACAAGAGCGTGGTGACACCAGACGGGCGCGTCCAGAAGGAAGAGGGCAACCTCTATATTTGGCAAGATTATGGGCTAACATGGCGAGAAACCGTTGCGCCTTCTGGCGAATATAATCTTGGTTTCTTGGTGGAATCGGCTGGCGGTAGCAGTGGCTTTGATTCGGTCAACGTCACCATTGATAACAGCACCGTCACGGCAGACACCGCCGGCTATAACGAAACCGCTTTAGGCGTTGGCTTTGAGTATCCTGCTGAGTGGGTTGCGCCTTTCTCGGCAGATGGTCAAATCATCACCTTCAACAAGGAAAGCACCGAATCCATCTTGGTGGCGTTCTATACCATTGCTGAAGAAAGCAAGTGGCGTGTGGCAGAACAATACCTACGCAACTACAATCTGGAATCTCCCGATGCTGGACAAGAAGCAACGGTGGCGGGTGTGGATGGCGTGGCATTCCAATACACCATCCCACGCGATGATGGCGGACAGCCATTCGTAGGGCGGGCATTCGCGTTCTATCAAACCACCGCGCAACTGGGCAAGACGGGCATGGTCTTTGCTGTAGAAGGGGCAGACCCCGCAGCAGTAGAAGCGCGTTATAACCAGTACATCAACGGGCTAAAGTTGTTTGATTCGGTTGCCTTACAAGCGGAGGATACGCGCCAATGGCAATATAGCCGTTTGGACAGCGGACAAATCTTCGCCGTGCCCACCGGCTGGACAGCACAACCCACCGCTAAAGGGACGCTATACACCGACCCGAACAATTCGGCTACGGTGGTCTACCTAGAGCGCGAAGTCTCCACCGATGTAGAAGCTGTTTTCCAAGCCACCTTACCCGCCGAGGCGATCACCACGCGCCAATACCGACAAGGGGATCGCGTGTGGATGGTGGGCAATTACGACAATAACGGCGTGGTTGGGCGCGTGTATGCCACCCAGCTAGACAACACCGTTCATACCATCCGCTTTGAAACCGCCAATGATGAGAGCGCGTTGTTGGTTTACCGCGACATCTTTGAGCCGTTGGTGGATGGGTACGCGCCCGTGAGTGGGCTACAATACGCGCTGGGTGGGGTGAACCCAACCATCCTCAAGGCAGCAATGACTCGCGCTGATGAGGCATGTAGCGATCTGGCTACCAACTTGGCGTGTTATGGGGATGGTATTTTGGATGCCGCTGTTGCTGAAGAAGCAGGAGCAGATGCCCAACCCTTCCAAGCCAGCGGAGATGTGATCCCGATTGAACAGTTCAATCAGATTGCCGTAGGGGCAGAAGCCGCCCAAGCCGAAGCAACCACCGATGAATTTGATTCGTTCAGCGTTGTCATCATGCAACCTGAAGTGCCCACCGCCTTAGAGGCAGCCGTCTCTCAAAGCGGTAGTGTGCGCATGGGAATTTTCGGCGGGGCAACGGTGGTGAATGATCTCGTGCAAGTGTTGGGGACAAACACCGAAAGTAGCGGTAGCAACGCTCAAGTGCCATTGCCTACTGCCACCCCCTCCAACTAACACCCCTCTATACCCTCACAACGAAACGGGCAGGAGTTCATCTCTCTGCCCGTTTTTGTTGTGGATGTAACGCACCACAATCATGATGAGCAGGTTGATGAAAGGTAGAGCCATGACGGATCATATCGAATTGCTAACAGTTGTTGCTTTAGTTGAAGGGTTGCCAGACCGTCAATTGCAACGGGGGCAAGTGGGAACAGTGGTTGAGGTTCTTGCTGATGGGGTGTATGAAGTGGAGTTTAGCGACCCTCAAGGGCGTGCTTATGTCATGCTCGCCTTGCCTGCTGACTGCCTAAACATCCTGTAAATTCCGCATTATCATTATTAATAGAAAAGCACAAATAGAAGGCATCATCCCCTGTTTGGGTGATTTGCAACACAAGTTAGCTCAATTGTCAAGATGATTTTTTGCGACGGGAAAGTTACGGAATATTTAGATAATAGCTTTTTAGGCGTTTTTACCCCCCCTAAATGGGATGTTAGAGGGGGTAAATTGTCTGGATTTCCTTACAAATTTCTAACTATTACCCTTCATGAACGGTGCGTGATGGCATCCCAAATGCCACGCAAATAGACCGCGCCTAATGCCCGATCATACAATCCGTAGCCGGGTTTGCCACGCTCGCCCCAGATCATCCGCCCATGATCTGGGCGCACTGCCCCTTGATAGCCCACGTCGTGCAAGGCGCGGATGAGTGCCACCATGTCTAAGTCACCTGCGCCATACGGGTGCGCGGTCTCATGAAAACGCTTTTCGCTCACGGTGTGAATGTTCCGCAAATGCACAAAGTGAATGCGCTTTCCAAAGCGTTCAATGATGCTCACGAGATCATTAGAGGGATTTGCACCGAGCGAACCGCTACAAAAAGTTAGCCCGTGATGGTGGCTTGGGTGCATGTCGAGGATGTGTGCCAAGTCCTCTTCATGCTTAACGATGCGAGGCAACCCAAAGATTGACCACGGCGGATCATCGGGATGAAGCGCAAGCAAGACGTGTGACGCTTCGGCAACGGGGATCACGCGCTCTAAGAAGTAGCGGAAGTTCTCGCGTAACTCCTCCTCGCTCAATGCCAAGTACGCCGCCTTGAGCGTCTCTGGGTTGTCCTCTAGGGGGAAGTACGCCGGCAAGGTGACAGCCCACGGCGAGGCGATCCCCTCTAGCTGTTGGTGGTCATAGCTCAACGCGGTGGAGCCGTCCGCTAGGGGCAATTCCAACTCGGTGCGATACCAATCGAAGAGTGGCATGAAGTTGTAGCAGATCACCTTCACGCCGAGCCTGCCCAATAGGGCGATATTCTGACAGTAGACGTTGATGAGGTCGTCGCGGTTTTCGCGCCCTAGCTTGATGTGGTCATGCACGGGCACGCTTTCCACAACGTCAAAGCGTAAGCCGTGCGCCTCAATCTCCTGCTTGAGCGTGCGCAAGCGTGCCTCATCCCAAACTGCACTGGCAGGCACATCATACAGCGCGGTGACGATTGCCTCCATCGTGGGGATTTGTCGGATATAGGCAAGCGAGATGGGGTCTGCTTCTGCAAACCAGCGAAAAGAAAAATACATCCTATGCCCTCCATGAAAGGACGTTAACCATAGCGAAGGATTGTGCGCCTTTTCATGGTTCTGAACCAGTGTCAACTGGAGTGGGGGATTGACGAAGCGCGTTGGCTGAACGTTGCGCTGCTTCAAGCAAATCGTCTAGCGTGGGGTTGGGCTTGATGATGAGCAGGAACTGATAGGCAAAGAGCGACGGCACAAGGTGGATCAGCCATTGGTTGAGGGTCAACAGCCCACGCGAGAACGCATGATCTCCCAACGCCAACGGAAACGGTGCCGGGATGCCCACCGAGCGCACGATGCGATAACCGCTGTATTGTAGCAATTGTTGAAGGGAGGCGAGCGTGAACAGATAGCGGTTGTTCAAGTTCAATAGCCCTTTACGGCTATAGTTGAATAGCCCAAAGAGCAAGTTCAAGCGCACCAAGAAGTAGGCAATGTTGCCGATGGAAAGGACAATTTGCGTGGGGGTGGTGGCGTAGCGTTGGCGGATGGCGGTCAAGACCTTTTCGGGTTGATGCAGTTCGCTGAGGGTATCCAACAGCAAGAGCCACTCCACATCGGGCGCGTCGTTAAAGGCGTAATCTTCCAGATCGGTTTCAATGCACGCATCCGCTTCGGCGCGTGCTAGGGGTTGCACGGTGCGGTCAATCACTGTGACGTGCGCCTGCTTGCGCTTGAGTTCACGCGCCAAATAGCCCGCTCCCCCTCCCAAATCGAGAACGCGCTCCCCAGCTTGAATCCAGTCTAACGCCTGTTGATGCGTGCTGGCGTAGCCCAGTTTCAATTCATAGACCGTGTTGTCTGGGCGATAGTCAAACTTGGGATGATAGAACATGCCCATTGGAATGAGGCGCGAGCGGATGGACGAGATGAGGATCAAGAACGCATAGCGATAGCCATTCACGCGCGAGATTTCCTCGCCGTATTTCGTGGGGATGGGGATTTCTAAAATTCTGGAATGTGTATCCAACAGTTGAATGATGATGTCTGTATCAAAGTCGAAGTAGTTAGAGTTGTAGCGAAAGGGCAACTGTGCCAGCGTTTGCACGCGATAGGCGCGATAGCCGGTGTGGAACTCGGATAGGGTTGCGCCCAAGATCGTATTCTGCACGGTGGTTAAAACCTGATTGCCCACCCATTTATAGAGGGGCATCTTGCCACGTAGGGCATCTTGCTTGTTGAGCATGCGCGAGCCAAACACCGCCTCCGCTTCCCCGTTTAAGATGGGCTTGACCATCGGCAACACCGATTCTGACGGATATTGCCCATCCCCGTGTAACAGCAGGACGGCATCAAATCCGTGTTCAATGGCATAGTGATAGCCAATCTTTTGGTTGCCCCCATACCCTTGATTGATGGGATTGTGCAACACCACGATATTCAGATCAGGATGATGGCGAGTGTATTCGTCGGCAGTGTGGAAGGTATCGTCGGGTGATTGGTCATCAATGATGAGGACTTCGGTATCAAATTCTGGGTTATTCCACACCTCATCCTGAATGCGATCTAGCACCCCCCGAATGAATTCAGACGCGCTATAGGCAACAATGAAGATTAGCACTTTGGGTTTCATGAGCAATCCCACTCAATAGGTATCCATATCTGTTCCATGATACCGCTATGCCTAGCCAAAGAGTTCTATAAACTTGTTAGGGTCTCTTACACCGTTCTAGTGCGTATAATCAAAGCATGCCACGCACTCAAGTTTTTTGATGAGACTGGAGAAATCAATATGGAAATCGGACAACTAGAGGCTTTTGAACGTGCCGCCCGTGAGGGGAGCTTCACTGCCGCGGCGGAGGCGTTGGGATTAAGCCAGCCTGCCATCAGCACGCGCATTGCCACGCTAGAGCGTGAGGTGGGCGGCGCATTGTTTGAACGGGGCAATAAGCAACTGCACTTGACCGCGCTGGGAGCAAGCCTTCTGCCACATGCCGAACGCATGATCGCTTCGTTGGAGGAGGCAAAACGCGCCGCCCAGTTGCATCAAAAGGGGCAGATCGGCATGGTGGCGGTGGCGGCGTTGGACACGCTGGCGTTGGGGATGTTGCCCGTTCCGATGGCGCGGTTTCGCAGTGAGCTTCCATCGGTGGATTTCATGTTGCGCTTGCGTACCAAGCAACAAATCCTGAATCTGCTCTATGATGGGCAAGCAACGGTGGGCTTGACGGCGGGTCCGCTATGGGATAAGAACATTCGCACGCTGGCACGCTTTCGCAATCCGATTCACCTGACCGCTTCTCCCCATCATCCGCTGGCAAAACAAGCGCACATCACCAGCGACCAAATCATGAAGTATACGTTGTATCGCCTGACCCTTAGCCCCAGTGCCACCGCGCTCATCAACAACCTCACCGAACAAGCACGCCGACGGCACGGGGGTTCAATCATCAAACTGCCCCCCATCATGGCGGTTCAACTTTTGCAAACGGGGGAGGGCATCGCCTTTTTACCGGAGGCTTTGGTGAGTGGTTGGGTGGAGCGTGGGGATTTGGTTTTCTTGAAAGTGGCGGACTTGCCCAATCTCTCAACCGAACCCTTGTTGGTCAGCCACGTTAGCCGTAGCCTAGATGCACCTAACTTGACCTTTTGCCGTCGTGTGGTCGAAAGCTGTGGGCACATGATGATTGAAGCAGATGAGAGCATCTTATGACAACGTACAGCATCAACCTAGAGGAGATTCGCCAGCGGGCACATGACCGCGCCAATGACTTTGACATCATGCTTCATACGCTAGAATTCCGCGAGGAGATCAGCGATGAGGCGTTGGATGCTCTGGTGGAGCGCGTTGCCCAGCCCATCATCAATGCCATTGATTGCACCCAATGCGCCAATTGTTGCCGATCATTACACGTTTACCTCACCCCTGAAGATAGCGCACAACTTGCCAACTTCATCAAGCTAGATGAAATCGTGTTCGATGACCAATACATCAACCACGACGAGGCGCATTTAGTAGGAGAATGGGGACGCTTTGCGGATCGCCCGTGTCGCTTTTTGCAGGGGAGTTTGTGTAGTGTGTATAGTAGCCGTCCTGAAACGTGCCAAACGTATCCGATGCTCACCCCGGATTTTCGGTGGATGCTCAATGATTTAATCGAGGGGGCAAGCCTGTGCCCGATTATCTTTCATACCCTCGATACAATGGAACGCCTGTTAGATCAGCTTGACCAACACCTAGACGCTCCCCTATGAATTGAATGTTGCCTTCTTTGTGCCTCGCGTTTAGTATCGTACCCGCATTAGAAAGAGGTTTATGATGGATTATATTGATTTACGCAGTGATACCGTCAGTCAGCCAACCCCTGCCATGCGTGAGGCAATGGCAAGCGCGGTTTTGGGTGACGATGTTTATGGGGAAGACCCCACCGTGAACGAACTAGAACAGCAAGCCGCCGAACGCTTCGGCAAAGAAGCTGCGCTGTTCGTCACCAGCGGCACGATGGGGAACGCGGTTGCCTTGTTGACCCACTGCAAGCGCGGTGAAGAAGTTATCGTTGGCAAGGATGCCCACACCGTGCGCTACGAAGTGGGGGGCATGGCGGCACTCGGTGGCATCATGCCCTACGCGCTTCCCGTTCAAGCGGATGGCACGTTCAACCTCGATGAGGTACGCGCCGCCATTCGCTTCCCCAATGACCACTTTCCTACGACGCGCCTGATCTGCCTTGAGAATACTCACGGGGGGCGCGGGGGGATTCCCGTCAGCAAAGCCTTCATGGATGATATTGCCGAGATTGCCCAAGAGAATAACCTGCTCACTCACGTGGATGGCGCACGCATCTTCAATGCTGCCACCGCCCTCAAGACTACCGTTGCCGATCTGTGCGAGAATATGGATAGCGTAACCTTCTGTCTATCGAAGGGGTTGGGTGCCCCAGTCGGGTCTATCTTGGTGGGCAAGAAGGCATTCATCAAAGAGGCAAGACGCACGCGCAAGATGTTGGGTGGGGGGATGCGCCAAGCCGGCATCTTGGCGGCGGCTGGCTTGATCGCCCTCAACGAACACAGCACGCGCCTTGAACAAGATCATCAAAATGCGCAAAAGCTGGCACAAGGTTTATCAACTATATCGGGGATTCGCGTTGACCTCAGCAAAGTTACCACCAACTTTGTCTTCTTTGACCTGACTGATGAAGCCTCCATAGACGCATCCACTTTCTCTAAGCGTCTAAACACCGAATACAACATACGGATTAGCCCCTATCCCGGCTATAAAAGCACCTTCCGCGCCGTCACCCATTTGTGGATTACCGAGCAAGTGGTTGACCAAGTGTTACAAGCGATCCGAGAAGTTTTGAGCGCATGAGCGAACAACCCACCCCACCCTCGTCTAGTGAGCCAACCTTTCCGATGGACATGCCCAACGATCAAGGGGAGTATGATCTACTGATTGATCCGCTACAGGGCTTGCCCGATCTTGATCCCGATACGGATCCACCCGTTCGGATTGGGCGGATTCCCGTTCCAACAGAAGAAACCACCTCGCCCGAACCAGCGGTCAACTATCGCAGTGCCACCAGTGATCCACTGTTCGGCTATGCCATTGCTTTGGCGGTCAGCTTTGGGCTAACGCCATTGTTGCCGAACGGGCTTGACCTGCGCTATACACTGGCTTGGGGGCTATTGGCAACGTTCGGGGTGGTGGCATGGTTGCTGGGGAATGGGGATCAGATCCGCCAAGAGCAACCGGAAGACTTGATTTGGGGTGGGGTCATCGGGATTGTCACCGCTGTACCCTTGTACTTGTTCGGTGGAAAAACACTTGTCACCACCACCCACCTGATCTTTAGCGAGATGAGCGCGGGGACGTTGCTGGCATATTTGGTGTTCGTTATGCCTTTGGGGGAGACTCTGTTCTTTCGGGGAATCCTGCAAAAGAACCGTTCGCTATGGATTGTGGGGGGACAAAGCACCGTCTGGACGTTGTTGTTGTTCTTCCCCACCATCCATGACCTGACCAATTTCTGGGCGGTAAGCGTGTTCATTGGCATCTCATTGGCAATCGTCAACGTGGTCTATAGCTGGGTGAGGGGGCGGAATGGATTGGCGGCAAGCTGGGTTTGTCAGATCACCGTCAACCTGATCTTGCTGTATCTGCCGTATGTGGGCTAACGGGGCAACCAGTCGCTTCCTTCATCGGGCGTGTTCAATCCCAGCAAGTCACTCATGACCACCGCGCCCTCGTTCACTTGGGGCAATCGGCTAAGGTAGCGTTCGGTGACGGCAACGTTGTTATGGCGTAACAATTGGCTAATCTTGTCAATGGGCAAGCCACTCTCTTGGAGTGCCCCTGCCACGCTCCGCCGTAGATCATGGGGGGCAACATGCCCAATCCCTGCTAACTCGGATGTCGTGCTGACGATTGCCCAGATGCTATCCTCGCTTAAAGCGGCGGGGCTAATCTCACCCCCCTTCCATAAACGGCGCACAATCGGAGATGCCAACTGAAACCCGCTTCGGCTCTTCTGTGTCGCCTGTTGCCACACTCGCAAGCGCGAGGCAACGCTTTGCGGAACGTCGATGACCGCCGTCTTTTTGCCCTTGCCATGCACGCGCCACACCATGCGCCCGTTCTGTAGGCTTAAGTCATTCCAACGGGCAACCGCCAATTCTTCGCGCCGTAACGCCATCGTGCATAGCACCTGCAGAATCACACCATTGCGCAGTGCCTGATTGTCCGACGTGGCGAACTCTTGTGAGGCACGCATGAGTTGTTGTATCTGCTGGATGCTCAACCAACGTCCGGGTCGTTGTCCCTCTTCGGCACGGGGGGGGCGCACCCGTGACATGCCCGCAGCGATGTAATCATCCACGAGTTCCGCCTCTGCCAACAAATCCGCCAGCGTCACGATGGCGGCACGCGCTTGGTCAATCCCCTGCTTGCCGTGTCCCTGTTGATTGAGTTGCCCCAGCCACGCCCGCAAGTGGGGCGCGTTCAACACTTTGAGCAACCGTGCAATCGGCAAGCGTTCCATGCGTGCTTGCCGTCGAAGCCCGTTAGTTGGCTCTAGCTGGGTCAAGTCCACCAGATAGCGATCCACCCAACGGAAGTAAGCGCGTTCGGTGTGGCGGCTGCTGGCGCGACCGGGCAATGCTCGCGCAAAATTGAAAGTCAGTTCAGCGTGTGGGATCAAGTCGGACGTTTGCGAAGGACTGCCCAGCGATAGATCATCCTGCATTTATGCTCGCCTTGCTAGGTTTGCTACGGCAACCCCACTCATTACCACTAGCCCACCCACCGCCGTGAGGAGAAGCGGACGTTCCCCAAAGATGAACCATGCCAGCACAGTAGACCCCAACGGAATGAGCATCATCAACAGGCTGATGAATGTGGGAGAAACTTTGCCAAGCGCGTAGTTCCACGCCCCATGCCCAACAATCTGGGGGAGGACGGCGATCAAGAACAACCAACCATAAGCAGGGCGTGGATAGCCTAAGAATGTGCCTCCCGTCAATAGCACATACAACCCCACCCATACACTTGCCAAGCCGAACACCAACCACGAATAGGGCAACACTTGTAACTTATGGCGCAAATGGCGAGCAAGCGTGAAATTGATTGCCAACGAAATGGATGAGAGCATCGCTAGGCTATTGCCGAACCAATGGTTTGGATAAACCGTTAGGCTAGGGTTGGCACGGGTTTGGGCGATAATCAACGTGCCACAAAACGCAAGCACAATCCCCAACCAAACCGAGCGGTTGACGGTTTCTTTCAAGACCACCGTTGCCAAGATGGCGGCAAAGAACGGCGTTAGACTGGAGAAGATCATCGCCTCAATCACTGGGGTGGATTCAAACGCGGTGACAAACATCAAAAAATGGATTGCCAAGACCACGCTATTGAGTGTTGCCAAGCGCACCTCGCGCCCATGTAACGAGCGTAGCTGTTGCCACTGTGCCCCAGAGATCCACGGGGTCAACAACACACACGCCAACCCCAAGCGAAACGCCACAATCACATTAGACGGCACTTGATAGGATTGGGTGATACGGATCAAGATGGCGGCGGATGAAGCCACTATCAGCCCGACTACAATCACCCACACTAACGGAATCCCATTCCGCACGACAGGATTCACAGGGAGGGTGAGGGCGGGGTCAGTTGAGGGTAATGAGGGGTGCAAGGTTTTCAAGCGTTTTTTCTCCAATGCCTTCCACATTCAATAGGTCTTCTATCGTTTGAAACGACCCGTTGGCTTCGCGGTAGGTCAGGATGCGTTGCGCCATCACTTCCCCAATGCGTGGTAAGGTCATTAGCTCTTCTAGGGTAGCCGTGTTGATGTTGACCGTAACCCCACCCATCGGGGTGGGGAGCTGGTTCAGCGCGTTCAAGGTGGGCTGGGTGATGATCCCCCCCTGTAGGACAGCGGTAACGGTTGGGGTGGGGGGCAGGAAGGGCACATGCACTTGATCCCCATCGCGTAGTAAGCCTGCCAAGTTCACGCGCACCGCGTCCGCTTGGGGCAACATTCCCCCTGCCGCCGTGATGGCATCCGTCACTCGCGCATCATACGCCACCTGTACCAACGTTTCGGGTTGTGCCACTGCCCCAGTCACGTATACGGTGATGGGGCTAGGGGTGACGGTAGGCAACGGAATGGGGGTGGGCACAGGGGGCAAAACGACGATCTCTACCGCCTCTGGGCGAGATTGCAACAAGAGCGTTGCTGCTGTGGCAATCGCCACCACCACAATGGCATACACCACCATGAGCGAGCGAGCAGAGGATTGTGCCATGCTTAACCTTCCTTGATCCTGCTGACCGTGGTTAGTATTTCTTCACTAAAGTGCGGTAGGTGGTGGGTTGGCGCGTTTGGATGAATTGATACTCTTCGCGGAACTTGCGCACTTGGTCAAGATCAATGCGTACCACCGCGAACCCTTCGAGCGGTTCGCCTGTTTCGGGACTGGTTTCGTCTGTCAATGAAGCGTAGACTTCGCCACGCGGTCCAATCAACATGCTTTCCCCCCCAAAGGTGAGTGTCACATCTTCTCCAACGCGGTTAACGGCAATCACGAAGCAGGAGTTCTCATAAGCGCGAGCGCGGGTGTAAGTCTTCCACTCATCAATCTGTGACGCTTCCCAGTTTGCCAGCACGCAGATGATCTCCGCGCCCTCTAGGGCAAGCGCACGCGCCACCTCTGGATAGGCAAGATCATAGCCGAGCATCATCCCAATCGTACCAATTTCTGTTTCTGCTACGGGCATCTTGTAGCCCTCACGGAATGCCATGCGCTCTTCGCCACGCAGATGAATCTTGTTATATACTTCTAATAATTCCCCATCGGGTCCAATCAAAACAGCGGAATTGTATAAGACACTTTCAACCTTTTCTTTGGATGCCATCCCAAAGGCGATATACACCCCATACTCATTGGCACGTTGGGAGATCAAATTCACGATAGGTCCCGGAATCCGCTGTGCCAATTCAGTGAAGCGCACGCCCAGCTCGTATCCGCTGGTGACTAACTCTGGGAAGACGATCAGGTCAACATTCTGTTTAGCAGCAATCTTGCCGATCATCTCCGACATTTTGACAAGGTTTTCTTCAAGTTCACCCATCTTGGGTTTCATTTGCACAAGGGCAACAGTTATTTCTCGCATGTTTCCGCTTATCCTTCGCGTGTAATTATCTGATTATTGTACCTATCCCCTAAGGGTTATGCTATCTTTAGAACGAGCAGTTCCTCAACTTGGCTCGCGCAGTTTGTCTAAGATGTTCTTCAGACCGGGGGGCAAGGGAGACTCAAACACCATGCGCTCGCGCGTGATGGGATGGTCAAAGCTCAAGTAGGTGGCGTGCAGGAATTGTCGCTTCAGTTTGAGGCGTTGCTTGCCATAGCCATATACCCGATCTCCCACCACCGGGGCACCGATGAATGCCAGATGCACGCGGATCTGATGGGTGCGCCCCGTCAACAGGTGGACGCGCAAGAGGGTACGCCCATCTCGAAAGCCTTCCTCGATGATCTCAAACTCGGTATGCGCTTCTTTTCCATCACGAATGACGGTCATCTTTTTGCGTTGGCGTGGGTCACGCCCGATGGGGGCGTTGATGTGCCCTTTGGCGGAAGAGGGGGCTTTTTCGGTGAGGGCGAGGTAATGCTTTTCCACCGTGCGCTGTTGGAATTGCTGGAGCATGTTCGCTAGTGCTGTGTCGCTTTTTGCCACCACCACCAAGCCACTGGTGTCTTTATCCAAGCGATGTACCATCCCATGCCGTTCAACATCCAGCAGATGGGGATAGCGGTTGACCAGCGCGTTCAAGAGCGTGCCGCTCATGTTGCCCACGCCCGGATGCACCACCAAGCCGGCGGGCTTGTCAATGACGGCGATATGCTCATCATCATAGACCACTTTGAGATCAATTGCTTCTGGCTCTAGGTCTGGCTCAACAATGATCGGGAGCGTCACGCTCACCCGATCTCCCATGCGCAACTTCACGCCGGGCTTGACTTGTCTCCCCTCCACAATCACCAAGCCATCCTTAATCATGCTTTGGACTTGCGAGCGCGAGAGCCACTCAACTTGTTCGCTAACCAGTTTGTCCAGTCGCTCCCCCCCATTAATCACTTCAAATTCAATCACTTCACGTTCAGATTCTGGTTGTTCCATAGTATCCCCTATACGGTACTCATGCTCATTGCATCAGCAAGGTACTTCAATATCCGTAACAATTCCACCTGCCATGATCCTAAATCATTGACATATAGTGGCATGATAACCGCCACACGGCTAACCTCGATCCCTCCCCCTAGCTTGCGCTCTAAATCTTGTCGATTCACAGTGGGCAAGTAGGGAAGGCGGATTTCGATTTTGCCTTGTCGCGCTAAAACGGCGGTGGCGGTTGCCAGCCGTGCCAGCACCTTCACATCAATCTGAAAGAGCAAGCCACGCACCGCCAATGGCAAGCTCCCAAAACGGTCTTCCAACTCAACCCGCATCAAGTCTACCTCATCTAAGGTGTCCAGCGCGGCAATGCGACGGTAGATCTGTAACCGCAGTGCGATCTCCGGAATCCAGTCCGTTGGGATGTAAGCCGGCGTGGGAAGATCAATGACGATGCCCGCTTGATGGTCGGGTGGGGTTTTGTGTTGGTTGCTCTCTAGGGCGCGTAGCTTGTTGATGGATTCAGCAAGCATCTGGGTATACAGGTATAACCCAACCGAAGCGACATGCCCACTTTGGCGCGTAGAGAGAATATCCCCCGCACCGCGAATTTCCATATCACGCATTGCCACTTGGAAGCCCGCCCCTAGTTGGGTGTTTTCTGCGAGGGTTTCTAACCTTGCGCGTGATTCTGCCGTCAGTTTGCTGTGGCTGGGATGGAAGAAATAAGCATAAGCCTGTTGGGCACTGCGCCCCACCCGCCCACGCAGTTGATACAACTGTGCCAAGCCAAACCAATCTGCCCGATCAATGATGAGGGTATTGGCGTTGGGAATGTCTATGCCACTTTCAACAATTGAAGTGGACACCAACACATCAAACTCTGCCCGTGCGAATGAGCGCATAATCATGCTGAGGGTGCGCCCGTCCATTTGACCGTGTGCCACCACCACCCGTGATTCTGGAACGATCTCCTCTAGTTGTTCACGGATGGTTTCAATCGTGCGAACGCGATTGTGAACGAAGAAGACTTGTCCGCCACGCTCTAGCTCGCGCATGATGGCACTGCGCACGAGGCTACGATCAAACACGCCCACATGTGTGGAAACAGGTAAGCGTTCTTCTGGTGGCGTTTGAATCATGCTGATGTCACGCACGCCAGAAATAGACATGTACATGGTGCGCGGAATGGGGGTGGCGGTTAGGGTTAGCACGTCCACTTGGGTGCGCAACGCTTTGAAATGCTCCTTCTGTTTGACCCCGAAGCGTTGCTCCTCATCAATGATGACCAACCCTAAATCACGGAACACAATGTCATTGGAGAGGATGCGGTGCGTCCCAATGATGATGTCTAGCTCGCCAGAACCAATCCGATCCACCGCGCGGTTCTGTTCCTCTTTGGTGCGAAAGCGGCTCAATAGCTCTAAAGCAATGGGGAAGTTGCCCATGCGTTCTGAAAAGGTCTCAAAGTGTTGTTGCGCCAAGACGGTGGTGGGCACCAGCACCGCCACTTGTTTACCCTCTTGTATGGCTTTGAAGGCGGCGCGGATGGCTACTTCGGTTTTGCCAAAGCCAACATCCCCACAAATCAAACGATCCATCGGGTGGGGGGATTGCATGTCATGTTTGACATCGTTCACCGCGCGTAGTTGATCTTCGGTTTCCACATAGGGGAAGGAGGCTTCTAGCTCAAACTGCCAAGGGGTATCGGGACTGAAGGCATAGCCGGGTGCATTGGCACGCGCGGTATAAATGCGTAGAAGCTCTTTCGCCTCTTCTTCCGCATTTTGCTGTACACGCGCCTTGATCTTGCTCCATTCGCTTTGCCCCAAGCGTGACAGTTCGGGGGGGCGATCATCCACGCCCACATAGCGCGTGAGGCGGTCGGCTTGGTGAATGGGCACAAAGAGTTGCGCCCCAGTGGAATAATGCACCAGCAGGTATTCGCGCTCGGTACCATCAATCGTCCGCCGACGCATGCCAACGAATTGCCCAATCCCATAGTCCTCATGCACCACATAATCATTCTCGCGCCAGTCTGTGTATTCAACATGGGCGGCGGCTTTGGCGCGTTTATAGGTCAAGCGACGGCGTGGCTCAGTCCGTTGCCAGCCGAAGATTTCGGCATCGGTGAAAACGTGCATCCAAACGCTATCATGCGCCAACATCGTCCAGCCTTCGCGCATTGCGCCATGTACGAAGTGTGCCACGCCACGTTGAGGGGGCGCGTCCAAAGTGCTTATCGGTTTGATGGTGTAGACATCTTGTTCATGGGATAAGTCAATCAGGCGGTGTGCCTGTTCGCTCACGATGATGGCGCGTTCCCCCTTGCGTTGTAGCTCTCGGACATGAGCAAGGAAGGGCTTCAACTGTCCGCCAAAGCGATGTTCGGGGGTGAATAGCCCACCGAACAGGGCGGGACCGGTTCCAATCATCGTCTCAAAATCAACGTCCACCACTGCCGATGATCCTAAGCGGATGACGCGATGAGCATTGAGGGATTCCTCCAACTCATCCCATGTGACGTATGGGCGCGGATGGTCGGGCGCGATCTCGTTCATGGCGAGTTTATCGGCGTGCGTGGTTTCGGCATCGTCTTCCAAACCCTGTACCATATCGCGCAACGAATCCCAATCATCCACCACAATGAGCGCGTTATTGGCGGCGTAGTCCAACAAATTAACGGGCATGGGATACAAGAAGGGTAGGTAATGCTCCAGCGTGGCAAAAGCCGTCCCGCTTTCTAAACGCGCAAGGTCGTTCAAGGGGTTGGCGGCATCTTCCTTTGAGCCGGAAAGCGTGTCAAACCATCCGCGCAAACGAGGAGCAATCATCGTGGTGAGCATGGGCAACGCCTCTCGCGCAGGTGTGAGCGTCAGCTGATTGAGCGAGACTGTTGAGCGTTGGGTGGTGGGGTCAAAGGCACGCAGGTTATCAATCTCATCATCAAAGAACTCGATCCGCACCGGCTCATTGGCGGTGATTGGGTAGACATCCACGATCCCACCGCGACGGCTAAATGTGCCCGGCTCCAATACGACAGGGACATGCTCATATCCCAAGCCAATCAAGGACTTCAACAAGTTCTGAAAGTCCACCTGCAAGCCTACGCGCAATTGCACCGATACGCGCCGAAACTGACTAGAAGGGAGGGTGCGTTGCATGAGCGCACGAGCGGATACCACCACAATGGGATGTTGAACGGGATCATCTTCTAGCAAGGCGGATAGCGCGGCAATTCGCCCGCTGATGGCGTTCTCTGCCCATGCGATGCGCTCATAGAAGGCGGCAGTGGGTTCATTGAAACGGGTGATGCGAGTTTCATCAATCCAAACGGGCAACTGTTCAGCGGTGTTATAGGCGTTTTCTGGGCGGGCAGTGACGAAGATGATTGCGCCCTCCCAATTTTGGGCAAGCGTCGCTAGGGCAAACGGACGCGCAGCACGAATGACCCCCAAAGATAAATCCGTATTCGGTTGGTCGCTTTTCAAATACGCCAGCAAGTTTTGAAATGCGGACGTTTCTTGCAACAAGGATCGCAATCCTGTTAATTTCATGGGTTGGTTTCACCTTTTGCACAAAACACAAGCAACCTAAACCCATCTACGAGTTTGGTTGTGAAGCGGGTCATTATACGCGAAGACTTGCTCAATGGCGCAGGGTCATCATCAAAACGGGGTTTGTCTTCACCAATGTCTGATGGCTATCTGCTCCCCCGAAAGCTCTTCAGGAAGTCCAGATAGCCTGTGCCGCTGGGCGTGCCCTGTAGCTTTTGATATTGGTTGATGGATTTTTGGATGCGCTTGATGCACTGAATCGCCTCATCGTGGGTGATGGGTTGCTCTGTGCCAGCAGAAAGCAAGAAGGCATCCAATACGGTTTTTACCGCATCAAAGCATGCTTGTTCAAGGGGGCGCAAGGTGAGCGCGGGTTGGTTACGCCCTTTCATGATTGCCCCATAAACGCGCTTGAGGTTGTCCAATGCCTGATCCACCAGATGATCGCGCAAGTCAGGATGCAACTCATACGCCATCACAATGGCGGTTTCAATGGCAGAAAGCACCTCAAAATAGTGTTGTTCAAAGTTCATCATGGTTGCCCCTCCGATTGTGGGGTTCTGACTTTTGGGCGTGCCACCCCAACGCGCGGTTGGTTCACATCCGTATTGTTATGTTGGCTCATCGTCCATTCAATATCTGTACTCAAAAGCCACGTCTCAATTGCGTCGGCGGCGCGGTCTGCTAGTTGGGCGGCAATGATGGCATCATCCCCCGTAAACGTTTGTAGCACATAGTCACTCGCGCTCATGCGACCGGGAGGGCGACCAATGCCCATGCGCGTCCGTGCGATCTTGTCCGTGCCCATCCGTGCGATGATGTCCTTCAATCCTTTTTGCCCCCCCGCGCTTCCGCTGGAGCGAATGCGCAACGTGCCCAAAGGAATATCCATATCATCGTTGACCACCATGATGCGGGAGGGATCCACCTTATAGAAGTTGGAAAGCGGTTGAACGGATTGACCGCTGAGATTCATATAAGTTTGTGGCTTCACCAAGAGGGTGCGTCGCCCTTGAATAGTGGTTTTACACAGGGCGGCTTTGTGCTGGGTTTCATCAAATTTGAGGGAATACCGATTCGCCAATTCATCCAACGCCATCCAACCGATGTTGTGGCGCGTGTGATGATACTCTCGACCTGGATTACCTAAGCCCACCACCATATACCAATCTGACATGCCCACCTCTTCTGTTTACATTGAAGCAAATGTTAGAGAGATTACAAGCAACGTTCAACTTCTGTCAATTGATAGGCTAGGATTTTTCACGCTTTGCCAATACATCATCATTGTAGGTGGCGTAAGTGTGCATGTGTTCAAGCCACTTGGGCATGGTTTGTAAGACCACGCGCAGGTTTTCAATCAGGGGGATGCCTTGTTCAAAGTAAGCACCCGTCACTTTGTACCAGTCCACCATGCCCATGTGTTGTGCCACATACGCACGGAAAGCCTCAAAGCCGTCGCTATCGCCCACCTGTATGGTGAAGGGGTACATCATCAAGCCGTCATGTTGAAACATACGGCGGACGCGCACCTCAACTTCTAGCTCATCTGCCAACTCTGCCAAGTGTTGCAGGTGGTCTAGCCCAGTATGATTGACGATCCAGCTACAGGTGTAATATTGAAAATCAGGTTGGGTTGGGGGTGTTTCGTTCATGTGATGCTTGATCCTTCGCTTCCGTTGGGTAGGGGATGAGAACACCTCACCCCCTTATTCAACTCGTGAGTTTATTCGCCGAATTGCGTTTCGTACAGGTGGCGGTATAAGCCCCCTTTTTCTAGCAAGGTTTCATGATTGCCGCGCTCAACAATCATGCCCCGATCCATCACCAAGATTTCATGCGCGGCGCGGACGGTGCTTAAGCGGTGGGCAATCACCAAGCTGGTGCGCCCTTGCATGATGGTGGAAAGGGCATCTTGAATCAATGCTTCTGACTCGCTATCGAGGTGGCTGGTTGCCTCATCCAAAACGAGGATGCGCGGGTTCTTGAGGATCACCCGTGCGATGGCGATGCGTTGCTTTTCGCCCCCGCTCAAACGGTAGCCACGCTCGCCCGTCAAGGTGTCGTAGCCATTCTCTAAGCCCATGATGAAGTCATGAATGTTGGCGGCTTTGGCGGCGGCTTCCAATTCGGCTTGGGTGGCATCCAATTTAGCGTAACGCAAGTTATTGCCGATGGTATCGTTGAACAGGTAAGTCTCTTGCGTCACCATCCCGATATTAGAGGCAAGCGAAGACAGGCTCACATCCCGAATGTCCATCCCATCAATGAGGATGCGCCCTTCAATCGGGTCATATAAACGGGGGATCAAGTAGGTCATGCTGGTTTTGCCCGCGCCACTGGGTCCGACTAATGCCACCAATTCGCCTGAACGAACGCTGAAGGAAATGTCGGTTAGTGCCTGTGTGCGTGCTTGATGGTGAGGGGTTGCTTCCCCCGTTTCAGTCGGTTGGGTTTTGGGTGTGGCGGCTTGCACTTGTCCCACCCGTTCTACATCTTGCAATAGCCCGCCACTGATGGCGTTGTAATCAAATGAGACATTCTCAAAGGTGAGATTGCCTTTTACGTTTTGTAGTTGGATGGCGTTGGGTTTTTCCGCAATATCGAGGGGCAAATCTACCACTTCAAACACGCGCTCAAAACTGACTACAGAAGTGGTGAAAACCACTGGGGCACTGGCTAACGCTTGTAAAGGACCATACAACTGGGTGAGGTAGGTCCCGAAGGCAACAATCGTTCCAATGGTGATGTCCTCTTGAATGACGAAATAGCCACCAATCCAGAAGATGACCGCCGTACCAATCGCGCCGATTTGCCCCAACAGCGCGAAGAGTTGCACGCCAACCACCGCTTGGCGGATGCCAATGTCACGAACTTTGGCGGCGTTATTTTCAAACTGGCTAACTTCAGAATGGGTATGACCAAACAGCTTGACCAACAACGCCCCGCTGATGTTGAGCGTTTCGTTCATCCGTGCGTTCATGTTGGCATTGTATTCCATCTGTTGGCGGATCATCCCACGCAATGCCTCAGCAGTGCGTTGGGCAAACCAAATGAAGAATGGCAAGACCAACAAACCAATCAACGTTAGTCGCCATTCCCACACCAGCATCACCGCTAACGTCGCCACCACCGTGATGAGGTTGGTTAGGATTTGCACGATGGTATTGCTGATGGCGTTTTGCGCGTTGACTACATCGTTATTGAGGCGGCTCATCAATTCCCCAACGCGCGTATTGGTGAAGAAGCGTAGGCTCATGTGTTGCATGTGGCGATAAAGCGCAACGCGCAAATCAAAGATGACCCCCTCACCAATGATAGCGTTTATCCATCGTTGATAGATGCTTAAGCCTGCGTTGGCAAATGGAATGAGAATGAGTCCAAGTGCCACTAGGTTGAGTTGGTTAAGGTTACGGCTGGGCAATACGGTATCAATCAACCGCTTGATGAGCCACGGGGCAATTAATCCCAGTGCAGTAGAGAACATGATTGCGACGAACATCCAAATAATTTGGAAGGTATAAGGGCGAGCATACCCCAACACGCGCAACATTAAAGCACGTGTGAGCGGTTGTTTTTTGACATCATCAGAATCGCTGAATAAGTAGCGATACATCCCCGGATTGAAACCCATTACGTTTTGCTCCTGTGTAGGTAATTGTGTGTGCTAAAAATAGCACATATCAAGAGGTTATGCCATTGCCCGTTTATCGGTTTGACCTATCCAAATGGATAGGTTATCAGGGCGCGGTGATGCTGAACGGCAACGCTGCTACAAGGTTATATCCATCTACATCTAAGGCGACTGTCCAATTGCCCGGCGTGAACTCAAAATCGCTTTGGTCAATGTATGCCCAGATGCACGCATTGCTCACGTCAAAGTCAAACGGAATATCATATTGCCCACGCACTGCCCCCTCATACGTCCATCGTGCCGTCACCACGCTTCCTGCCTTCAAGTCGAGGGCACGGGCGACAATGTAAATCTCTGGCGTATCCGCGCTAAAACTGGTTAGGCTTGTGCTGGCGCAATCATTGCTGTTGACCCCGTTAGAGAGCGTTGGCTCTAGCAGGCGCGTGAGGATGGGTGGGGTGGGCGTGACAGCAGGGGTGGGCGTGATGTTCCCCGTGAGGGTTGTTGCGCCTAGTTGCGTGGTGGCTGGTAGGGGCGTTAACCCACTCAAGAGCAAGTCGGCAGAGATTCCTTCAGGCAACCCTTGCCCATCGGGTAGCGTGCTTTGAATGAACCCGACATCCGTTCCGCGCCCTTGCAAAGTTGCCACCAAGCGGTCACGTTGGGCGTTTAGCTCACGGCTTTCGGTTGAAAGCACCTCAACCGTCACCAACATTCGCGCCATCTCCACTGTTGCGGTGGAGCGCACCAGCGCGAGTTGGGTGCTTAAATCGAAGTTTTGCGCTTGTAAGGTGGATTCCATAGCAGTCGGTCCAACGATTGAACCGCACGCGCCCATCAGCACCAGCATCAGGCAACTACACCCAATCAACACGGGCAGGTAAGCAGGGGGTCTTTTGGGTGACATGGCGTTGGCACTCCATTGTACAATTGTCAAGAAAGGGTCATTGTAGAACAATTCGACAACGCTTTCAAAAAGTCAAACCAAACGTTAAGTCAGCTTGCTTGCACTCCCATTTAACCACTCGTATAATTCTCCCATCCGCCAAACCTAGAGAAACGCATCCTATGTCAAACGTAGACGAGATCAAATCTCGTTTAGATATTGTCACCTACATCAACCAATTCGTGCCACTCAAAAAGATGGGACGCTATTACAAAGCTCCCTGCCCCTTCCATAATGAGAAGACGGCTTCGTTTGTGGTATATGAAGATCGCCAGTCATGGCATTGTTATGGCGCATGTAGCGAAGGGGGGGACATCTTCGGCTTTGCCATGAAAATGAATGGTTGGAATTTCAAGGAGGCAATGGAGGAACTCGGTAAATTGGCAGGGGTAGCCGTCACCCCTCATACCTCTGAAAGTGTCCAACGGGAGAAACACGTAGAGAAGTTGCGAGCGTTGATGAAAGAAGCCTCTCGGCTTTATCATCAATCGCTATTTGATGATGCGGTGACAGGGGCAAGGGAAGCACGCGACTATGCCCTAATGAAGCGTGGGCTATCGCAAGACGTGATTGAGCGGTTTGAGATTGGCTATGCCCCCAAAGGCTGGACGGCTCTCACGGATTGGCTCATGAAGGTGGGCTATTCTGCAGAGGATTTGATCGAGGTGGGGTTAGCGGTCAAGCATGAGGAGACGGGGCGCGTGTATGATCGCTTTCGCAATCGCTTGGTCGTTCCCATCCGTGATGCGAAGGGGAATGTTGTCGCCTTTGGTGGGCGCGTCCTAGACCCCAATGACCAACCTAAGTATTTGAACAGTCCCCAAACCCCCTTATTCGATAAGAATCGGGTGCTGTTTGGGCTAGACTTGGCAGCCCAGAGCATTCGCCAAAGCGAGACCGCCGTGATTGTGGAGGGCTATATGGATGCCATCACCGCCCATCAATACGGGTTTCATAATGTGGTGGCGCAAATGGGCACGGCACTCACCGAGCGTCAGTTACAGCTGATTGCTCCACGCTGGGCGAAGCGAATCGTGCTGGCGTTGGATAGCGACAACGCCGGTCAAAAGGCAACCGTCCGCAGTTTAGAAGTTGCACGCTCCACCTTGCAAGCAGACTTGAGTGGCAAGCTCCAAGTGGAGATGCGCGTCTTACAAATCGAAGGGGCAAAAGACCCCGATGATCTGATCCGTGCCGAGCCACAACAATGGGCGCACTTGGTGGCGAACGCGCTGACGGTGGCGGATTTCTTGATTGAAACTGAAGTGAGCCAACTCCCTAGCACCCCCTCGCTGTCTGACCGCCAAGCGGTGGCACAGCGCGTCATGCCCTTGCTTTTGGCAACGGAAAATAGCATGGTTCAACGCGAGAACGTGCAACAGTTGGCAATGCGCTTACGCCTATCCGAAAAAGATTTGTTGCGCATGGCAAGCGATACCACACAAGCCCAATCAAAAATCCGACAGGCGAAGCCCCCCGAACACGCGCCAGCGGATGAGGTAGACATCAACGCGCTTTTAGCAGAGGCGGCTACCCCGATGGATGAGGTTGCCATGATGCCCGTTGCTGTTTCACGCCCAACCCACATCACCCCTGAAATGCGCATTGAGGCGCACTTTCTACATCGCTTGTTCAAGGTGCAGGAGCAAGATGGCAGTCTATATTTTCAAATCAACCGTCGCTTTCGAGAGATAGCACAGGGGGATTCCAGCTTGATTGCTGATGCGTTGGGCATGCTTTCGCACAAGGACTTCAGCTATATGGGGTTTCAACGCTTGATGATCCTGTTCATTGAGGGGATTAACCAAGAAGATGAGATGCTCTTCCCGTATATTGAGGCTCGCCTTGATGAGATGCTTCGCATGGATTATCAACTGGTGGGCATTAATCAACTGGAGAAAAAACTGGCTAACCCACACAAGATTAGTCAGTCCGATTTAGAGCGTGTTTTGAAGCAGGTTCAGCGGAATGGGGCAACGGTGAGCTTACATTCTGATGTCATGGTTCAGGCGATTGCCCTGCGCAAAAGGCGGATTAACCGTGACAAACAAGAGTTACACCAACTCCATTTAGCCGCCCAACGCGATCAAGACTTAGAAACTATCCTACGCATTACGAAGCAGATAGACTATTATGCACATGCGTTAGATTTACTATATCGTGAAGAACGAACTCAAAAGTAAAAAAGGTGCAGAAACCAAAAGGTGAGCATGGGCAATCAACCCGATCAAAACGATGACTTGAATAACCCATTGGATGACTTGGGCTTAGAAGAGTTTGACGACGATGAATCGTTAGATACAACAAGCATAGTTGACTTTGATTTAACAGACCCCGTTGAACTTGATGTTGAAGTGGACGTTGAAGTAGATGAGGTGCTGGAAGAAGACTTTGATGATACCAACGAAGAGGAGGATACCAGCGAGAGCGAACGCGATGATTATGATTATGACGGCGTGCTTGCTCCCATTGATGATCCTGTCCGACAGTATCTCAAGGAAATCGGTCAAGTTCCCTTATTGAATACCAACCGTGAAATCTGGTTGAGCATCATCATCGTGGCAGAACGCTTGTTAGAATCCATGCGTGATCGCCTTTCTACTCCCATTCGCGTTGATACCAAGCCCGACGACGTTCTTTCCACAGTGGAAATTGCCAAGACGAACATCGCTTTTCTAACGGAGTCGTGGGAACGGGTGAAGGCATCTGACCAAACACGTGAGAATTTTTATCTACCTAGTTTGGCGCAAATAGTAGATGAGCTACAGAAACTATTCGATAACTGGGATAGCAATGAGGACTCGTACATTCGGCAATATCTCAACGCCTTTGAATGGGGGCGTGATGAAGAGGTTGCAGAAATGGCACGCAACGTTTTTGATGTGGTGCATGCGTTGTATTTGCTCCCGTTTGATTTGCAACTGCGCATCCGTAGCCATGCTCAACTGCAGCATAACCAACTGGTTAGCACCCCAGAACTTTTGCAGAAGCTCGCCGACTATGCCGACCGCGAAGAACAACTCACAGACTTGTATGAACGTGTGGAATTATTGGGGCAAGATGCCGCCGAATCGCTCACCCGCGCCAATCTGCGTTTGGTGGTGAGCGTGGCAAAGCGTTATATGGGGCGTGGCATCAACTTCCTCGATCTCATCCAAGAGGGCAACATCGGGTTGTTACGCGCCGTCACCAAGTTTGACCACACCAAAGGCTACAAGTTTAGCACCTATGCCACATGGTGGATTCGACAGGCGGTCAGCCGTGCCATTGCTGACCAAGCCCGCACCATCCGCATTCCCGTTCACATGGTGGAAACAATCAACCGCTTGATGCGCATCCAGCGCGACCTCATCCAAGAACTAGGGGCAGAACCTAGCCCAGAGCAAATCGCGCTCGATATGGAGTTCATGGAGCCAGAGGACATTGAGACCATCAAACAGCTACAACGCGATGGGCAACCCCTAGACCCCACACTCTCGCGCAAGTTGCGTCGTGCTGCTCAAAAGGTGCGCCGTATCTTGCGCATTGCCCAAGAGCCAATGAGCCTAGAGATGCCCATTGGTCAAGAAGACAGTAGTCAACTGGGGGATTTCATCGAGGATGACAAGATTCTTGGACCCGTTGATGCCGCCAGTAAACAATTGCTGAAGGAGCAATTGCGCTCGGCTTTGGGCATCCTGAGTGAACGGGAGCGCGATGTACTAGAAATGCGCTTTGGGTTGCGTGATGGACAAGATAATACGCTGGAAGAAGTGGGTAAGTTCTTTGGTGTCACCCGTGAGCGTATCCGTCAAATTGAGGCGAAGGCGTTGCGTAAGTTGCGTCATCCCACCCGTAGCCGCCAACTGCGTGATTATTTAGAGCTGTAATTCAGCAAATTGCCTAAATATTCAGCCTACTTTATCTGTTAAAATTATCCATATCGTCTTAATATATAGACAAAGTTAGTGGATAGTGGTGGAGTGTAGTATGAAAATAACCGAGCGTTTCTTAACCAAAGAGTTAGAAGCGATAGAGGTACAATTACAACGGATTGACTTGGGCGCAGATGCAACGTACTTGGCAAACTCTGCTGAGATCGAAGCGTTGAACCAAGAAACCAAACGGCGGTTAGCTTTGGTTGCCTCCATAAAAGTAGCTGGAACGGATCGACATCAGTTGATAAACGTCTTGCAAGCGAAGATTAGCGAGTACAACCAAAGCATCCAACAGCATGAGCAACCCTTGCAGGAGTGGGTGGTTGACCGTGATTATGTGGAAGGGCTTTTGGCACGCTTTCAAAAAGTGATTGACCAAGAACTGCCGATTACTGACTTCAAAGATACCATCTTCCAATAGCCTTCATTGAGTCTTCCTTTTCCTTGCGCTTAGAAAGCAGTCTACTTGACTGCTTTTTTTATGCACCTATGCGCTTGAACAGTGTGAACAATCTGGAGGATTACTCAAAGACGCTGGATAATTTCACAAGCATTGTGTGCAGTTTTGATCCACAATAGAGCTTCCTATACATAACCAACTATACAGAACAACATGAAAACCACCTCAAGCAATAGTAACCTGATGGGTATCGGATTTGTTGCAATGGGCATGCTGATCTTCTCCTTACAAGGGATCGCTGTCAAGACGATAGGGTCTACCTATTCCATCATGGAGATCGTGTTGTTTCGGAGCATCGTCGCGCTTCCGACCACACTCCTGTTATATCGCATGGAGGGGCAACGGGGCTTGCCCACCACGCAACAACCGCGCCTTGAATACCTACGGGGCTTCTTGCTCTTCCTGTCCTACACCACAGCATTCATGGCGTTGGCGGCTTTACCTATGGCGGAGGTAGACGCAATCCGCTTTTCGGGTCCGTTGATGATTACGTTGCTTTCGGTGGGGTTCTTGGGGGAAAAAGTGCCACTATATCGCTGGCTTGGTTTGATCGTCGGATTCGTTGGGGTCATGTTCATTGTGCGCCCTGGCACCGCTACCTTCAATCTTGGCTCGGTCTTTGCCTTAGTATCCGTTTTCTTCTATGCCATCGCGGTTTTAATCACCCGCCGCCTCAAAGACAGCGGAGCAACCCAAGCCTACTTCAGCTCGCTGGTCTATCTGCTCATGGCAATCTTGCTCAATCCCCTTCCTCTGTTGATTGGAGAAACCAACTACGCCCATCCCAGCATCAGCTTCTTGTTGAGAGCGTGGCAATCTCCCACGTTGCCCCATCTTTTGGTGATGTTTGGGCTAGGGTTGGTTTGGGCAGGGGGGATGTACTTCATCGCACGGGCATATCGCACTGCGCCTGCTACGGTGGTTGCGCCGTTTGAGTATGTCTCTTTGCCCATCAATGTATTGTGGGGGATACTCTTCTTTCAGGAATTCCCAATTTGGGCAACATGGGTGGGAACGCTGTTGACGATGGGGAGCGGGCTATACATGCTCTACCGTGAGCAACGCCTTGCCACTAAGTGAGACTCCTTAAGTCACGTGCGGATGATAACGGAGTCATGAATAAACCGATCTTTAACAGTCTATCAAGTTGAATCCTGCACCAATACCGATTAGCATTAAAGACATACTACACGCAAACGGTTCAAACTTGCCATGATTAAAGACCCGATCTATTGCCCCACCTGTGGGCACAACCTGACCGAGCAGGACGTTGGAGGGCGGCTTCGCCCTAAGTGTAACCATTGTGGCTATGTGCATTACCTCAACCCCGTGCCGGGTGTGGGCATACTCATCGAAACCGAAGACGGGTTGGTACTCATTCGCCGTAAGAATCCACCCCATCAAGGGGAGTGGACATTGCCCAGCGGTTTTGTGGAAATTAACGAAACTGCCGAAGAAGCCGCCATGCGCGAGGCAGAAGAAGAGACGGGTTTGAAAGTCAAGATTGTTGAATTGGTGGCGGTCAATTCGTTTCCTGAAGGACCTCCTAGCAGTGGGATCATCATCTTCTTTCGTGTTGTGCCCATCGGGGGGAATCTCCAAGCAGGGGATGATGCCACCGAAGCACACATCTTCACCCCAGCCAACATACCTCTCATCCCATTTCGGACGCACCGTGAAGCCGTAGGGCTATGGTTAGAGCGACAACGCAACCCCCTCCTGCATCAACCCACCGATAGCGGTTTTGTGCATGAACAGGATTACATCATTCGTGAGGCGGACTCTGCAGACTTGCCCGAACTGAGCGCGATCCTCAAATTGATTCCCCACCACCGTAGCCTACATGGCAATGTCTATTGGGGGGAAGTTGCCCAACGCTTCCGCGAGGTGGACGGCTTACATGTTCTGGTGGCACAAACGCGCCAGCATCCCCCCATGCTCATTGGCATGGTTGCCTTTAGCGTGTTGCGCACGCTCACTGAAGGCATCGCCCTAGTGAGCGATCTGGCAGTGTTGCCGGTTTATCAACGGCGTGGGATTGGCGCGGTGTTGATTGAAGCCGTGCGCACACGTGCGGAAAAGCTGGGGCTTCATACGTTGATGGTGAACGCAGACCGCCTTCCGTTTGGGGTGCGTGCTTTCTTTGTGGCGGAGTCTTTTGAAGCGGTGGATATATTAGTACGATCGGTGAATGAATAGGATCAGGGCAAAATGACTACACTTTCGGCATGGGTTCATGGACACTATCGGCGCGAGAGCGGCAGTTATGAGGGCACACAATCTGCACTATACCGCCTGACCGATTTACGCAATCGTGGGATGGTCAATCACAAGGCAAGCACCCAGCTTCTACAAGAGGCAGGTTTGACGGATTTCACCTTCCAATTGATTTGGGCGGATGATGGGGACACGCCCGACCGTGTGCTAGAGCATCGCTTAGAAACGGCAGAAGGGGTGGTGGTCTTTGTGCATGGCTGGACGGGGAGCTATCGCATTTGGGAATCCTTGCCGGGGATGGTTGTCACCGCCAACCCCAAGCTAGTTGCGTTGTGTGTTGACCACAACGGCTTTGGCAACAGTCGCTTTGAAGCCAGCATCCCTCCCATTGAAAAGTGTGATCCCCCCGCCGCCATGAAAGTTTTGCAACGGGTGATTGATCTGCTGCGTGTGCGACGCGATGCCACCCAACTGAACCCACGTGTGATTAACTTTGTGGGGCACAGCATGGGGGGGGCGGTGTTGTTCTTCTTGAATCCCATGCAATGGGGAGAAGGTGAAGTCACCCGTTATGCCCTTGCCCCCGCTTTGTTGCTGGAGGATGAATTGCATCAGGCATTTTATACCACGCTGGGCACAGGCATCAACTTGTTGCAACGCTTGCCCGTGTTAGAGTTCATTGAGCGAGTCATTCAACCGCGCATGATTGATATTCTGTGCAACGGGGCAAGCCACTTCGTCAAGCAACAACACACGCGCCAATACATGGACACGCGCCGAGGCGTGACAGGGGCAACCTTCCGCGCGATGGGCTTGTTGAAGGATGTAGAAATCCCACGCGAATGGAAAACCTTTCGGGTGATCTTGGGGCACAAAGATAACCTCGTGGGGTTAACCAACATGATGGACTTGCTCGGTGGGTTAGAGTTCCCCGTCCGCAATATCCGTGTGGTGCCCGGCTCCCATTATATGTTCAGCGTGGCAGATGCCACCCAAGAGCAGAGCGAGGTGGTCTATCAGCACGTGCAAAGTCGCCAGTTAATTGTAGAGGACATTCTCGATTTGCATGATCGCGCCTATCTACACCTAACGCGCTAGGAAATCATAAGCGTTCAATGTGTTGCTTGAGCCAATCAATCGCCTCTTCGTTGATGCAATAGCACATAGCAGGACCTTGAATCGTCCCGCTGATGATGCCAGCTTCGCGCAATACTTTGAGGTGTTGGGAGATAGTCGCCTGTGCTAGGGGCGTGTGGGCAACAATATCATTGGTGATACAAGCAGGGTGCTGGCGCAAGAAGCGCACAATCTGCATCCGCTTTTCGTTGCCCAACGCCTTACACATTTGCACCAAACGCGCCTCATCAGTTGGGCTTAGGGTTTCTTGGATATGTTGTTCCATCGGTTGGTTTACCTCTCATTAAAACACTCCCTCTATTCTACTCGGCTATGCGTTCTCATAGCAGGGAATGCCTCTAAAATCGGGTAGAAAATCTGCCCAGTTTGTGAGGTTGCACACGTTGGAAACGGGTTGGTACAATATTATGCTAAAGGTTGAACCAAAGCATGATATGACGTTTGACACCCCCATAGCGGTGTGTTACTCTTTTATCTATAGTGATTGTGCCAAAAAGAACAATTGGCAAAATCTGGAGATGACAGAATGGCATTACAAGCATTTGCACCCATTAGCGCGATTTTGATTCTCGCGTTTATAGTTTCCATACTTATCAGCTTTCTCTCTCGTATCTTGGGACCGTATCACCCTTCTGCCCGTAAGGTTGCCCCCTACGAAAGTGGCATGAAACCCATCGGCAAAGGGACACGTCAAGTTCCAGTCAAGTTTTACCTCGTTGCTGTACTCTTCATTCTGTTTGACATCGAAGTCATTTTCTTTTTGCCATGGGCGGTTAGCATGCGTGGCTTAGGATGGTATGGCTTGGCGGCAATGGGCATCTTCACATTTGTTCTGATTATCGGGTTCATTTATGAATGGCGCAAAGGAGCATTGGAATGGGAGTAATTGACCAACCCACACACGGCACTAGCCTAAGCCAACGATTGGGTAACTTGGGCATGGTGACAACCACCCTCGATGCAGCGGTGAACTGGGCGCGTACCGGCGCACTTTGGCCCCTTTTGTTCGGCTTGGCATGTTGCGCGATTGAAATGATGGCAACGCAAGCATCTGATTATGATTTGTCTCGCTTTGGGATGGAACTGAACCGCGCCAGCCCACGCCAATCTGACTTGCTCATTGTGGCAGGGCGCGTCACGCGCAAGATGGCACCCGTTGTGCGCCAGTTGTATGACCAAATGGCAGACCCCAAATGGGTGATCTCGATGGGTGATTGCGCTTCGTGCGGTGGCGTTTACAATAACTATGCTGTCGTTCAAGGCGTGGATGAAATCATCCCTGTGGATGTTTATGTGGCAGGTTGCCCCCCCCGTCCAGAACAACTCATGCACGGAATTTTGACCCTCCACGAAAAGATCAAGAACGACAAGTGGCAAAACTGGGCATAAAGGATACCTATCATGTCGAACATTCCCCCCATTCAAAACCCGCTTGAGATGGTCAAGGCACATCTAGGGGAGGCATTGCTAGATAGCAAAGTCTTCCGCGATGAACTCACCTTGATTGTGGCATCTCACCGCGTGGTTGAGGTCTTGAAGTTCCTACGGGATACTTCAGGGTTATACTACAACTTTCTTTCTGACATCAGCGCCGTGGATTACTACCCAGAGTTTAGCCGCGCCGAGCGTTTCGGCGTGAGCTATCACCTGTATTCGATGCTCTATAACCGTCGCCTCCGCGTAAAAACTTTTGTAGCAGAGGACGCGCCCGTTTTGCCCACCAGCACTGTGCTGTGGTTGAACGCCAATTGGCTAGAGCGCGAGATCATGGATATGATGGGCATTGAGTTTGAAGGACACCCAGACCCACGCCGTTTGTTGATGCCAGAAGATTGGCAAGGACACCCCCACCGCCGCGATTATCCGCTCGGTTATGAAACGATTATGTTCTCGTTCAATGTGGAAGACATTGCCAAGCACAAACCGTTTGCTAAACCCATGAGCGAATTCAAATAAAGAGGGAACATCATGGCTGTAAATACGCACGAAAAACAACAACAGGTTGAACAGTGGGAGGGTGATGTTGAGGCGTTGAGAGGGTTGGTTTCTGAACGGGCAATGACCGGCGAAACCATGCTCCTCAACATGGGTCCCCATCACCCCAGCACGCATGGCGTACTCCGCTTATTGCTTGAGCTAGACGGTGAAGAAATCGTCACTTGCTTGCCGGACATCGGCTTTTTGCACACCGGCATTGAAAAGAATATTGAATCCAAACCGTATGAGCAAGCCGTCACTTTAACGGATCGCATGGATTATCTTTCTCCCATGTCTAACAACATGGTCTTTTGCCTTGCTGTAGAAAAGCTGGGCGAAATTGACGTGCCCGAACGCGCCCAAACCATCCGCGTGATCTGTTTGGAATTGGCACGCTTGGCAAGCCATTGTGTTTGGTTGGGCACGCACGCCCTCGATATGGGCGCAATGAGCGTGTTCCTATACGCCTTCCGCGAGCGCGAACACATCTTGACCATGTTTGAGATGCTATCCGGTCAGCGCATGATGGGCAGTTACTTCCGTCCGGGTGGGGTTTGGCGCGATTTGGTGCCGGAGTTCCTGCCTGCTTTGGATGCCTTCTTGCCCATTATGAAAGAGAAGATCGAAGACTACAGCGTCTTGCTCACCAACAATCCTATTTGGCGTGATCGCACGATGGGTATTGGCGTTGTTGAGCCAGAAGATGCCCTCCGCATGGGATTGAGCGGGGCAAGCCTGCGTGCCAGTGGCGTGAACTGGGACATCCGCAAGGCGATGCCTTACAGTGGTTATGAGAAATATGAGTTTGACGTTCCGCTTGGTGAACATGGGGATGTCTATGACCGCTTCTTGTGCCGTATGGAAGAAATGCGCCAATCCTTGCGCATCATCCAACAAGCGCGTAACGCCATCCCTAGTGGGGCATTCCGTAGCCAAAACCGCAAGTTTGTTCCCCCACCTCGTGCAGAACTAGGGCGGAGCATGGAAGCAGTCATTCATCACTTCAAACTCTGGACAGAAGGCTTTAGCCTCCCAGATGAAGAAGTATTCGTTTCCATCGAAAGCCCACGCGGAGAAATCGCCTGCTACTTACACGGTACGGGCGGGACGAAAGCGCGTCGCGTACACTTCAAGACTCCTTCCTTTATTTCTATTCAAGCCTTGCAACACATCGCGCCCGGTCACATGATCGCTGACTTGATCGGCATCATCGGGAGCATGGACTTTGTACTCGGCGATAGTGATCGCTAACGGAGACGGTTATGGCAAACGCAATCTTAGAAAACTACAAAGACAAAGTAGACTATACCCTCTCCAAGTATCCGGATAGTCGTTCTGCCGTGATGCCCTTGTTGTATGTGGCACAAGAACACTATGGATACCTTAACCCCGAAGCGATTGAGGATGTGGCAGACATCCTTGACATGGATCCCACTCAAGTGAAATCCATCGCTGGCTTCTATACCATGTACCGCGAAACCCCGAAGGGCAAAGTATGGTTGCATGTTTGCACCGATTTGCCGTGTGCTTTGCGTGGGGCAGATGCGTTCTATCATGACTTGCTGAACGAATTGCAAATCGAAGATGGAGAAACCACAGCGGATGGCATGTTCACCTGTGAGCATGTGATGTGCTTGGGTTCGTGCGATACCGCCCCCATGCTCCAAGCAAACTTCCGTTTTCATGAATCTCTCAACATGGATATTATGAAGGAACTGCTGGCAAAGTGGCGCGATGATGTCAACGCTGCCCTAAACCCCACCCGTGCTGGTCAAGAAGTTCCTGTCAAGAAGGCATAACCTTAGAGTTAAAAAGGGCAGACACGATGAACATTCTATTCAAAGAAAAAGAAGTTGCGAACGTCCACGAGTTTGACGTTTACGCCGCCAATGGCGGGTTTGACGCGCTCAAGAAGTCTTTGAGCATGACCCCCAAAGAAGTCATTGATCTGGTCAAGGCATCCAACTTGCGCGGACGTGGGGGGGCAGGCTTCCCCACTGGCGTGAAGTGGAGCTTCATCCCACAGAATGAAGCCGTGAAGTATGTCGCGGTGAATGCGGATGAATCGGAGCCGGGCACCTTCAAAGATCGTCAGATCATGGAAAACAACCCCTATCAATTGTTGGAAGGGGCGTTGATTTGTGCATGGGCTATCCAAGCAACCGCCGTTTACATCTACTTGCGCGGTGAATATTGGGAAGTCGCTGGTCAACTTGACCGTTGCATCGCCAAGATGCAGGAGAACAACCTTGCTGGGGATAACATTCTTGGCAAGGGCTGGAGTTGCCCAATCTATACCCATCTAGGCGCAGGCGCGTATATTTGTGGTGAAGAGAGCGCGTTGCTCAACAGCCTTGAGGGCAAGCTAGGGCAACCTCGCGTGCGCCCACCCTTCCCCGCCCAAAAGGGAGGCGGTCTCTATGGTGAGCCAACCGTCGTGAACAACGTGGAAACGCTTGCCAATGTGCCTTGGATCATGGTCAACGGTGCAGACGCATACAAGAGCATCGGGACGGAACGGAGCAGTGGCACCAAGATTTTCTGTTTGAGTGGTGACGTGCAACGCCCCGGCAACTATGAGCTACCGCTGGGCACAACCATGCGCGAGTTATTGTATACGCACGGTGGCGGACCCAAAGATGGGCGTACCTTCAAGGCGTTGTTGCCCTCTGGTGCATCCGGTCCCATCTTGCCCTTGAGCGAAGAGACGCTTGATATGGAAATGACTTACGAAACCTTTGCCAGCAAGGGCACGGTTTTGGGGTCTGCTTCTTTCATCCTGTTGGATGACACGCGCGACATCGCATGGGCAGCCAGCAAAATGATTAAGTTCTTCAAGCATGAAAGCTGTGGCAAGTGTACCCCCTGCCGTGAAGGCACGTACTGGATGGACAAGATGCTGGATCGTGTGGTCAGTGGCAAGGCAACCAGCAAAGACCTCGATACCATCTTGGATGTTGCCAGCAATATTCAAGGGGTGACGCTGTGTGCTTTGGGTGATTTCGCCGTCAATCCTGTTTTGGCAACCATCAAGAACTTCCGCTCCGAATTTGAAGAATATCTGGACGGTGGTAAAGTAACCGCCATCCATGCCGGGGCAGCAGACTAGCGCGATGGACGAGCAGAACGCATCGGGCGAAGTGGAGCTAGGGCAACCGATTGAAACGTCGGTTGTCTCTCTTCCGCTTGAGCCACAAGAAGCGCAACCCTCTCCCAACAGTGGGAGCATCCCACGCACCTTTTGGGGTTGGGTGGGTTTTCGGCTTTTTGGGCGGGTGGAGGATGAGGGCGCACGCCTACAAACATTGTCCGATGCGATTCGGTTGCATCCGAACGCAGCAGTAAACTATTTGTTGCGTGGGGAATTTTACCTACGCAATGGGCAACTAGATCAAGCGATTGAGGACTTCCTCAACGCCATAGATAAGGCAGAAGCAGAGGCACCCCAACAACGTTGGGGGCTTCAAGCGCAAGCCGTTCGAGATCGTGCTTTATACGGGCTACGTTTAGCTCGTTTTGATTTTTCTAACACCTCGTTATTGGTGAACAAGGGAAGATGAATATGGCTGAAATGGTAAAGACTGATACTGTCTCGGTAAGTTTTGACGGGCAGGTGTATCAGTTTCCCAAGGGTATGAACCTTGTTGATGCCGCAAAAACAGTTGGAATTGATATTCCTGTTTTTTGCTATCATCCTAAACTCAACCCCGTCGGCATGTGCCGTATGTGTTTGGTTGAAACGGGGGGGATCAATCGGGATCGTGCTACGGGGGAAGTGATCCTAGACGAACAGGGGAATCCCCAAATTAATTGGTTCCCCAAACTCCAGACGGCTTGTACCATGACTACCTCAGAAGGGTTGTTCGTGCGTACCACCACCAACAAAGTGGAAGAAGCCCGTAATGATGTATTGGAATTCTTGCTCACAAGCCACCCGCTGGATTGTCCAGTGTGTGACAAAGGGGGAGAATGTCCGTTACAAAACCTGACCATGCAACATGGTCCCGAAGCAAGCCGCATGTACTTTGATGATAAGCTCCACCTAGACAAGCATTATCCACTTGGAGACCTGATCTTCTTGGATCGTGAACGTTGCATTCAGTGTGCGCGTTGTACACGCTTTCAAGCGGAAGTCGTGGGGGATGATGTTTTGGCGTTCCATGAACGCGGTCGCCGTTTGCAAATTATCACCAACAGTGAACCCGGCTTTGATAGCTACTTCAGTGGGAACACCACTGACATTTGTCCGGTGGGTGCGTTAACTTCTGCGGACTTCCGCTTTGGTGCCCGCCCCTGGGAACTCACCAATATTGCTAGTCTTTCTCCCTATGATCCTGTAGGAAGCAACATCACCCTAAGCACACGCCTTGATCGTGAGTTCGGTGGGAAGGCAATCATCAAGCGCGTGATGCCACGCCAAAATGAATCCGTCAACGAAATTTGGATCAGCGACAAGACGCGCTTTGGGCATCACTTCACCCGCCACACTGAAAGCCGTTTGCTTGCCCCCATGCTAGACGGCAAAGAGACGGACTGGCAAAAGGCAAATGAGACCGCCAGCGCGTTGTTGAAATCCGCTAATGGCAAGATCGGTGTGATCGCCGGCAGTAGCATGAGCAATGAAGATTTGTGGTCATTGCGCCAATTGGTGAATGGGCTTGGCTCTGACCGTTTGGGCGCGTGGACGCTCAATCAAGGGGGCGCAGAACAGGTTGCCCATGTTGGCATTGGCAAGGGAAGCAACATCGGGCAGATGGGGCGCGGGGATGCCATCTTGGTCATCGCCACCGACCTCGAAGAAGAAGCACCGATCTACCGCTTACGCATTAAACAGGCGAAAGAACGTGGCGCACAAGTATTCGTCGCCAATGCCCGTGCAACCCGCATGGATGATTTCGTCTCCCGTAGCCACCGCTTGCGCTTTACAGTGGGCGAAGCCGCCCATGCTATGTCAGACTTCCGCGCACGCTATCCCGAAGCCTTCGATGCACTTTCCCAAGCACAAAACTTGGTGATTGTTGCTGGGGCAGAAGGCTTGACGTTGGAGGGTAGCAAGGCGTTGATGCAATCCGCTACCAACTTCTTGATTCAAACCAACCATGTTGGACGCGCCAACAATGGGTTAGTCGGAGTCTTCAGTGGGGCAAACGGCATGGGCTTGCATTACATGGGATATACCCCAGAAGCCACCCAAGACCTGATTCAAAATCCCCCCAAAGTGTTGATCGTGGCACAAGCAGACGTTGTATATGATGATCCCACCGCGTCTGAATGGTTGAGCAAAGTTGAGACGATCATCCAGTTGACCTTGTTCAAGGGTGAGGCAATCAGCAAGGCGAAGGTCGTTTTGCCCATCCAAAGTTTTGCAGAGCGTGATGGGTCGTACACCAGCATTGAACGTCGCGTTCAACGCTTCTATACCGCACAAGGACCCATGGGGCATGCGTTGCCAGCGTGGCAAGTGGCACAGCGGTTGAGCGCGGCTTTAGGAATGGGGCGCGAAAAGGTGAGCGCGTCGGCAGTGATGCTAGACATCACCAAAGCGATTAGCGCGTTTGAAGGGTGTCGCTTCAACGAATTAGCAAAGACCGAAGCGCAATTGCCCATCATCGGGCGCGATGATGTTTATTACGGTGGGACTGCTTATGACAACAAGGGTGGCTTGGGCGTACAAATCCCATGTGCCGCTGATAATGGGGGCTTTGTCTCAGCAGGGACGGTGAACCTCCCCCACATTATCAAACCCAGTCAAGGTAAACTTGTGATTGTTCCTACCCGTGAGCTATACAATCGTGAACGCATGTTCCGCCCCAGCATCGAAAAGTTGATGGCTCCACGTGTACCAGATGCGTACATCCAATTGAGCGAAGCCGATGCTGAAGCGTTGAGCATTCAAGATGGGGATATTGTCACTGTGCAATATGCAGGTGGAACAGCCGATGTGGTCGCCTATATCAATGGCGCACCGCAAGGCGTGGCATATATGCCCACCCACCTAAGCGACGTGGCAACCCCAACTGTCATTACCGTTGGTGAAGTTAGCAAGAAGGGATAAAAACAACCATGTTCGGATATGATCCCGCAAATGTTATTCTCTGTTCAGAATCCGCCGCTTGCTCGTTTTGGCATCCGATTGTGTTTTCTGCAATCGTGTTGTTCATCGTTATAACCGGCTTTGCCTACACGACGCTACTGGAGCGTAAGTTCATTGCGTTCTTTCAACAACGTGTCGGACCCAACCGCGTTGGACCGGGTGGCTTTTTGCAACCTGCGGCAGACGGGTTGAAGTTGATCTTCAAAGAAGACATCATCCCAGAACAAGCATATAAAGCGGTCTATTACATCGCCCCCATCTTGAAGGCGGTGCCAGTTTTGATTGTTGGCGCGGTGATCCCTTGGGGTCCTCCCGTCAATATCCCCTGGTTTGATGGCAATTGGTATCGCATTCCGCTTCACTTGGTGGATTTGAATGTGGGCATTCTGTGGATTTTGGCGATCACCAGCATTGCCACCTACGGGGTGGTGTTGGCAGGCTGGAGTAGCAATAACAAGTATGCCATGTTGGGTGGCTTGCGTGCTTCTGCCCAGATGATTAGCTATGAGTTGAGCATGGGCTTGACGATGGCAGTGCCGGTGATGATCGTCGGTAGCATGAGCATTGGCGATATTGTGGCTGCACAACTGGACGCTCCTCCCATCTTGGGGTGGTTCGTCTTCCAAAATCCCCTAGCCGCCGGCATCTTGATGATCGCCTTGTTGGCAGAGGTGAGCCGCTCTCCCTTTGACCTCCCAGAAGCGGAGCAAGAACTGACGCAGGGCTTCATGACCGAATACAGCGCGATGCGTTTTGCCCTGTTCATGATGGCGGAATATCTCGGCATGATCGCGGTCAGCATGGTAGCCGTCTCCCTCTACTTTGGGGGCTGGGGGCTAGGTGGCGGTTTCATCGAGAACGCGCCTTTGCTTGCTCCGTTGGTTTTCATTGGCAAGGTAATCTTGTTCTTGATCGGTATGGTTTGGGTTCGTGCGACTTTGCCACGCTTCCGCTATGACCGCTTGATGATGTTCGGGTGGAAGGTCATGCTTCCTTTGAGCATCGTTGCTGTGGCATGGACAGGTGTTGCTGTGGTGATTGGTGAAACTGCCAGCACCCCCGTACAGTATGTGATTGCTTCTGCGGTGTTTGTGGTGATCGCCCTCATCGCTGGCAGTCTTGTCCTCCGCCGTGAATCCACCGAGACACCCGTGCGCTCGCTGGCAAATGATCCGATGGTGACAGGTGAACGGACGGGCATTGCACATATCTTGGTAGAAGTTTTAGGCTGGATAATTGCAATTCCCTATAGCCTGTTTGACAAGAGTGTCGCTGGTCTAACCAATACACGTAAGAACGTCGCCCGTGAGTTGCGCGATTTTGCAACCCATTATGGCAAGTCTGAATCTGGCGACTAAATGAGAGACGCACCCCTTGCTTGTGCAGGGGGTGCATCCAGTTAAAAATAACTACCCATATCGGGTAGATTTAGTGGTGAGAAGGAAGAGTGAACGATGAATCTGATTAAAGGGTTTGCCACGACTTTCAAGCATCTTTGGGAAGAGCCGGTCACGGTGAACTATCCTGAAGAAGTGAAGCCGTTTTCGCAACGCTATAAAGGACGGCATCATTTGCGTCGCTACGAGAACGGGCTAGAAAAGTGTATCGGTTGTTCGTTGTGTGCTGCTGCTTGCCCCGCTGATGCGATTTGGGTGGAAGCGGCGGAAAACACGGACGAAGAACGCTATAGCCCCGGTGAACGCTATGCCAAGACGTATGAGATCAACATGTTGCGTTGCATCTTCTGTGGCTATTGTGAGGATGCTTGCCCTACGCAGGCAATTCAACTAGGGCATGAACACCGCTTGAGTTTTACCGATCGGCGCGATGCCATCTATGTTAAGAACATGCTGATTGACCCCGCTCCTGCTGGGCAAGACAGCACCCCCCGTAAGGTTGAGCCGGGTGTATTTACCCGATCTATCCCGGATATGCAGAACCCCTACTAAACAAGGGGATAGCCCAAACGCGAGGAAGCGTCATGTTGCCTCGCGTTTTTTTCGTCAGGTTAAAATCCTTAGAAACTGACAAGCGTAACGATAGAGTTTGGTTTGAACTATCGTTTTCTTTGTGTTAGACTTCACAAACGCATTTTCAAACTATGTTTCGATATAGCACAGGCATGATTATTGGCTCTGGTGAGGAGCGTCTATGACTGAGGTTTACTTATTTATTGCGGTGGGCACGATAGCAGTGATTGCTGCTATGATGATGCTCATCAGTGAAAACGCTGTTCACAGCGCGTTGTTCCTGATTTTGAACTTCGCCTGTGTTGCCTTCATGTACCTGATGCTTGATGCACCGTTTTTGGCGATGGTTCAAATCGCGGTGTATGCAGGCGCGATCATGGTACTCTTCCTCTTTGTGATTATGCTCTTGGGGGCAGAAAGCTCAGAGTCGCGCTTAAGTTCAATGAAAGCGGTTCGCGGTAGTCGCCTTCATACTCCTGTAGCCGTGTTGTTGACGATGGTATTGTTGTTGACGGTGGGCATTGCTATCGCACAAGAGAACGTTGACTTCATCGAAAGTGATGGGGTGGATCCGTTGGTGCGCATCGCTAACTACACCTACCTTGCCCCACGCATGGATGTCTTGGTAGATGCGGAGTTAACGGTACAAGGGTTGCAATTCGGCAAAAGTAGCGAACACATCCGCATGACCGCAGGGGAGCATACGCTCACTTTGGTGGATGCTGAAACAGGTGAGTTGGTGTTAGAAAGCACCCTCACGCTAGAGGCAGACCAAACCGTTAGCGCGTTGGTGACGGGCATTGATGAAGCTACCTTAACTTCGTTTGATGAAGACCTTACGCAACTGGCGGATAACCAAACGCGCTTGTCTGTATTCAACGCAACAGGCGAAACGGTTAGCTTGCAAGATACAGGAAGCCCATTCGGTAGCAAAGATGACTCGCGCATTTTGGTAGCCGATGTCGCCTCCAACAGCATCAGCACGCCCATTGTGGTGAGCAGTGGCGAAAGCGATTCTTTGCGCTTCATTGCTGCTGAAAACGGCGCACTCGGTGAAGACGCTTCTAGCTTGTTCAATATTGTTGAAGCCGAACTCGTGCGTGATACCCACCATTTGATTGTCTTGACCGATCAACCCAGTGCTTCTGAACCCTTTGCTTACTATCTTGCTACGGATACCGCACAACAATTCGGTAGCCCGAAAGCAGTTGGGCAAATCCTGTTCACTAAGTACCTATTGCCTTTGCAGGTAGTGGGCTTGGTCTTGTTGGCGGCATTGGTTGGGGTGATTGTCTTGTCACAACGTCAAGTGTCTACGGTTGAAGTTCGCGCTCGTCGCCCAGAACGTCGCCGTGTTAGCCGCCCGTTGACCAGCGTGATCGCCAATCAGGTTGAGGATTCAGCCGGGGTGAGTGGTGGTCGTTTGCAAGCTGGCGAAGAACCCGCCGGTGATTAAGGAGCCAGCAAACTGATGGTACAGACCGAAGCATTTGTTATGTTAAGCGCGGTATTGTTCGTGATGGGTACGCTCGGCGTGCTCGTGCGGCGCAATGCAATCTTGGTTTTCATGTCGGTGGAGTTGATGTTGAACGCGGCAAACCTCTCGTTTGTTGCTTTTGCAAAACATTGGCAAAATCTGGATGGACACCTGTTCGTATTCTTCGTGATGACCGTTGCGGCGGCAGAAGTGGCGGTTGGGCTTGCGCTCATCGTGACGATCTTCCGTAGCAAGCAGAGCATCGACATTGACGAATTGCATCAAATGGAAGGCTAAATCAGGTTGGCGTTGTGCTGATCTGTTTATGTTGCGAGAGGATTTTTGGGAATGGCACAAATTGTACCTCTGATTATCCTGATCCCGGCTTTGGGGGCGTTCATCAACACCTTCTGGGGATCTAGGTTAGAGGAGCGACAATCCGCACTGGTAGGCATCTTTGCCTCTACTGGAGCGTTCATTGTGGCTTTACTGTTGTTCTTCAACTTGATGGGGAACAATTACCAAGAAGCGGTCATTAACCCCTTCTTCTTTGATAGTTGGATACGGATTCCATCCGCTGGCGTTGAAATCCCGTGGCAAATGCGCGTAGACACCCTAAGCGTCACCATGATGTTGGTGATTACTGGGGTTGGCTCGCTCATTCATGTGTACGCTATGGGCTATATGCACGGCGACCCACGCTTTTCTCGCTTCTTCACCTACTTGAACATGTTCTTGGCGTTCATGTTGGTGTTGGTAACGGGCAACAACTTCTTGATGTTGTTCGTAGGGTGGGAAGGTGTAGGCTTGTGTTCCTATTTGTTGATTGGTTTCTGGTTTGACAAGTCTCATGGCGAAGGCTACAAAAACGCCAACGCCGCTCGTAAGGCATTCATTGCCAATCGCGTGGGTGACTTTGGGCTTTTGATGGCGATCTTCCTCATCTTCTGGACGTTCGGCACGCTGGACTTCTATAAGGCAGGGGAGGTGGTCAACACCCACGCGCTCACGGGGGTTGCTGCTTCGCAAAATGCGGGGCATGGTGATGAACACGGAAGCGACGCTTCACATGGGGCGGAAGACAGCCACACCACCACTGAAGATGGGCATGCGTCTATCATCGTTCTAACAGGCGCGGCTCTTCAAGAAACACACGGCGACGCTACCGACGCACACGGGAGCGAGTCCGCTTCTGGGCATGGCGAAACCGATGCACACGGCGTAGCCCCTGATGCCCCCGTCTATCTCAACAATGACCACATCCCCACTGAATTGTTAGGCGTATTCGGCAAGGCAGAACGCATGCTGGCAGAAAACGCTACCGTTCAGTTTGGTCCCTTCAGCTTGGGGATTGGGGCGGTTATCACCCTCATCACGCTGTTCATGCTCTTGGGGGCAACCGGTAAATCTGCACAGATTCCGCTCTTCATCTGGTTGCCAGATGCTATGGCGGGTCCTACCCCCGTGAGTGCGCTCATCCATGCTGCTACGATGGTGACGGCAGGGGTGTATATGATGGTGCGGAGCAATGTTTTGTTTCACGCTTCTGATACCACTTCCTTCATTGTGGCAATCATCGGTGCAACCACTGCTTTGATGGCAGGCTTTGTTGCGCTCGGTCAGTGGGACATCAAGAAAGTTTTGGCATATTCCACCGTCTCACAATTGGGCTTCATGGTGGCGGCAGTGGGCTTCCAAGCCTATGTGCCGGCAATGTTCCACCTTGTCACCCATGCGTTCTTCAAGGCGTTGTTATTCTTGGGGAGCGGTTCAGTCATTCATGGGATGGAACACGGACACCATCACCTGCACGATCATCACGATGGGCACGATCACGACGAACACGCCATTGTTGAACATGATGCGTTTGATCCACAAGACATGCGCTACATGGGTGGCTTGGCGCGTCGCATGCCCCTCACCTATCTAACCTACTTGATTGGGACGCTTGCCCTAGCAGGTATCTTCCCGTTCGCTGGCTTCTGGAGTAAGGACGAAATCCTTGCGGATGCCTTCTTGAAGGGCGTTGAAGATGGCGGTTTGGTGGGCGCGGGCGCGTTCATTGCGTTGGGGATGCTGTTGGTTGCCGCAGGCTTCACCGCCTTCTACATGTGGCGACAGATGGAACTTGTCTTCTACGGAGAACACCGCCATGATGCTGCTGCGCATGCTCCAGAAAGCGCACCGTCTATGGTAATTCCCTTGTTGGTGTTGGCATTCTTCAGCTTGACCATTGGGTTCATGAATACACCCAGCGGAATAGGCTTGGCATGGATCGCCGGCGGAGCACATCGCTTTGCTGACTGGATCATCGTCAGCGTGCAACATGCCCATGTAGGAGTGTTCTTACCCCTGTTGGCGGTGGTTGCGCTTTCGGTTGGGATCGGTGCGATTCTGCTGGCACGTTCCATTTACGGTAGTGGCAAGGCATACGTTGACGGCAAGGACGCGCTCCAAAAGACGGCGTTCGCTCCCGGCTTCCAATTGTCTAGCGCACGCCTGTACTGGGATGAAACCTACTTCGCCCTGTTCATCAACCCTTTCATCCGCGCCAGCAAATTCTTTGGCATCACCTTAGATTGGAACTGGTGGCACGACGGATTCCATCATGCCCTGCGTGACCTGTTCAATGGGTTTGGGCGGATTTTGGCGCGTCCCATTGAGACAGGCATCATTGATGCTACGGTAATGGGTGTGGGACGTTTCGCAACTTGGGTGAGTTCATGGATGCGTCGCATTCAAACGGGTTATGTTCGTACCTACGCAGTGGTTTTGCTTTCCGGTGCGATTTTGGTGATTATCGCTTTACTGATTCCCTTATTCCAAAACGGTGGATAAGATCATCGAGGAGTTATCAATACGATGTTTGGTCTTTCAATTGTCACACTAACCCTGTTCTTGCCGCTCGTCGGCATGACCGTTCTGCTTTTCATGAAAGAAGAGCAACAGAACGAAATTAAATGGACGGCATTCGGCGTGAGCGTTGCCACTTTCTTTGCTTCGTTGTTGATGTGGATCGGGTTTGATAACACCAACCCTGACCTACAAATGGTACAACAATGGGCGTGGATTCCACAATTTGGCATCAACTACTACGCTGGCGTAGATGGATTGAGCCTGTTGTTGGTGATCCTCACCACGTTCATCATGCCGATTGCGATTATGAGTAGCTTCCATGCTCACGTCATTGAAGAGCGCGGACGGGCTAAACTGTATTACATCTTCATGCTCTTGCTTGAATGGGCAATGATCGGTGTATTCGTGGTACATGATCTGTTCGTGTTCTATGTCTTCTGGGAAATCACGCTTGTTCCGATGTATTTCTTGATCGGGATTTGGGGTGGAGAAGAACGTCGTTACGCCTCCATCAAATTCTTCTTGTATACGATGGCTGGCTCCATCTTGATGTTGATTGCTATCTTGTACTTGGGCACGAATGCCGGCACCTTCACGCTAGAAGGCGCAGGGGGCATCCTTGAGCAACTTGCTAACGGTAGCTTAACGCTCCCGATGGGTGGCTTCTTCAGCTTGCAGAACTTGTTGTTCCTTGGTTTCTTCATCGCCTTCGCTATCAAAGTTCCCGTGTGGCCCTTCCACAGCTGGTTGCCCGATGCACACGTGCAAGCACCAACTGCCGGCTCGGTCATCTTGGCAGGTGTCTTGTTGAAGATGGGAACGTATGGGATGGTGCGCTTCAACTTGCAACTGTTCCCAGAAGCCAGCGTGTTCATGGCTCCCGTCGTCGCGGTCTTGGCAGTCATCGGCATTATCTATGGTGCATGGGTGAGCTATGCCCAAACGGACGTGAAGAAGTTAGTCGCCTATTCCTCCATCAGCCATCTTGGTTTCGTGGTATTGGGAATCTTTGCCCTCAACCAAGCCGGCATCAGTGGGGGCACGCTCCAAATGATTAACCACGGCATCAGCACGGGCGGTCTCTTCTTGTTGGTGGGGATGCTCTATGAACGTCGCCATACCAAAGCATTGGATGCGTTCGGTGGGATTTGGAAGGCGATGCCCGTTTATGGTGGGATCAGCTTGGTTGTCACCTTGTCCAGCATGGGCTTGCCCGGCTTGAACGGCTTCGTGGGTGAGTTCACCATTTTGTTGGGCGCGTTCGGCAGTAGCGTATTGGGGCTAACCTATACCTTGTTTGCTACATTGGGGGTGATCTTGGCGGCAATCTACATGTTGCACATGTTCCAGAAGGTATACCTCGGCGAGCTTGATAAGCCAGAGAATATCGCCCTCAAAGATCAACCGCTCACATGGCAGGAAATCGCGGTGATGATCCCCATCTTGGTGGCAATCTTCTTGATTGGGTTGCGCCCTGCTCCCTTCTTCGCCACGATGGATGCCAGCGTTAATCAATTGGTAGAAGAGAAACTTGAATTAGCGATTCCCCAAGAAGCAACTGAAAGCACGGCAGCAATCGATCAAACGGTTGTTGATAGCGAAGGTTAATAGGTGGCTCGGTCATGTTTGTTTTACCAACACTAGCGGAATTGAATTTGGTTGCCGTTTTGCCGGCAACCATCGTAGCAGTGGGTATGTGCTTGTTGCTGCTGTTGGACTTATGGGTGCCCGCAGAACGTAAGGTTGTTACGGCGTGGTATGCTATCGGTATTCTGGCACTGGCTTTCATTGCCAATGTTTTGGTGTATAACCGCCCCGGCGAAGCCATGTTTGGGATGTTCGTGGCGGATAGCACCACGGCATTCTTGAATATGGTGGTCTTGCTGACGGCGTTGATTGCGGTCTTGTTGAGTGTGGATTACCTCAAGCGTGCCCAGATGGAAAAAGGGGAGTTCTACTGCCTCGTCTTGTTCTCCGCTAGTGGTGCTATGTTCATGGTGAGTGCTAACGACCTTGTGCTGATTTTCATCGCGTTGGAATTGTTGAGCATTCCGCTATACATCATGGCGGCGTTCCGCTATCCCACTCGTGATCTTCAACCTAGCTCTCCGCTCTACAACGTTGCGGTGAAATCAGAAGAGAGTGGGATGAAGTATTTCATCTTGGGAGCATTCGCCAGCGCGTTCTTGGTGTATGGCTCTGCCTTGATTTATGGTGGGGCGGGTTCAACCAACCTCAACCGCATCTTTGAAGTGGTCAGTATCCTGTTACAGGGAGAAGCCACACAAGCCGTTTCCCCATTGTTGTTGCTGATGGGCGCGTCGCTCTTGCTGGTGGGCTTGGGCTTCAAGGTGGCGGTCTTCCCCTTCCACATGTGGACACCCGACGTTTACGAAGGCGCACCTACCAACGTCACCGCTTATATGAGCGTGGTTGCTAAGGTGGGTGGCTTTGCAGCGTTGGCACGGGTGATGGCTTCTGCTTTGCCCGTATTGGTGATTGGTGGGGCAGAGACTGCTGCATGGCAATTTGGCGTTAGCTTGGTTGCTGGCTTGACGATGGTCTTGGGGAACTTTGTTGCACTCTCCCAAACCAACATCAAGCGTATGTTGGCATACTCTTCTATTGCCCACGCCGGCTACATCATGATGGCAATCGCCGCCGCTGGCTCAAGCGTCAATGCAGAATCCACCTTGAACGCCGTTTCAGTCTATTTGATGTCGTACATGTTCACCAACTTGGGCGCGTTTGCTGTGGCAATGGCACTCGAAAAGGCGGATGGTACAGGCACCAGCCTAGATGATTTCGTGGGATTGTATCGCACGCAACCCCAACTGGCATTGTTGATGGCGTTGTTCATGTTAAGCCTGACGGGCATCCCCTTGACGGGTGGCTTCATTGGTAAATACTTCGTCTTTGGTGCAGCGGTTCAAGCCGAGCTTTACTGGCTTGCTATCGTGGGGGTACTCACCAGCGTGGCAAGCGCGTTCTATTATATGCGTGTGGTCATCAACATGTTCTTACGTGACGACCAACCCGGCGATCCTGCCGAAGGCGCAACCCCATATCTGATGAGCGCGGTGTATATCTCTGCGGTAGGGGTGTTGGTGATGGGAATTTTCCCAACTTTGGCAACCAACCTCTTCCCAATGATCCCCGCGTTGATTCCACTATTCGGGTTCTAAATCCTCACACGGGAGGGCAATTTGCCTTCCCGTGTTTCTTAATGGATCACCTCCCCTTATTCATCCTTTAACACCTATTCAACAAAGCCTAACTACTTTTTTAGGTTGCTTTCCAGTATGATGACGGGTTGCAAGACCCCAATCAAACCTTTGGAGAGATTTACCGAATGACGAAAGAAACCCGTAACGGGCTACTTTTCATGATTTTTAGCGTTTTAGGCTACGCCACTTTACCCATCGTTGGGCGAGCCATTTACTTGGGTGAGAACCCACCCCATCCGTATACCATCGTTGGTTGGCGGTTCTTGATCGCCATCCCGTTAATGTGGTTGCTGGTTATGGTTTGGCATCATCTAGGTTTGGCGCGTCTGGTTAATCGTGAAATTCCTAACCGCGCTCTATTGATGTTTTGTGGCGCACTCAATGGCGCGGGTATCCTCTTAGGTTGGACAGGGCTATCTTATTTGACCGCAAGTCAGTTCACAATTGCCTCTTATACTTACCCCGCCTTCGTCTTCTTGCTCAATAGCCTGTTGGGCAATCGTGTTTCTGGGCGTGGATGGGTTGCCTTCGCGATGACCGCATTGGGCTTAACGCTATTCGCGCTTAACGGAGATTCATCCCATAGCGTCGCGCTAAACTTTCCGCTGGGGATGAGCCTGACGATTGCCGGGGCAATTTTGTTTGCGGTGCATGTCATCGTGACACATCGTGTTTTAGATGGGTATCCCACAACCGCCCGTGTGACGGCGTGGATCATCACTGGCTATAGCGTGATCTTGATTCCGCTAACTTTGATGGGCAAGATGGTGTTGCCTAGCGACTGGAAAACTTTCTTCTTGTTGGCTGAACTTGCTTCTTTGCATACCGTTCTGCCTACTTTTGCTTTCATGATGGGCATGATGCGCTTAGGGACGGCTCGCGCTTCGATCATTTCCACCTTAGAGCCGGTGATCGCCCTAGTTTTGGCGATGCTCATCTTGAGTGAGCAATTGGTAGTGTGGCAACAAATGGGTGCAACCCTGATCTTCTTGAGCGTGGTGGTGCAAGAGTTTCCATTGCAGTGGCTACGCCGTAGAATACAAACGCCTGCTTCCAGTACAACATAATGCGACGCGACACCCTAGAAGGGTTATTCTACGTTTTGCTTTCGGCATTGGGTTATGCGGCGATGCCGATCTGGATTAACTATCTCTATCGCTATAGTGAGATTCAACCGCTTGAGTTATTCATCCTGCGCTTTGGACTTGCCATTCCGATGATGTGGTTGGGGATGGGACTGCTTCGGCAGTTCCGCCCACACATGATCCCCAATGAATCCCCGCGCCGACTGAACTTATTGGTGGTGGGGTTGTTCATCTCGGCGGCTTCTCTCTCCGCCTTTTACGCCTTGCAGAACATTAGCGCGGGCATTTATGAAGTCTTGCTCTATACCTTTCCGTCGATGGTCAGCGTGCTGGCAATCTTCCGTGGGGAAGTGCTTCCTGTGCGTGGGTGGATCGCGTTGTTGTTGGCAAGTATCGGAATCGTTATCACCAGCTTGGTGGCGGACGGAGGAGCGCAAACAGGGGGGAATCCTAACTTAGGGGTGATCTTGTCTTTGGTGAACGCGCTTTCGGTTGCGCTCTTCTTGACCTTAACCGCGCATGCCCAACGCGGACGGGCAAGCAATCCCCTTGCAACGGCATGGGCAATCACTGGAACGGGTATCGTTATCCTCCCCCTATTGTTCGTGGTTGACCTACGTTTGAACTATCCTCTTTCGGTTTGGTGGATGTTACTAGGGTTGAGTTTGCTTAGTACCACGATTCCATTATTCGGGGTGTTGATGGGCACGCAAAAACTAGGGGCATCACGGGCGGCTATTGTCAATACCATTGAGCCAGTGTTCACCTTCATCATGGCAGCCATGTTTTTGAATGAATTCCCCAAAGGGCTACAAATATTAGGGGGAATATTCATCATCGGTAGCATCATCTTGATGGAGTATCGCACACAGCATAAGTCAGATATTGGGCAAGGTTAAAAAGACCTTTGGGAATTTGTTCATCATTGGGTATCATTGTTCTATACTGTACTGATAAAATTCTTGCATGAGCAGCTATATACTTATCTTAAGGAAACCATCGTGAGTCAGGTAAAGTCCATTCTCAAATCGTATGTGACATTGCGAAAACAGGGATTTAAGACATCAGAAGCAATGGAGAAACTGCGCCGTGAAGTGGGTGCTTTGGATGAAGAATTACGGCGCAAGCTATTGTTTGGTATTAGACGTTATGAGGTCAAAATCAAAGAGCTACAACAACAGGCGAAGTCATCTTCTGTTCAAGATGAGAGTCTTGATGCGTCCGTAGCGCAGATTATTGCCAACATCGCTTCTCAAAAAACACCTCCCAAACCCCTCAGCCCAGAAGAAATTGCCCAACAGTATATGGAAGAAAATCCAGAAACCGTGGCAGTGAATCCGTTTTTGGAGATTGAAGAGGTTTATCAAATCACCTGTAACAAGTGTAATACCGTCAATTGGAGTACCTCAGTGGCGTGTCGCCGATGTGGTACGTTGTTGATTGATCCAGAGAACTCAACCGTCATTGCGCAATCGTCAGTGGCAACTACATCACCAAGCGACACCTCCAGCGTGAATCCGTTCCAACTGGATGAGAGGTTTGGCTTGGGGGATATTCTAGTATTCTATAGCCCACTCTATGACCAATCTTTTGAGTTACACACCAAACAGCTGCTTCAGCGTGAGCTGACCTTTGGGCGTATTGATCGCGTTAGTGGGGCAACCCCCGATGTAAACCTAGAGGAATTCGGCGGGGCAGACTTGGGCGTTTCGCGCGTACACATGTCACTTGCCTATGACCCTAAACAACAACGGGTCTACATCAAAGACATGGGTAGCTCGAACGGGCTGTTCGTCAATGGGGATCAACTCCGCTCGCATGAAGTGCGTGTCCTACATAGTGGCGACCAACTGGAATTAGGGCAGCTGGTCTTACAAGTTTTGTTTGATAAAAGTAATCATTCATAAAACCAATGCAACTTTCCCGTGCCACCTTTTGGTTGGCGATCTTGATTATTTTATTGGGCGCGGGGCTAAGAATGGTGGGGGTGGTGGACTATCCCCCTGGACCCCATTTTGATGAAGCGGTTGAGATCATCATCACGCGCACCATTGCCTTTAGTGATGCACGCCCGTTCCCTATGGTAGAAAACTATCAAGGGCGCGAGGTCTTCTTTTATTACCTAGCTGTCCCTTTTTTGTGGTTGATTCATGATGGGCGGTTTGGCTTACAGGTTGCTAGTTTATTTTGTGGCATCCTCACCGTTGCGCTCACCTATCGCTTAGCGCGGAGCATGTTCCCCAATCGGGGAGGGCATCAAATTGCCTTAGCGGCATCCCTGATGATGGCGGTGTCTTTCCCACAAGTTTGGCTGGCGCGTCAAATATTCCGCACCAGTGCCTTGCCAATTTTGCAAGCTGGGGCGTTGTTACTCTTGTGGAAGGCACTCACGCGCCGCTCTGTCCTGCTTTTGATAATGGGCGGAATGGTTGGGGGGAGCGTGGTGTATACCTACAACTCCTCACGCTTGTTTCCGTTTTGGCTGTTATCCGTTGCGTTATTCTTATGGGCAATCACCCCACATAAGTGGTTACGTTTTCGGCAGGGATTGGCATACTTCCTCCCATTAGGATTGGTGGCATTGCCGATGGGCATCTATGCCTTTGTTCGCCCCGATGTATTCTGGGGGCGGTTGGTGGAAGTCACTGCCAGCAAGGATGCCGTCACCTTATGGGAAAGCGTGTGGCTACATGCGCGGATGTTCTTCATCGAAGGGGAAGCACTCTTGCGCTATAACCCTCCCGGCAGACCCTACTTGATGCTGTGGGAAGGGGTGTTCTTGGTGCTTGGAGGGCTAATCGCCACCTTGCGCTTGTTTCGGTTGCCCGTGTCAGAGTCCGCCCACAACTCCGATTTACGCCGTGCTACCTATTTCCTATTGTTGCTGTCTCCGCTGATGGTGATTCCCAGTGTGATCTCAACGGGTGGCTTGCCCCCCAATCACATGCGCTCCATTGGCATGATTCCATTGATCTTCATCTTGGCAGCTTTAGGGTGGGAAACACTCATCCAACGCTTTTCTGTGCGTTGGCAACGGGCAATCCTGATGGTGTGGATGGTGCTAGGTGTGAGTGTCACCGCGTATGATTATCGAGCGTGGGCAACACGCCAAGACTTATACTACGATACCGATGCCGATCTTGCCCTTGCCAGTGAATGGTTGGCGGCGCATGCTGAAGAGCGGATATACATTGCCGCCCGTGAGTTGTATCACCCTACGGTACAAATCGCCAATTTGCCCAATGTGCGCTGGCTTGGGGCGGATACCTTTTTCCTGCCAAAAGCCGATCAATACCCCGCCTTGGCAATCTTCCCACGCAGTGCCCCCAAGCCCAATTGGATCACGCAACCGAGCCAGCCTGTTCCGCTTGATCGCCACGATGGGCAACCCATCTTTGAGGCAATTCAAGTGTCGTCAGCAATGACTTTACCCCCTACCCTTCGCCCCGCCGTTGATCTCATCCACAACGATTTTTTGCGCTTAACGCACACCTACCATGATCTTGCCTTCCCTAATGGGATGCTTGATGTATACACAGCATGGGACATCAAAGCCTCCCCCACCCTCCATGACTTGACCCCTATCTTACAGATTGTAGACAGGGTGGGTAATGTTCTTGCCAGCAAAGAAGGCTTTCTCATCGGCACGGACGAATGGCAACCTGATGAGCGTTTGGTGGTGGCGGTGCGAGGGTTACAAATTCCGCTGGGCACGCCTGCAGATACCTACACCGTTTCAATGCGTTGGATCGGGCGGTTGAGTGGGGACTTTATTTTTTATCGAGATGTACAAGGGGGAGGGGCAACCTTGTGGCAAACTGTGGGTACATTGGAGGTTTTGCAACCCACGCAATTTCCACCTGCAGAGGCACTCCCCACAACCCACCGTGTAGAGCGAGAAGTTCTGCCGAGTATCATGTTGGTTGGGTGGGATGCGTTCGTTTCGCAGGTGCGCCCTTCAGAGGCGTTATCCCTCATTTTATATTGGCAAGCCCTTCCTACAAACGCCTCGCGCGTTGCGTTGGATTATTCGCTTGATCTCGTTTTACCCAACGGTGAGCGATTCCCGCTGACGGTTAAGTCTGCCATGTTGCCCCGCCACCCTGCTGAAAACTGGACAAATGGTCAGTTGATGAGAGAATCTCTGCAGATCATAATACCGTATAACATAGAACAGGGTGACTATGAACTTGAATTAGTGGTTGCTAATTCCGTTCAAATGGCACTAGGGAACTTAACAGTAGAGGGCATCCCGAGAAACTTTACCGTACCTGATGTCGGAAATGTGGTCGAAGTGCCACTAGGGGACGGGATTAATTTGTATGGATACAACGTAGAGATTTCTGACACTGTTGCAGAAGTCCGTTTGGTCTGGCAAGCAACAACGCAACCGAGCCAAAGTTACAAGGTGTTTGTTCATCTTTTGGATAGTCAACAACAGTTGATTCTCCAGCAAGATCAGATCCCTGTGCAAAACCAATACCCAACCGCGCTTTGGCAATCGGGGGAATACATCGAAGACACTTATCATTTTGTGGTTGACCAACCGATTGATTCTATTGTGGTGGGAATGTATAGCCTAGAGAGTGGGCAACGCTTAGGAAGTCCGCCGTCATATCAGGTCATTTACCAACGCTAAGTAGAATCAATAAATATGAAAATCATACATTTTTTTCTTGGATTATATATGCTATACTCCCAGTCATTTTATAACCAGAAAATATGCAAAGTAATAAGAATATCTAGGGTGATTCATGAGAACAAAATTCCATAGTGATAATGGTGAACTTTCGAGTGGTACATTGTGGTCTAAGATGGATATCGCGCTAAGGGCGATTGAACAGACCTATAGCCAAATTGTTGAACCAACCGGGCTAAGCGTGATTGAGTGGCATATCTTGAGCGTGTTAATGAATCAAGATGGTATTCATGCTTCTAAGCTGGCAAACATGGTGGGGCGGGCGGCAACTTCTTTCACCCCCAACATTGATAAACTAGAGAGCAAAGGTCTAGTAGAACGCCTGTCAGACCCCCATGATCGTCGGGCAGTGCGTATTGTTTTGACCACACAGGGCAAAGCAATGGAGGCACAGATTCATAAAATCAATGCGACCATCGAAAGTCACATGCGTGCCCGCATCACGGATACTGAAGCACAATTGTTACAATCTATCTTGGAACGTCTGCAACGTCCCATCCTCAGCTAACCGAGGGGTGGGATCAACACGACGATACAATCTAGTGTGTCGTCGTGATCTCTCAAGGATAATAAGTTAGCTGGATTGTTTGGCGCGTGGATCAAACACATCGCGTAGCCAATCGCCCAATAAGTTGACCCCCAACGCGGTGAGGGCAATTGCCAAGCCGGGATAAACCGCGATCCAACTATTGCCACCCGTTATGAGAAAACGCCTGCCAGCAGAAATCATGTTCCCCCAGCTTGGAATATCAGGCGGAACACTCAACCCCAAGAAACTTAAGCCGGCTTCATAGAAGATCATGGCGGACATCTCAAAGGTGGCAAGCGTGATGAGGATGCCGATCAAGTTAGGTATGATGTGAATCCCCAAGATGCGCCCTGTTTGTGCCCCCAAGCTCTCTGCGGCTTGGATGAACTCTTGCTCCCGCAGGCGCAACACTTCACCGCGTACCAAACGAATGAACACGGGGGAATCGGTGATGCCGAAGATCAAAATCACATTGACCAAACTGCGCCCAAAAACAGTTGCCACCACAATGACCAGCACCAAGTACGGTATGGAAAGCATCACGTTGACAAAGGCATTCACCAGCGTATCCACCCAACCGCCAAAATAAGCGGCAAGCGTGCCCAGTGTCAATCCGATCATGGATGCCAACAATACACCGAATAGCCCAACGGTGACTGAAACCCGCGCCCCATGCAAAATGCGTGAGTAAATGTCCCAGCCTTGCACATCTGTTCCGAGTAAGTGTGCGGTACTTCCGCCTTCATACCATGCAGGCGGAAGTTTGGCATCGCGCCGTGAGCCTTCCTTAATGCCATACGGTGCGATCAACGGGGCGAAGAGGGCTACCCCGACAATCATCACCGTGATAATGATCCCCAAAACACCACCGAAGTCTTTCGGCAAGACATTACGGAGGGTTTTCCATCGTTGTTGTGCCGGGGTAAGACGTGTCATCATAGCGTGGTTATCCTGTTGCTTCGCGGATGCGTGGATCAAGTAACATGTAAATGAGATCGGTCAGCAGGTTGATGCTAATCGCAAATAGAGCAATCACAAACGTGATCGCTTGTACTAGAGGGAAGTCACGGTTGTTGATTGCTCCCTCTAATAGCGTTCCTAAACCCGGCCAAGAGAAGATGGTTTCAATATATACCGAGCCACCCAATAGGTAGGTGAACTGTACCCCAAGCACGCTGATGAGGGGGAGGGCGGCGTTAAGCAGAATGTGTCGCGTGGCGATGTTGTAGGGGCTAACCCCCTTAGCGTTTGCTGTGCGGATGTAGTTCTCATGGCGTACTTCCATCACAGTGGCGCGGGTGAGCCGTAGCATTTGCCCCACCCCACCCAAGCCTAGCGCGATCATGGGCAAGATCAGCGAGGCGAATCCATCACGCCCGAACGTGGGCAGAATGTCTATCGGTACGGCTACGAAAAAGATCAACAGCATTGCCAACCAAAAACTGGGGAGGGTTTGCCCAAGTAGCGCGATGAAGCGGGCAAGCACATCAAATGGGGTATTGGGATACAAGCCGGCAAAAATCCCTAACGGAATGGAAAAGACCCCGATGAAGATCAAGGTGGAAAACGCCAATTCAAAAGTTGGGATCAAGCGTTGTTGAATCAGCTCGCTGGCAGGCATGCGATATTGGAGCGAATTTCCTAAATCACCTTGACTGAGCCGAACGATATAATCAACAAACTGAACGGTGACGGGGCGGTCAAAACCATGCGCCTGACGAAACGCCTCGCGCTGTTCCATCGTGGCATCGCGCGAGATCATCAACGAAACAGGGTCGCCATTGATGCGGATCATGAAGAAGACGATACACACCACCCCTAGAATTAAGAATACAGATTGAACAATGCGACGGGCAAAATAACGAAACATAGGCAAGTTACTTTTGGGGTTAGGTTTACAAAAGAAAGTGAGACTATCTATAAAAATAAATCGGGCGATAGCGAACTATCACCCGATTTATAAAAGCGAGACTACGGACTATTTGATGGATACACCAGCGAGGAAGAATTGTTCTGCGTTGTTAACGGTGTAGCCTTCTAGTTTGGCACTGATTGCCTCAAACGAAACGGGTTGATAGAGATAGATGAAGGGTGGGTTTTCGTTCATATATACGGACAGATCGCGGTACAGTTGAGCGCGTGCGTCACGGTCAACGGTGGTTTGAATGCCCGTCAAGAACTCAACAATGGTTGCATCTTCCCATACGGAATAGTATTCGCCGGGGGTCAACGCACCTTCAATGCGTGGCATGGCTTCGCCAACAGACGAACTCCAGCTATCTACCAACATCGGACCGGTTGCGCCGTATTGTGCTTCGCTCCAATATACATCGCTAGAAAGCAAAGCGAGTTCAACATCAATCCCAACCGCTTCAAGGTCGGTTTCAATCGCTAGGCACACATCGTTGATGTTCAAGTAAGCATCGGCGGGGCAACCCATCCCAATGCTGAAGCCATCAGCGAAGCCTGCTTCTGCAAGCAATTCTTGTGCCTTAGCAGGATCATAGGGGTAAGCTGGAATGCTTTCATCATACCCAAGATTGCCGGGAACGGTGAAGGAAGCAACACTGCTTGCCGCACCGCCGAAGATCGCATCAATGATGGTGTCTTTATCAACAGCATAGTTCATGGCTTGGCGCACGCGAACATCTTCAAGTGGCGTGCCTACGCCGTTCCCAACGTTCTTGAACGCGACATAGTAAACGCGGTCAGTGGGGTAGGTAATGCCAACGATGTTTTCATCTGCGGTGACAGCGGCATATTCTTCCGTGCTCAAGCGACTTATCACATGGACATCCCCTGCCAACAAAGCGGCAACACGGGTGGCACTGTCTTCGATGATGCGGAACTCTACGCCATCAACGCCGGGTTGTCCTTCTTGCCAGTAAGCTGGGTTCTTGCTCAAGCTGATTCGTTCACCCGGAACACGTTCAACAAAGACGAAGGGACCCGTACCGACGGGCGCTGCTTCAAAGCCTTCAATGCCCACTTCACGGATGTAATCCCCTGGTACGATGGGCCAATCTTCAGAGATGCGGGTGTAGAAGAGTGGATTGGGTGTGGTGGTGGTGATTTGTACGGTGAAGTCGTCTACCGCAACCACGCTATCGGCAATGGCATATTGACCTGCATATTCGTTGGTCTCGGTTTTGCCATATTCCCAAGTTGCTACCACATCATCAGCGGTGAAGGCTTCCCCATTGTGGAAGGTGACACCCTCGCGCAGGGTGAAGGTGTAGGTCAGGTTATCCTCGCTAACTTCCCATGCGGTTGCCAAACCAGGGAGCAACTCGCTGTTAGCGGTTTGCAAGATCAAGGTGTCATACAATGGGCTACCTGCATTGTCTGCGGTGCGGTCGGACATGTTGGGTCCATAAAGACTGGTGGGATCGTTTGGTAGGGCTACGATCAAAATATTCTCTTGGGCGAAAGCGGGGGTGACTGCTACCAACAACATAGCAATCAGAATCAATTTACGGAACATTCGATACTCCAATATGAACAGAAAGCAATTGACTAAACTTATGGAAAATTAATATTCTTGTCTGAAGTATAGCGTAAGACGGGACAATCTCCAAATATTCAGCACAGCGATTCCCCATTCCGTTTGAATGCTTAAATGATTCTTAACCATCCTCAAATAGAACATACGATCAACGCATTTGTTTGGTGGAATGCAAGCACGGTTTGTGATAGCATTCACGTTTGGTTTGTGTTCATCATCAAAGTTGAGAGCCTATGATTGATAAATCTGTTATCGCATCGTTTTTCGATGAAACAGCGTCGTCCCGTAGTTATTGGTTTAACCGCAACTATGTTTATCACGAACAGGTGGTTAAGCTGTGTCGCCCATTTTTGCACCCACATAGCAATGTTTTGGATGTTGGGTGTGGTACAGGTGATTTGTTGAATGTTCTCAATCCAACACATGCCACGGGTATGGACTTAAGCCCTAAATCAATAGCGATTGCACAGGAAAAATTCCCACAATATAAATGGCTATGCCAAGATATTGAAGCGGATCAACCACTTGACCCCAGTTTAGAACACGCTTTTGATCTGGTGATTTTATCCGATGTCACAGGATACTTAAGCGATGTTCAAGTCACCCTAGCGAAGATGCAACGCTTCTTGAAAGCGGATGGGGTGTTGGTGGTGACGTGCTGGAATTGGCTATGGGAGCCTCTCATTCAAATAGGGCAAACGCTTCAGTTAAAAGCCAATGACTTGGGTACGATGTATAATTGGGTATCGCGTAGTGCCCTCTCCTCAATGCTAATTTTGTCGCAGTATGATGTGGTGCAAGAAACCGCCGGGCTACTTCTGCCGTATGACTTGCCCATCTTTGCCCCACTCATCAACTCGCTTTCGCACGCCCCACTGTTTGATCGTCTGGCATTGCTCCAAATGTTGGTTGCCCGTCCCCATCTTCCTAGCGAGATTCAACACCAAAGTGTGACGGTGGTCATTCCCACCCGTAACGAAGTAGGGAATATTGAGGATGCTGTTTTGCGCACGCCCAACATGGGAACCCACACCGAATTACTGTTCATCGATGGGAACTCTACGGATGGCACGGTTGAAAAAATCCATGAGATGATTGCTAAATATCCTGACCGTGACATTAAGTTCCTGCCACAGGTTGACCGCCCCGATGAAGCCAGCGACACCCCACCCGACTTGATGCTCAAATTGGGGAAAGGGCATGCCGTTCGTAAGGCGTTCGATCATGCACAAGGGGACATCTTGATGATTCTTGATAGCGATTTAACCGTCCCACCAGAAGAGTTGCCTAAGTTTTATGAGGCGATTATTGGGGGAACGGGACGCTTCATCAACGGAACACGCTTTGTCTATGCACAAGAAGCACAAGCCATGCGCCTTGTCAATCGGTTTGGCAATGTGGGCTTCAGCTTGATTTTCTCATGGTTGCTGGAGCAAAAAATCTCCGATACGCTGTGTGGGACGAAAGTATTATTCCGCGAAGATTATTATTGGATTCGGGCAAATCGTAGTTACTTCGGAGATTTTGATCCGTTTGGAGATTTTGATCTGTTGTTTGGGGCGGCACGCTTGGGCTTGCCCATCATCGAAGTGCCCATACGCTATCGCGCCCGTACCTATGGAGATAGCAAAGTGCGCGTGGGGCAACACGGACCCTTGTTGGTACAAATGAGTTTGATTGGCTTTTTGCGCTTCAAACTGCAACCCCTTCTTGGCTTAGACCCCGATATTCAGTTGCAAGATGGGAGCATCCAGCAAACCAAGATAACGCCTCGTAGCAATGGGCGTGTATTCTGGTGGTTCTTATTTGCCATAGTTTTAGTAGGGATGATCTTGCGAACGGGAAAACGACAACGTGGACGATAGCGCATATTTGTTAGCACATCACGCGGTTTGGCGGAATAAGCCTATCTTACGGCGCATCTATACCGAGCAGTTCTATCGCCGTTTGTTGGACAACCGTTTAGCAGGGGATACGCTAGAAATTGGCAGTGGACCCGGCTTCATCCGTGAGATTGACCCCACCGTCATTCGTACCGATATTGTCCCATCAACATTTATTTCTGCGATTGTGGATGGGCATCAATTGCCTTTTGGTGATGGACAATTTGCCAATGTGGTCATGCTTGATGTGTTGCATCATATCAACCGCCCCATCGTGTTGTTACAAGAGTTATCGCGTGTGTTGAAAGTTGGGGGGCGGATCATCATGGTTGAGCCGTGGATCACGCCGTTCTCCACTTTTGTTTACACCTATCTTCATCAAGAAGTTTGTAACCTGACGGTAGAGCCGTGGCGCGAGGGTGAACAATTCACGCAGGGCAAGCGTGCCTTTGATGGTAACGCCGCCATTCCCTATCGCTTGTTTGTGAGTGGGTGGGAGCAAGCACAAGCCCATCTACCACAGTTACAACTGGTGGAGATTGAGCAGTTCTCTTGGCTAACGTATTTATTGAGTTTTGGGTTTAAGCCCATCAACGCTTTGCCGATGGGCTTATATGATCTTACTTACCATCTGGAGCAACAATCGCTAGTATGGTTGGGTCGTTGGATTTCATTGCGGGCGAAGATCATTCTACAGAAGTCTCCGCAACAAGTGGAGTGATCTCCACCCAATCAAACGCAATCCCTAGCTGTCGTGTGTCTCCAGTGGTGGGGGTTGCGGTGCGCTCAACCGTGAAGGCAAACTGGGTAGCATGCTCATAGCGGTTGACCACCTCTGCCTTAAGCTCTGCTTGATAGCGTGCAGGGGCATCCGTTCCGATGAGAGGCAACGTTTCGTCATTCACCTTCAAGCGCAAGGTGGACATCACCTCATCGGAAATCGCGCTGAAGATTTGTACGGTGATGCGATAATCGGTGTTGGGCATCAGGTGCATGTCAATCGTGCTGGTGGGGTGGCTCATCCAACGGTAGCTAGTTTGCTCAATCTGTTCTGCTTGATGCCACCCATTCCCACACATCCCCCCATCGAACTCCACGCGCAAATTAGCAACGGAAGCATAACGCGCCTCATTGTAAACGACGGATAGTTCATTCTCTAATGCTTCCGTATGTGGGAAATCTTGTGTGTTTTGGCGCAGGGTTTCGGTGGGCAAGAAGATTAAATCCCAACAGAAGTCAGCATCGTATATGGATTTTATCTGCCCGTTCCAAACTGAACCGCTATTGCTATCGTAATATAAATCGTTGGGGCAACGCGCTTGAATGGCATAGCTGGCAACTCGATTGGCGAAGCCATCGCCAAACCACAACGCATAACACGGTGAAGCGGTATCAAAAGCATACAGAACGCGCACGTTGTCGGGGGATTGCCCAACTTTTTCTGCAAATTCTGCGCGTGTGGATTGCATGGCTACCTGTTGGTTGAGGGCGGTTTGGCGTTGGTGAGTTTGTACGGAGAGGGTGCTACGCAGGTTGAGGGGCACAAGCACCAACACCGCCCCAATCAGCAACACACCCACCGCGCGACGCAACCCCAACGATTGCGGAAGGGTATGATAGCTTGTGGCAAGCATGAGTATGGCAAGCGTGCTAGGCGCAGAGAAATAGGTGATGCTCGGTTGTTTGATGAGTAGGATCACCAACAGGATGAACTGTACCAAGAGGGTGAATTGCAAAACCAACAACGCCGATCTTGAGGGTTGTTTGGTTTGTGGGCGCATCATGCCGAAGGCGGATAGCAGGACGGCTACCCCCACCACAATGAGGGCAAGTTGCAGGTTGCCTAGAAGATAATCCAAGCCTACCCTGAATGAATCCTGAGTGACAAACCCCTGTTCACCCGTGCCATATTGTCCCGTGTTGCTCCCGATGGCAAGCGCGTATCCCACTAGCTCATCTAGTTTGTGCCACGCTGGAATCAGGATGATGAAGAAACCCAACAGGCTGGCGAGACCTACCTCAACGGCGTGCCAAAATGCCACCCACAACTTGCGATGTTGTATGAAGGTCAACAGTCCCCCAAGCATGACCAGCCCAACCGTCCACACCGCAAAGTAAATCACGGTTGCCACCATTGCTCCGCTTGCGATACCCAGTAACCAGCGTTGACGGCGAGTGAGTTGCCCTTGTGTGCGCACCCAATGCAGGGCATATATCCCGATTAACGCGCCCAGCGGAAATGCCCACAGGTTATGTGACCAATAGGTTAGCCCGACGAACGCCATTTGATAGATGCCAAAGTATCCCAATGCGAAGGCAACCGATACCAAGCGTTCTTCGAGCGTCTCGCGCGGGGTGGAAAGTCGGTAAAGTTGGGTTGCCGTGAACAGGTTGAACACCAATAAAAAGCCGTGTAAGAGCCACCCCATAAGGTTGGGATTTTGAATATAAAATTCAATCACAGATTGCCCTTGCCACCATGCCGACGGAACACCCAGCGCAAATAAGCCCGTGCCGATCAAGTGTAGGGTGGTGGCAGGGTGAAGCGAGAACTCATAGCGTTGCCCCCCATACGGAGCAAGCGAGGTCAAGAAGTGCGCCATCTCTGGGTCATATTGGTAGGGGGTGTGGGAATAGGGATGAATGGGGAGGTCAAAGGGGGTGGTCAGGTGGAAGGAAAGCCAATATCCCCCTAACAGCATGCCCAACAATATGAATACCCCGAATGTAAAAAATCGGTTACTCAGTTTCATAGGTGAACTCAATAGACTGCTTGTCACAAACGAGGGTATTTTTACAGAAGAAGGGGGGATTATAAATGACCAACCCCCTTTTCTTCCCCATCATCCCAGCAACTTGATGAAGGTTTCTAGGGCAATTGGTTGGCACTATTGACAATGTTATAGCTTACACCCAACGCACGCTGAAAATGGACTTTGCCACATTCCGTTTTATATTTTTCAGTTGGGCGCATTTCCCCCACGCCTTTGGTTTCTCGTACCAGATACAGCT
>JBMOEO010000004.1:0-78379 GCA_049318945.1 Phototrophicaceae bacterium | reverse complement strand
GTGTTTGGGGTGTTTTGCTAATCTGATCTTGTTACCACTCAAGCTAATTGGGTGGATCATCGGGTTGATCGTAAGTTTAGGAGACCAATAAAACTGCTATAACCGTTATAATTGAAGAAGTGTGAACGTTGCGTGGGTGGGTGTATCCAACCAACAGATGATCGCAACCGATAAAATGGCTTTGCGTGGAAAGGTTCTTATAAGATGGAAAAGACAATTAAATTATTGGCAACGCTACGGGATTTAACCGGCAAGAAAACTATCACCGTTCCTTTTGAGGAAGGGCAAACCGTCCGTAAACTTCTGAATGACCTCACCAGTTTAGAACCTGCGCTCCAGCATGAGATCATCACCACTGATGGGGAACTGACAGGGTTGGTGCATATTCTTGTACATGGGCGCAATATCCAATGGCTACAAGGGCTAGATACTCCTATCCGTGAACAAGACATTCTCACCTTCTTACCACCATCGGCAGGGGGATAGTCTGAAATGCGCGTCGAAATGGAGATTCGTAACTTGCCGTTACATCGGCTACAGGAATATTTGAGGGAGGTGGGTGCCACGCAAGTGGAAGAGCGACGCTTTCTTGCGGAGGATTGGCAAGCGGAGATCGTGGCGATGGAGCCAGCTAAGATCATCACCATGACAGTACGGCGTGACCTGATCGTGATCGAGGGCGCGGATGAAGCCGTGCAGGCGATTCATGATTTTATGCGGGGCAAGACCATGCGTGGGGGGGGATGAGACGGAGAAGGCGTAACCATGCGGTTACGCCTTGTAGAGATAAGTTTAGAGAATATCCAGTGACTTGAGTTTCGCTTCAGAAACCACGCCGCCGGCTTCCCAACCGCGCTTGTCATAGTATTCTTCAAGCATCAAGTCTAACTCGCACACATGACCTTCTGAGCCGGGCATGGTGCTGGCTTCTTCAGTGAAGCGGCTGGGCAGACGGTCGCTGCCGGCTTGCTCGCCTGCCAATTGGTTGTAGTAGCGTTCTAGGTTATAGATGCGTTCCCCAGCAACCAACACATCATTAGCGGTGAAGTCAACCCCAACGATGCTAGAATACTGGTCGGCATATTCTTCTGCCCCAATGGCAAACGCGCCAAACTTGCACAAGTCGAGTGAATCAGAGAAAGCATGGATGTCTTGCAAAATCTTGAGTAGTTCACCCTTGCCCTTCCAGTCCAGCGGATTGGTCTTCAAACCGATCACACCTAATTCAGAAGCAGGGGAGTAACCGCGCAAGTGGCAAGCACCGCGATTGCTGGTGGCATAGCCCAAGCCCATCCCCTTCAAACCGCGTGGGTCATACGCTGGGATGGATTGACCGCGAACTGCCATAGCAACTTCTTGGTGTCCATAGGATTCTGCCAAGCGCACCACGCCTTCTGCCATCTTGTTGCCCACACCTTGGCGCATGGCGGTTTTTTGAACCATCTCCACCATGTTTGCATGATCGCCCCAAGCAAGGCTTTCTGTGCCATTCCATCCACGATCACAAATTTCCATGTAAGTTGCCATGACGTTCCCCATCTCGATGGTATCCATGCCATAGTCATTACATTGGTAGATCATGTAAGCGATAGACTCTTTGTTATCGTTCAAGCAATGTGCGCCAAACGCCCATGCCGTCTCGTATTCAAAGCTCTCTGTGCGAATGCGTTGGTTGTTGTAATCGACTTCCACTTCTTTTTTACATGCCACCGGACAAGCATGGCAGGTGGGTTCATTCACTAGAATGGTTTCGCGGATGTGTTCACCGCTGATGAGTTCGGCATTAGCATAGGAAGTCGTTTGGCTGTTCTTGGTGGGAAGTGCGCCAATGCTGGCGGTAACGTTCATGAGCATGTTCGTCCCGTACAGGCTTAAGCCACCTTTGCGTGGGGAGGTGATGTTGCCCTCGTCCATAATCATCTTCAAGCCTTTGTCAAAGGCAACTTTGAAGTCCGCAGGGCGAGCAGCCGGGGTCATTTGTTTTGTTGCCTTGACAACGATTGCCTTGAGCTTCTTATGACCGCCCACTGCACCCGTGCCACCCCGTCCAGCGGCGCGTTCATTTTCGTTTAGCCAAGCAGCAAACTTAACTTGGTTTTCGCCGGCTTGCCCGATGGTGATAACGGTTAAATCTTTTTCGCCATACATCTCTTGGAAGTGCGCGATTGTGGCTTTGGTGCCTTTGCCCCACAAGTCGGAAGCATCATGCAAACTGACCTTGCCATCTTCAACGTAAGCATAAACCGGCTTTTCTGAGATACCACTGAAGATCAAGCCATCAAAGCCCGACCAACGCAAACGTGCTGCCGACCATCCGCCTTGATGGCTATCGGTGACGGTGCCCGTGAGGGGGGACTTGGTGACAACCGCCAAGCGTCCGCTCATGCTGGCGCGTGAGCCGGTGAGGGGTCCGTTCATGAAGCACAGTAAATTCTCTTCACTATAAGGATCAATGGTTGCCCCTGCTTCTAGGAGATAGCGCACGCCTAAACCACGCGCTCCGATATATTTGCGTGCCCAGTCCTCTGGGATTTGTTCGTAATTAATTTCACCGCTTGAAAGGTTAATTCTGCCAATGTGGTTGGCATATCCGCTGAGTTGCATAAGAAGACTCCTGCATATAAAACTTTTGAAAATAGGTATTATTCCCTAATCAACAATATAAATGAGAATACAATGAAAATCAAGCAACTCAAAAAATTATTTTTCGCAGGGGTAAAATCTAACTTTACCCCTGCGTGCTATCGGTTTAACCGCGCACAATCGGATAGCGTTCGCGGTCTTCCCAGTATTCAATTCCCCCCAGCATTTCCTTGACGGCATAGCCTAACTCACTCAACTTGAGGGCGGCTTTGTGTGCGCCGTTACAACCCGGTCCCCAGCAATACACCACGAACAGCGTATCGGGAGCATAGTCTTTTAGGTTGTCGGCAGTGATGCGAGCAGTGGGGAGGTTAATGGCATGGGGCACATGGCTACGTTGATAGGCTTCGGGTGAGCGTGTGTCGATGATGACATAATCCAACAGGTCATGCTTCATATCAAAGTAGACATCGGCACAATCGGTTTCCACACTCAAGCGGTGGCGGAAGTGTTCAGCTGCTTGGGCGGGACTGGCAGTGGGGAAGGCGCGGACTTGTGACTTATACGTGATGGTCATGAGGTATCTCCTATTGTGATGGATTAATCTATAGAATAGAAACGGTTAGTTGATAGATTGGCAGTCATGCTCTTGAAGTGTGTGGCAAAGTGTGACATAATCAAAACATCGTTTTAGCTAACCTACTAGGAGATTATACATGATGAACAATGGCATTGTTGCGCTTGTCCTAGCGGGTGCGTGTATTCTTCCCGGCTAAATCTCCCCCCTTTGAGTTGCTCTCTTTTTTGAACCTGTAGCCAAAGCAGGGCGGTTGTGCCGATCATGAGGCGCACGTACCCCTTACCCTATACATCACGCGAGTATGTGGTTTTTGGCTACATAAATACTGTCACCCCTCTGTTGGTTCAATCAATGGAACGGGTGTGTTCACTCTCAACAGGATCAATACATTTTGGAGCGAAACGCAGTGGCAAGTAAAAGAGGGAATACAAACCCAATAGAGTTGAAGAATGAAGAACGCTTGCGAGAAAAAGCAAATCGTGGGCTAAAGCGAAACAAAAGCGGAAAGAAATCCCGTCAACGGGATTGGCTACAGGATGATAACGTCGGCGGTTTTGAGCGCGTCATGCCCAGAGATGAAAGCGAACGCAGACGCATGGTTGAGCAGAACAAGCGTAATCTGGCTGAAACGCCCCCTATAGACGAAGCAGATGACTTATCGGCGAGCGCACGCTCGGAATCGGCTGGGCGTGTGGTAGAAATCAGCCGCGGGATGTGTCGGGTGGAAGCACGTGGGCAGGTTTGGTTATGCCACTTGCGGGGCGCGTTGCTCACTAAGGAAGAGGGCTTTAGCAATGTGGTAGCAGTGGGGGACTGGGTGGATGTCGGATGGGTGGGGGAGGAAGCAATTGTCCAGCAGGTGTTTTCGCGCCATAATGTCATTGCCCGCCCCGATCCTTCTAACCCACACCTACGGCAGATTTTGGTGGCGAATGTAGATCGCCTGTTGATTGTGGCGGCGTGGCGTAACCCAAACATTTGGTATGAACTGATTGACCGCTATTTGATTGTTGCCCAACGCGCTGGGGTAGAACCCGTCATCTGTGTGAACAAGGTTGACCTAGTAGAAGATCATGCCAGCATGGAAGCCGAGTTGCGCATCTATCACGACTTGGGCTTTCGGGTGTTGTATACCAGCACCTTGACGGGGCAAGGAATCAGCGAGCTAGAAACCGTTTTGCACACCGGGATTACCACGTTGACGGGGTTGAGTGGGGCGGGGAAGTCTTCTTTATTGCGGTCAATCCAACCTGACTTTGATCTCAAGACCGGCTTGGTGAGTGATGATAGCGGACAAGGGCGACACACCACCACGCAAAGCAACATGCTTCCGTTTGCCAATGGCTACGTCATCGACACACCCGGCATCCGTGAGTTTGGGCTGGCAGGATTAACTCGCTCTGAATTGGCAACCTTCTATCCTGATTTGCCCCATCATGCTTGTCGGTTTGCTGATTGTACCCATCAACAAGAGCCGGGCTGTGCCATCTTGGCGGGCGTGGCACAAGGGACTGTTTCCCCCACGCGACATAAAACCTATTGCAAGTTGTGGCGTACCTTAAGCGAATAACAACACCATCACGGGGGAGCAGAGCAATCTACTCCCCCAAGCTAGAATAGTGCCCCTCGATCATCTCTAGGGTCAGGTCTTGGGTGTCTCCCTCCATATTCTGAATGAACGTCAAAGCATGGAGTGCGGAGGGGATCACCCGAAAACGTACATTAGAGATGAGTTGGGCGATGGTGCTACCCATAAACACAAAGAATGGATGATCGGTGACTATCAAGCTCCATCCTGAATTAGGATCAATTGGCGTTTTCCGAAACATCCCGATGTCGCGCAAGGCGAAATCTATCTTCTTCAACTCTCGACAATCATAGATCACATGAATCAGACGGGGGGATTGTTGCATGGTCTCGGTATTGTATTGGATAATGTTGGCAATGTCTTGCAAAACAATGCTATCAACCATACGGATGACGATGATGGGCAAGGGTGATAGGGAGACAATTTGAATGGGCATCGGTTTAACGGCTTAGTCTTTCTTGGGTGGCGTATCGGCTTCCCAATGATCTGCAAGGGCATTGATCTTGTCTACCGTGAGCGTTTGGGCAAGTGGCTCAACGGATGCTAAAAATTCTAGTGCATTTTCTAGGGTGAGACTGTTTTTGAATTGGGCATTCTTCAAAAGTTGGGTGATGGTGGAGGCAATGAAGAAGAACAGTTGATTGTCAGTGATCGTTAGATTCCATCCTGTGTTGTTTCGGATGGGGGGCATTCGCGTTTGGTTGACTTCATGAATGCTAAACTGAATGCGTTCAACTTTGCGTGCATCTAAAATCGTATGCACTTTATAGGGCACACGATCAATATAACTTAGGTTTTCATCTAGCATATTCTGTAAGTCACTTAGGGTATAGACCCCGCGTAGATCAATGTACAAGGTATGATGTTCTTCTAGCCAATGTGTTTTATAGGGCATGATTCAAACTCCTCAAGACGATTCCCAACTATCCACAAGGGCATTGACCTTCTCTAGGGTGAGTGTCTGGGCAAGTGGTTCAACGGATGCCATGAAATCAACCGTAGCTTCCATAGTGGTTAGGTTTCTAAAGCGCACATTTTTGAGCAATTGAACAATTATAGAGGCGGTGAAGACGAAAATTGGATTATCGCTAAGGATGATATTCCAACCTGTATTGGGCAAGATGCTTGGAAGCCCCATATCGCTGAATTCATGAATCTTAAATTGTATCCTCTCTAATCTTCGTGTATCTATGATGATATGGACAAAGTGATCTGTTTGCTTCATGTAGGTGATATTCTCCTCCATCATGTTTTTCAACTCGGATAAGGTGAACGTTCCCCGTACATCGCTCAAGATCATAGCATGTTCTGGCATCCAGAAACTTTTATAGGGCATAGCACATCCTTCCTAATTTTGGTAAACACAACTTCAGTTACTTGATCGAGTAAGCGTGTCCGCTTCTTACCTCGAACGCCAAGAGGATCACGATGATCCATAAACTATCCGCTAACAACAGGTGAATGACCTGCATCCAAACCGGTGCCAATAGGAAAATATTCAACACCCCAACCAACAGCTGGATCGTGATCGCCCCATAAACCCCTGTGATAAGCCGTTCGCCAAACGGGGAAAGGGTTTCATTTTGGATGCGAGATGCCATCCACATTAGATACCCACTTGCCAACACCGCTAAGGCAGGATGCCATATTCGTAGTTGCACCAAGAAACTTTGTGTGGGGTCAAAGTCTGCAGCAATGCCTTGTGCCAGAGATTCTACAGGGAAGAGCGTATCTCCCAAAGCAGTAATCGCGCCGGCAGAGCTGACCACACACAGCGCGATCATCGCCCCCCACAATAAGCGACTATGCTTTTGTGGAGTGTTGAAGCGTCGCGTGGGATCATACGCACTCCATGCCACCAGTGTGAGCCAATACAGGAGAATCAAGGTGTTGATGAGGTGTAGCCCAACGGCAACTGCTCGCCATACCGAAGCATTGTCTTCCACTAACTCCGCCAGCACCAACAACGCGCCGAACGCCCCTTCTACTACCACGAACACGAAGGATAAAATCGCACTACGGCGGACTAAGCTGGCTTTCGGAAAAACACGGAACGCCCATACCAACAAGATGATAATCAAGAAGCCGGTTAAACTGCTGGTTAGGCGGTGGCTAAGTTCAATCATCGTGGCAACTGATTCGGGGCGGTGAATGATCTCTCCGTTGCAAGCGGGCCAATGCCGACCGCACCCTGCCCCGCTCCCTGTGGCACGCACGACAGCCCCCCATAAAATCACTCCGACGGTATAGATCACCACTAACCAAGCATAGGTGATAAAACGGCGATACTTCATTTTGTTTCATCCTTTAGTGTGTCAAGCTAAATGGTATTGTATCAAAGCCCTTTAGCAAAGCATGACACGGATAAGACCACACCTGTCATGGGTTTGGGGGGATAAGTATCCCATTTTGATAGAGTGCCTCGCGTACAATTTGCGCACTAACGGCGTGCCCTTGCGGATTCCAATGCCCATCTTCAACATAGAAAAGCGCATCAAACGGGCGTTTGCCCAGCCCGTCGGCATACGCTTTATAGGGCTGGCGCGTGTTGATGAGGGGGATGCCCAGTGGGGTGAGGATGTCGGTTAGGCGTTGGGTAGGGAGGTTGATGTCCCATACCCACCCTTGTTGTTGATCCGGAAAATAGGTGGAAAGCTCGGTGATGCGTTCGGCGGAGATGTCTACATTCAACACCATGAGTTGCCCCCCGTCTGCTTTTAATCGCGTATTCCATAGCGCATAGGTTTGGGCGGTTCTGCGCCAGCCTTCGGGGTAGCCTTCGATTTCGGGTGAGGCAACATAGATATAGGTTTGGGGATGTAAGCGAGTTTGGTCAGCGTTAAGGGTGATGGGGTGTGCTTCTGGGGCAAGCATCTCTCGCAAGAAACCCACTAGCGCGTTCCCCTTGAGCCAATCGGGGAGATAGGCAAACCAGCGTTTGGGCGCGTCGAAGGACGGTTCTAGCACCGCCACCCCGTCACGGATGAGTTGGACATGGGTATCCGTCACCACAAAATCAAGGTTGCGTGATGGATAGAAAACAGGAGGGTTGTTGTCCGCCACGTCATTGATGATGAACAGATCAATCACCACATCCGGGGAGAAGCGATAGCCTTCATGGATGTAATAGAGATAGCGTTGAAGCGTTCCCCAGCCCGTTGCCCCCACGCCAAAAACCTCAACACGCTTACCATCGGCGCGGGTATCGTTGGCGATCAATTGGTTAAGCTGGGCATAGAGCGTATCTTCATACACCACTTCTCGCGCTTCAATGAAGCTGTCCCCCGTGAGCATAATCCGAAAGACATCATCGGGTTTTTCGTAGGCAAGGGTTTCTCCACGAAAGCCGAGCGCGTTGTATTCCACCAAACTGTCATATACCCCATCTAAGTGATACCTTAATCGGGCGTTGGTCAGCGTTCCCCAGCCAGTTAGCTCCCCCCAAAATGCGCCATTCCCCTCAACCAGAACTTCCACTTGGGGGCTGCCGCTGGCAAGGTTGGGGGATTGTGCCGAATGGGTGAGGGTGGTGGCATCCAGTGGGGGGGTGGCGGATTGGATCAATTTCTGTTGACGGATTGCTACCACAGATGCGGTTAAGCGTGGGGCAAGCGCGTTCAAGAAGCCTAAACTTATCACGATGGTGAAGGTACTAACCGTCAGGTTGAGGAGGCTTTCGCGCGTGGGCTGGCGGATAAGCCCTGCCACCCCCAGCATCATCCCCATGACGAAGGATAACACCGCAAACGCAAAGCCTCCGCCTTGCCGTTCTGCCACAATCAAGGTTAGCGTTAGCACACAAGCGATCAAGATCACCAGTGCCAGCCACACCGAGCGCGTGAAGCGTTGTAGGATGGGGAGCGGAGCCTGATAGGTCATCAACCACACCGCGAAGAGCGCAAGCGCACCGAGTGCGATTTCGCGTTGATGGGGGGCAGTACGCCAGTCAACCGCATACCATAGGGTATAGCATCCCACCATCAGCAAGAAACCGATCAGGATGCCTTTTAGAAGTAGGGCGAAAAGTTCAACTCGTTTCATGGCGTATCATCATACGCCCGAATGATCCGTTCGTTCAATGTCTACTTGTGCGATCAAGCCAAACTAACTCATAAAGTGAGGTTCAATGGGCAATACTAAGCGGGTGCAATTATCAATCTGTTTGAAGTTCTTCCAGCGCAGGGTGTGCCCGTGAATGACCACTTCCCCTTGTTGGGGTTGGGCGTGGGCAAGGAGCGTTTGCACGCTGTAGAACTCGTCCCAGCTTTGCAAAGTGAAGGCAACCTGTAGTGTGCTTTGGGGCGCGTCAGCATGAATCGTCCCTGTGATGTGTGCGCCGTCACGCACGATGACCGCCACTGATCCGCCTGCGCTATGTGCGTGGACATCCCCCTGTATGTCGGAGTGAATCACCGTTTGCACGGCTCCTCCAACAGAATGGAGCGAGACGTTTCCCTGCACAGTGCTGTTCAAGGTGAGGTCGATCTCGCCACCGTTTGGCTCTTGCAAGACGACATCCCCATACGGGGTGGCATTCACGGTGCGCCGTATATTGCGCTTACGGGTGGGGGGAGTTGGGGGAGTCGGTGCGGTGGGGGAAGCATCAAGCATGACCCAACTCACCAGAGCAATCATCAACACCAACGGCAAAGTGAGAAAGAACCATCCCTTACGCGACACTATACCACCAACCTACACCTATGCGGAACATCTACCTTTAGCATACGTGTCCTTTGGTGGCATTGCCGTTATAACCTTCAAACGTTAGCGGATTATATCCTTGGCGCGGGTCATGCGTTCTGCCAGATCAACCAAGTAATCGGCATCTTCACAACGCGCCCTCCACTCCGCAGGAATGGCATCCAAGCCCAAGCGTGCCGCGCTGATCCCCCCAGCAATGCAAGCGATGCTGTCGCTGTCCCCGTTGGTGTTTGCCGCCCTGCGCACCACCGCCACATAATCATCGGCGTAGCGCGTCACACACCATATCGCCAAGCCTACCGCTTCTTCCCCAATCCAACCTTCGCCAATGTGTTGGAGGCAACGCTCTTCAGAGGCGAAATGTGCTTGCCCAACCCGATACATACACTGGTCAAATTCCGTGCTGATGCCCTCTGTGATCTCCATCACCTGACGCAGATACTCTTTGGGATGGATGCCATCCAACGCCAGCTTGACCAAGACCGCCGCGGCAATGGCAGAAGCGATCGTGCGTGGGTGGTTGTGCGTGACGACGCTGCTGGCACCAGCAACTTCAAGCAGGCGCATGGGGTTGTGTTGATACAAGTAACCGATGGTGGCAACGCGCATCGCGCTCCCACACCCTTGCGCGTTTTGAACGCCCGATGTGCGCCAATCAGGGTGATCTTCAAACTGTTCTACCCCACGCAAACAAGTTAGCCCAGGTGCGCGATGGGGGGCGTGGTGCATCCATTGCACGAAGCGGTGCCCAACGGCGGTCATTTGCGCATCCAACGAAGCCTCTAAGCCTGCCTCAAGCAATCCTTCGGTGAGGGCAACGGTCATTTGTGTATCGTCGGTATAGAGTGCGGGCGTGGGGGGGTGTTGGATGCCCATCTCACCGTAGTTCTTTTTTATGATGGGTAGGGACATGAACTCGGTTGGGTTGCCCAGCGCGTCCCCCAGTGCTAATCCAAACAGAATGGCTTGTGCCTCTGACATACGAATCCCTCATTATATATTGTGGATGAATAGCACCATAACCAAAACCCATGATGAATCTAAGTTGAGTTCAGTCAGGGTTCATTTTAGAATGACATGTTAATTCATAGGATGCAGGAAACCCAAGCATGAAAATTCAACACAATATCCCCCCGCGAGTGTTCACCGTGCCTGATAAGGTTGAAGATGTGCAGATTGCAGATGTGGCACACCTTTGGCTAGAGGCAGACGAACAGATTACACTCATCACGCAGGACGGGAATGAATATGACATTGCCCGTAAATCATGGGGATACTATGCCACGCCCTCGCTCAACCGTCGGCTCAAGAACTTTAACCTGCGCTCGGCATTGGTGCGAAGCTATCACCACACCTACTTCATCATGATGGCGGAACGTGGGCATGAGGAAGCATTCTTTAACTATCTGTCACACCATGACCAACGCTTCATCACATGGTTAGATGAAGATAGCGTGTTACAACAGATTGATCGCTTCATGACGGATCCAGACCAAAAGCGTTGCCCCATCTGTGGCGATTCGCGCTTTAGTATTACTTTCCATTATACCAAGCCCCATGTTCTGGAAGGGCACTATCGCCTTGATCCCGATAACTATGATCGTAAAGTGTACTGTTGCCAAACGTGTGGGCACTATATCAGCGTTGCCAATATTGACTTGGGCTTTTTGTATGATGGTGAATATGTTGATGCAACCTATATTGACCTTGAGGGAATCCGCAAGACTTTTAACAAGATCATCCACCTAGACCCCACCAAGAGCGACAATGTGGGACGCGCCCAACGTGTGGTTGCCTTCGCCCAAAAGTTCATGCCCCATCAAACCGCGCCGACGCTATTAGATGTTGGCTCAGGCTTGGGGGTTTTCCCGTATGAGATTCGCAAGTATGGGTGGCAACCCACCGCGCTTGATCCAGATCGACGCGCCACCCAACATCTCACCGAAGATCATCACATCCCCACCATCACGGCGGATTTCATGCTGGCAACGCTAGAACAAACCTTTGATGTGATTACCTTCAACAAAGTTTTAGAGCATGTTAACGACCCTGTGGCGATGCTCAAGCGGGCGGGGCAGTTCTTGAACGATGGCGGATTTATCTATGTGGAGTTGCCTGACGGGGAAGTCGCCACGCGCTATGGCGCGGAACGCGAGGAGATCATGATTGACCATCTGCACGTATTCAGCATGACCTCTTTGGTCTTGTTGGCACAACGCGCCGGCTTCACCGTTTACGAAGCGGAACGCCTGCACGAGCCAAGCACCAAGTATACCTTGCGTGTGTTCATGGGCAAACAAAACACCATCAAAGGAAATTGATCCATGAATACCTCACAGCCAGTTGTCGGCATCGGAAGTCGTATGGTAGCCGCGTTGGTGGATTTATCCCTCACCAGCGTGAGCTTTGTTTTGGTGGCATCTGCTGTCACCCCACTGGAGACACTACTTAACCAACAAGTGGTGATATTGTGGGCAATGCTGATTGCCACACACTTGGTGTATTGTGCGGTTTTAGAATGGTGGTGGAATGGGCAAACACTTGGGAAGCGGTTGGTTGGGTTGCGCGTGATCTGTGCCGATGGTCAGCCCCTACAGGTGAGTCACATTGTGGTTCGGACGGCGACGCGGTTGGTGGATATTCTCCCGTTCCCGTATGGGATTGGGTTCATCAGCATGATGATTGACCCACAACATCGGCGGTTTGGTGATCGCTTATCAGGTACGGTGGTTACGCAAGCCATGCCCTCTGTTGTTTCTTCACAGCAAGTTAGCGCGGTGGAATATGTTCACATTCGGCGCGTTTCACCTATTCCTTCGTATGTAGAGGTGGGGGGCTTAACGAGCGCAACGCAACAATCGCTCAAGGAGTTCTTGGGGATACGCCCAACGCTCCACACTGAAACGCGCGAATGGATGGCACATCACCTTGCCACGCAAGCCTTGCGTGAAATGGGCACTGCGGAAGTATTTGGGGAGTTGCGTGGATGGGTTCAAGCTGAAACGTTGCTGGAGCAAATCATCCGACGCTTAGAAGTGGAAGAACGCCTAGAGAGCCTACAGGAACAAACTGAGTGAAATCAAAAAGGGGCAACTAGCAGTTGCCCCTTTCTTGTAGTGAATGGTGAGAAATGGCTTATTGGTTGCAGAGGTAGCGGAACGCGCCTTGTGAACCAACCCAGTTGACAATTGCCGTGCCAGTGCTGGTGATTACACCATAGGAACGTACTTCTGCTGGAACAACACCACGCACGTTGGTGTCAGGAGCGCAGGAGTAGTGGTAGCTTAGGAATTGTCCAGAGGTGGTCTTGAGGGGAACAGCTGCCATGTACAGGTCAACATCTGCGCCGGTGATTCCAGAAGCATCCAAGCCGGTGTTCTTGCCAAGCCAGCGAAGAATGTTTGTGCGGTGAGTGGTGTTGTCTAGGCTATAGCCAGAGCTGAGAACACCATTGACATAGGGGTCAGTTGCACCAACGGTAGAAACGAAGAGTGTAGAGAGAATAGCAACGAGAACAACAACGAGAACGGTCTTACGGGTCATGGTAATGAAAATCCTTTGAGATTGCTTATATACTAAGATCAGAGATACTCAACTTACTGAAATAGGTAAATTGATTGCATGCTTATAATTTACACCATCTTTATGATTTATTCAGTTTGAATTGTGAAATAACATGGTTAGGGTCTTGTAATGCTTGAACCAATCAGTTTGATGGCGAATCCACAATGAAACCTTAATGCTGTTTTCTTTATTGTTTCTGTGGGAGTAAACAAAAAAATATTTGAGATTATGAATAAGTTAATAACCCTATCTCAACCAACCTGATTTTTATATAGCGTTTGCTATAAGCCAGAATGAAGAACCTTGATGCTAAATTAATTTTTACTACTTTTTAGGTAGTTTGAAAATGAGATTTTGAATAAAGTAAAAATACCTATAAAAAAGAGTGATGGGTGAAAGAGGTAAAACGAATGATTACTCCACAAATACGCGAGCGGTTAGATCAAATCTGGGAATCCGCCATGACCGATGATGAGAAGATCAATCAAACCTTACAATTGGGGAATGAGGCATTTGATACCAGCATCGCCATTTTAAGCCGTGTAGATAAACTGGTCTACAAAGTGTATCGCAATGTTTCGCCAGCTGACGCGCTGACGGATGGGCAGAAGTTCGTATTGGGGAATACCTATTGCCACATCACCCTAGCGCAAAATAACGTAGTGGCGATCCATGAAATGCGTCATTCTGTTTTCGCCAAACATCCATGCTATGGCTCGTTCAAGCTAGAGACCTACATCGGTGCACCAATCAAGCATAATCACCTTGCCTACGGCACCCTCAATTTCTCGAAGGCAGATCCACATAATCCCCCCTTCAGCGACGAAGATAAGCAATTCATCGAAGATATGGTAGAACGCATAAAGCCAGCTTTGATGGCAGATTCATTTTATACCAAAGGCGTGTAAGGCATTGCAGTTCTAGGGCAGAGCCATTAATGTCATATCTACGCATACTAGAATAGATAACATCATGGATGGTTGCAGTAGATAATGACGAATACGCCGTATGATTATGATTCCGCTTGGGAACAACGCTGGGACGATATGAAGAAGTATGGTCCCTATTCTCGCCATGTGCGCCGTTTAGCCCATCAGCTAACTACTGGTTTAACCTTTACCAGTGTTTTGGATGTGGGATGTGGGCAAGGCGAAATGTTACTTGAACTTTTGGAACGCCACCCACAAATTAACCGTGTGGGTGGGATAGATTATTCCCAGTCCAGCGCAGACATTACCGCGCATCGTGTTGGGCAGGGGACTTACTTCGCTTTGGATTTACAGACCGATGATATGCTTGAGCGGTTTGGTCAAAAGTTTGACCTAACTTATAGCTTAGATGTTGTTGAGCATATTGAGGATGATGTTGCCGCACTCGCCAATATTCACCGCATGACCAATCAATACACCATCATTGGCACGGTTCAAGGAAATAGCCTGCCATCATGGGAAAAAGAGGTGGTTGGTCATGTTCGGAATTATCGTCGTGGAGAATTAATCTCTAAGATGGAATCGGTTGGATTTGAGATTGATACGGTTATTGAATGGGGATTCCCATTTTATTCTCCTTTGTATCGCTGGTATCTTACTTTTGTGGGTGGGCAAGGTACGGATGGAGAATATGGCTGGACTCGTAAATTCTTGGCGTGGGCAATTTATACCCTCTTCTCGTTCAACTCTCACCGCCGTGGGGATTTGATTTTCGTCTTAGCACACCCCAAGCGTGTATAATTTATAAGGGGAGCAAGTGATACTGTCACGTGCTCCCCAAGAATAACTAACGGCGTTGCGTGCGTGCCCGTAAACTGAGGGAGGCAAACGCGAAGGTGACAACACACACCCCCAACGAAACCCACAAGCCAGTGAACAATACCTGTGGCTCCCAACCAATGTTCAACAATGAGCGACAAGCCTCTAGGATGTAGGTGATAGGATTCCACTGTGCTGCTACTTTTAGCCAGCCCGTGAGTAATTCTTTGGGGGTGAAGGTTGCCGTCAAGAAGGTGAGTGGGAAGAACAGGAAGGATGCTCCACTGGTGGCAGAGGCACTGTTGGTGCGGAGCGCGATCCCAACGATCAAACCCGCGAGGGCAACCCCAATCAAGAGCGCATAGCCTAGCAAGGTCAATACCCCTAGCCAGCCGGTGGCAGGCTCTAATCCTAGTAGGATGCCAACCAATACCACTGCGCTGGACTGCATGACCAACACCAACGCCGCGGCAATCATGGGAGCAAGCAAGAGTGCCGCCCGTGAGATGGGGGTCAGCAATAGCTTATCGAAGTAGCCAGAATCAATATCGCGGATCACTGCCTGACCGGCTATGCCTGCACCACTTAGGGCGGTGCTGATGACGGATAAGGGGAGGATGAAGCCGAGATAGCTTTGTCCGCGTAAAAAGAATTGTGCTGCTCCTCCTAAAGATGCCTCATAAATCACCAAGAAGAATACCCCTAAGATCAAGCCAGGGATGATGGCGGCGGGATCACGAAACATGGTGACAAGGCTACGACGGGACATCATCCATACCTGCACCAAGAAAGGCATCTTGTGCGAGGCTTTAGCGGAACGTGCGGTGGATTGGGTTGGGCGAATAACGGTTGCGGTCATGGGATTATCAACTCCTGTGGGCTATGCCACTTTTTCTTCTTTTTCTTCTGTAGCGAAGCGTTGTCCGGTGACTTGTAAGAACACATCATCCAAGGTGGGTTGGGTGAGGGTGAGTGAGATGGGTTGAATGTGGGCGGCTTGCAAGCGCGTCACCACAGCAGGTACTGCCGCGGCGGCGTTGGGCAAGTATAGGCGTAAGGTGTCGCGGTCAATTTGGGTGCGCGTCACCATGTCTTGCACTTCGCTGATCGCCTTATCCACCAAGCTGACATCTTCAAAGGCAAGGTTAATGGCATCCCCGCCCATGTTCGCCTTTAGCTCGGCTGGCTTGCCCTCTACCGCAATCACGCCTTGATTGATGATGGCGATACGGTTGGCAAGTTGGTCTGCTTCTTCCAGATATTGCGTAGTCAAGAAGATGGTGATGCCTAACTCGCTATTGAGCCGTGCAACTTCTTTCCAAATATCACGACGGCTGGCAGGGTCTAGCCCTGTGGTGGGTTCGTCCAAGAACAATACATCTGGCTGATGAACCAGAGCCAGCGCAAGGTCTAACCGCCGACGCATCCCTCCGCTGTATTTGCCAACAGGGCGAGCGGTGAACTCCGTTAGATTCACTAGCTCTAACAGCTCATGTGCACGACGCATGGAGTCTTTGTAATTCATGCCGAATACGCGCCCCTGCAGGGACAACAGTTCTAGCGACTTCATGAGCGGGTCTAAGCCGATTTCTTGCAGGGCGACCCCTGCTACACGGCGAACGTCGTAAGCGTGCGAGCGCACATCATATCCCCCAACGGTGGCATGACCACTTGTGGGCAGGCTTAAGGTGGTCAACATGGAAACAGTGGTAGATTTGCCCGCGCCGTTTGGACCAAGAAACCCATATACTTCTCCTGATTCAACACGGAACGAAACACCATTTACAGCGGTGAAATCACCATATCGCTTGACCAGATTGTCAACCACGATTTCACGATTTTGCATCACGATTCTCCTCTAAGCACACATCCATCAAGTTCACGCGCAAGGGCAGGCGTGTTCGGTGGGGCAGTTACATTCCTAATTTAAGAATGCTTCTTACCAACCGACAATTTTGTAGGGATCATACGCCCGAAGTAAATACTTAGCAAGCAGTTCGCATGGTTCTCTTACAGGTTACTCAATTCTGCTTAGTCAGTTACTCATAAACAAAGATGGTTTATAAAGAATTATAAACCTGACGGACTTCCTCTGACCATGTACCCGTTTCGTAGTGGATGGTTGATCGCAATTCTTCCATCGTGAAGGTGTGTGGATAGCCCTGCTGGCGTAAAAAATCCGTCGCTTGGCTGATGCTTCCTAAAGTCATGAGCTTGATATTAGGAACGAATCCATGTAAAAGTGACGCGGCTGCGTTGTAAATGGGGTTGATACTTAGAAAGATGACCCATCCAGAGTTAGGGGCGGGGCGTTTAGGTACCTTCAAACTCAACAACTCTGAACTAAGGTAATCAAAAGAAGAAACATGTTGTAGGCTGGCAATCAAGTTAATGGGGCGGTCAGCTTGGCTGATATACCAATATCCGCAAGCTGCCGTCTCCTCAATCTGGTCATAGGTTAACTGCCCATAAGCATCCACAAATAGAACCTGTTTATCGAGATAGAATGACAATCTCGCTGGCATTGGACTTCCCATTCATGTCAGTTGTGATGAATTCTGTAAATGATACGCTATCATCATTATGATGATCTTTATACCTTTTGACAATAATCTCTTACACTGGAATACAATGTATTTTGTTATGACTTGGATACGATAAAATTCTACTGCAGAATAATTTTGCCAATAATATAGGTCATCTGAAAATGAAACTTTACAATGAATTAGCGCGTTGGTGGTATTTGTTATCTTCCCCTGCTGATTATGAAGAGGAAGCAACTTTCTTTTTGGAACTATTCGCACAACATGGGACGCAACATCCTGACCGCAGTCTTTTGGAACTGGGGAGTGGGGGAGGCAATAATGCCTTCTACATGAAGTCTGCTTTTGCAAAGGTGACGCTGGTCGATTTGTTCGCCGAAATGCTGGAGATGAGCCAAACCCTTAACCCCGACTGTGAACATCATCAAGGGGATATGCGCCAGATACGCTTGAACCAAACCTATGATGCTGTGTTCATCCATGATGCGATTGATTACATGACCACGTTAGAGGATTTGCGCTTGGCAATCCAAACGGCTTGGGTACACTGCCGAGCAGGCGGAATATTGGTGATCGCGCCCGATCATGTGCGTGAGTCATTTGAACCCAGCACCGAGCATGGTGGGGAGGATGGCGAGGATGGGCAAGCGTTACGCTATTTAGAGTGGGCGTATGATCCTGATGAAAGCGATAGCATCTATCTTACGGATTACATTATTGTCACCCACGAAGCGGGGCAACCCACTCAGGTGATTGCCGACCAACACACGCTCGGATTATTCCCCTTGTCAGACTGGTTGAGGGTGATGGGGGAGGTGGGTTTTGAAGCGCACTATGTGCTAGACAGCTATGAACGGCACATCTTCGTTGGGCAAAAACCCTCTCCCAAAGAAGCACTAACTTAAGACAAACCGTTTGTTTATGGGTATGAAAGCGTTTAATAAACGTAGGTAAACGCTTTTCATACCCCCAAAAACATGGCTATAACTTCAAAGTCAATCCCTGCCACGTTATAAAATCCTTTCCTAAATGTTGCAAGATCGTTAGAACTTTGCCGTTGCAAAATGTTAGTTTCCCGCCAGCAAGGGGTTATAATGAGGTTAGAGGCAAACTGAAAACTAACCTGTTATTTTGATGCGGTTAGCCTTTCGGTTGGTCTATGTTTGTATTAAGTTCGTCTTTTCAGTGATCTGATAAAAATGACGCAAAACTAAAGAAGCACGGTTTCATCTTGTGTTATAGTCACAATCAATCTGATAACCTGCTGGATTGTTACAACATCTTTAGAGAAAGTAACAGGGCAAGCGAATGACTCGATTTCGTACTTTAATTATTCTGTCAGTGGTTTGGTTGACGCTCGTGTTCAACCTTGAACGCCCCGACATTGAACTGCTTGGGCTTGGCATTGACGAGATCAATATCAACCTAGATAGCTACGTCTATATTGCCGCTTTCGTGGGGGCGTTGATTGCTATTTTAATGCCGGATGTTTCTCGTCGTACTGAATACATCTTCGTGCCAATGGTTGGAATCTACGCCCTCTTGAAAACCTTCTTTGGGATTCCGCTAGGACAAACCAATCTGGCAATCTTCACGTTGGAGGTAGTGATTATCTATCTCACCATTGTGATCTTCCGTTTGCTTAGCCAAGCATTGCTCTCATTTGAAAACACGGTGGAAAATGTTTTAATCCCCCCAGATGAGTTCCGCATTATGCCCATGTCACGCGGGCTAGAAACGCTACAAGCAGAGCTGGCACGTGCCCGTCGCTTTGAGCGCAATGTGGGGGTGGTGTATGTGAGTACGGAAGAATTGCTTCGCTCACGCTTGGGCACTTATAAATTTGACCTAGAGCAAGAATTGCAGAAGCACTACTTGCAAGTGCGCTTGGCACAGGTGATTGAATTGGTGGTGTATAAGATTGATGGGGTGATGCTCTATCAAAATGATATTGTCATCATTATGCCCGAAACCACTGCCGAACGCCTAGAACGTGCAACCGCACGCTTGTACAAGGAAATCTCTCAACGCTTGGCGATCAAGGTTATGGTGGGAAGCGCGATGTTCCCCGAAGATGGCTTCATCTACAATGACCTCATTGAAAAGGCACAAAGCCGTTTGCGCCATCTTGATGATGAAAACTCCAGTCATTCCGATACCAACAACGGGGGAGGCAAACTGGGCGAAGTTACCTCCTCTCCAATGTTGTCGGCTTCAAGCGGGGGTGCGTTACCCCTCAGCCAGCTTACTCCCATCAAAGCGAGTTTAACCACCATAGAAAGAAAGCAAGTGAATAGTGGGGTGTCGGCAGGCTTGCAACAAATCTTTCAACCGTGGCCTGATGTTCAACCTCCCAACGCTTCTGACTTTTGGTTAGGGGCAGACTCGCAATATGACCAGTTGCTCCGCCCAGATTCTTGGTTGAATATCTTGCCCTATCAAACTGAAACTTCGCGTAGCTTGTACAGCTTCTTGAAGCGGATTTTTGATACCTTTGTGGTTTTGATGGTGATGCCGTTCATCTTGCCGATTGGGTTGGTCGTTGCTTTGTTGATCTACTTAGAAGACCGAGGTCCCATTTTCTTCATGCAATATCGTACCGGGCGCGGGGGAGAGCGGTTCAAGATGGTTAAGTTCCGCACGATGGTGCCCAATGCGGAAGAGAAGCTCAAGGAATTGGCGGCGCAAGGATTGGCGAAGTTGAACGCCGATGGCAAATTAGCAGAACCGCTCAAACTTAAGCGCGATCCACGCATCACGCGCATCGGCTCAATCTTGCGCAAGACCAGCTTGGATGAGCTACCCCAATTGTTGAATGTGTTGCGTGGGGATATGAGCATCGTGGGACCGCGCCCAACCAGCTGGGGCTTGGATAGTTATCAACTATTCCATACCGAACGGCTCGGCGTGCGTCCGGGCATCACGGGTTTGTGGCAAGTGGCGGCACGCGGTACAACCGACTTCAATATCTGGGTGGATTTTGACCGCATGTACGTGAATAAGATGTGCGTTTCTTTGGATATACAAATCTTGGTACGCACCTTTTTAGCAGTCTTTCAACAACGTGGCGCACGCTAGAGAAGGGATATGCACTTGATCGTTAGCACACTGTTCTGGACGAATTTCTCATTATTCTTTTGGACGTACTTTGGATACCCATTATTGATGTGGTATCGCGCACGCATGGCTGGCAAGGTTACGCCAGCACCTATCGAGGATGAGGACAGCTTACCCAGCGTCACCTTGTTGATTCCTGCGTACAATGAGATTGATGTGATCCAACGCAAATTGGACAACAGCCTAGCGATTGACTATCCTAAGCTGGAAATCATGCTCATTGATGATGGGAGCGATGATGGCACACTGGAACTAGGGCGTAAGTATGCACAAGAGCATGGCGTTCGTTTGGTGGAGAAGGCGCAACGTAGTGGCAAGATGACCAGCGTCAACATGGGCTTTGAACTGGCAACCAGCGACATTGTGATTTTGAGTGATGCGTCCCCCAGCTACGAAACCGATGCCATCCGTCAATTGGTGAAGCACTTCCAAAACCCACAGATTGGCGTGGTGGTGGGGACGTTGGCGGTGTGGGATGCGCAAAACGCGGTTGCTAAACCCGCCGGCTTATATTGGCAATACGAAGCTGCCCTGCGTGAATGGGAAAGCGCAACCGGTAGCACGGTTGCTGTGCATGGGAATATGTTCGCCATTCGCCGTGAGTTATATCGCCCCTTAAAAGCCGGCACCGTCAACGATGAATTTAGCATTGCTATGGAAGTCTTGCGACAGGGCAAGCGCGTGATTTATGAACGCGATGCCGTCAGCTATGATGATGCCAGCAACAACATGGGGGATGAGTTCAAGCGTCGTATACGGATCAATGCCGGTCGCTATCAGGCATTGTTCAGCGCGGGCTACCTCAACGCTCCCAGTGCAGAAGTCAGCTTCCGTTTGTTCTCCCATAAACTGTTGCGTCCACTCACCCCAGTGTTCATGGTGTTGATGTTGCTCACCAATATCTTGGGGTTGGTCTTCGGTGTGGGGCGTGGCTTGTTCCGTTTGGGCGGGTGGCTCGGTGGGCTATTGTTGTTCGGGCAAGTGGCGGTGTATGGGCTGGCATTTTTAGGCTGGCTTGCAGAACGGGGTAATCGTTCGGTACGCTTATTGAGCGTTCCGTATTTCTTTGTTAGTTCAAATTTTGCCGCATTGTTGGGGTTATGGCGTTGGATGCGTGGCTCCCAAAAAGTGACTTGGCAAAAGCGACAAGCCATTCAATCTGATAATCAAGAAAGTAAGTAGGTGAAACCGTATGGAACTGAGAGAATATTTTAGAGTCATTATCCGAGCATGGTGGTTGATTATCCCCTTAACGATTATGTCGTTAACGCTCACCCTGTTGTTTAGCTATCGTAGCCCCTCCATCTATGAAGCAACTAGCCGTTATGTCATTGGCTTGAATCCGGTTTTGGGGTCTTCATTGGATGCCAGCGTCTACAGCTTGGATACCCTGTCAGGTCGTCAGGGGATTGGCGTAACCTATTGTGAAGTGATGACCGGTCCTTCTACTATCACCACCGCGTTCACACGCTTGGGGGTAGTCGATGGCATTGATTTTGAGAAGTATGAAACCAGTTGTACCGTCTTGCCCACCAGCAATGTTCTGCTATTGGTTACTCGTGGGACTTCGCCACGGCTCGTACAACGCTTGAACGAGACGGTGGGCATCTTGGGGATTCAACGGGTACAAGAATTGTACAATGCGTTCCCCTTACAACAGCTTGATCCGGTGATCTTGGAAGAAGACCCTGTTTCTCCCAATCACATTCAAAATGCGGTATTGGGCGCGGCAATGGGTATTGTGGTCAGCTTGACCCTTGCGCTCTTGTTGGATTACCTGCGTACCCCAGCTAACCGTGTGGCAAGCTCCTCCATTCGTGATTCCCGTACCAACGTTTACAACATGCGCTACTTCCAACAACGCCTGTCTTCTGAAGTGGAACGCGCACGCACCCGTAACCGTCCGATCTCTGTTGGGCAGTTACGCTTGATCCCCAATGAGGATTACGAGTTGTTGCCGAATGCCATTCAAGATGACTTCCTGCATCAAGCAGCGGTTTTGATTGAAAGCAAGTTGGACGAAGTGGATATTGTGGCTTATCGTGGGGATACTACCTTCATGATCCTGTTGCCAGAAACCCCTGGCTATGATGCCAGCCGTCGCCTTGAAAAGATTCATGAGAACTTGCGTAACCATTTGTTCCGTAGTGGGGACTATGGCACGAGCTTTACCGCGATGACCGGCTTGGTCGATGGTGGGGGCAGTAACTTGACTTCTAACGCTTTAATCGAAGAAGCAGAACACTCCATCGAAAAGGCAGATGCCACCCCAGAACGTAGCGTCCATCTGTCTAGCTTAACCCCTAGCGCGTTCGTGATGGATGATATTGTTGAGGATACCGGCATTGAACTGGAAAACGTTTTGAATAATGACAGCATCGTTGTTGAACGTGTGCAACAAGCTAAACCTGCTGAGGACGGATCACGCAAGCGTCCATCTACGGGGCGGTTGAGTGGGGTCTTCAATCGTGGCGGAAACCGTCGGGCTGATGTAGAAGAGGGCAGTGATTCTGACCCTAGCAATCCGTTTGTAGAAAGTGAAGATGATCGCAACGGTGGCGCGTTCGGATAAGGAGTGACCAACATGGCACAAAGTTATCTAGTCGCACAAGATTCTAATGACCTGCGTGATGCCTTCAGCGGTCAGCGAGTGGTCTTTGGCGCATTACTTTTAACCGCAATCTTGGTGGTATTGGCTGGCTCCTATGCGATAGGAGCCACCAAGTACGGAATATTTGTGGTGGTGGGGTTGATGGCGGTAGTCGCCGGTCCCATCATGGTGGTTCGCCCAGAGATGGCGATGTATATCTTGGTCTTTTCCATCTATACGAATGCCTCTGATGTGGTGGAAGTTGCCTTCGGCATCCCTAGTACCAACAAGCTACTGGTTGCCTTAACGTTTGTGGCGGTGATCGGAACGCGGGCAATCATCCAAAAGAAGCCGCTGGTGTTTGGGGCATTAGACTTTTCCGTCATGATCTATGCCGCGGTGGCGGTGGTGACGTTGTTTGCCTCTGGCAAAATTGGGATCGCCTTCGACAACTTGATTGACTACATCAAGGATATTGCCATCATCATCATCTTGGTGCAGTTGGTGGAAAACGAACTACACTTCAAGCGCATGATCTGGGTGATTATCATTGGGGCGTTCTTCCTTTCCTCCTTGACCACCATCCAAGTGGTGACGGGGGACTACGATAACGAATTTTTCGGCTTTGCTAAAGCACCCGTCCATCAGGTATTTGAAGACCTAGACAATAACCGCCCAGTGGGTCCGCTGGATGATCCCAACTACTATTCTCAGATATTGTTGTTGGTGTTGCCATTTGCGATTTATCGTGGGCTAACTGATCCTAACCCCATGCTCCGCACGATTGGGCTAGGTATTTCTGCCACGATCATGATCGCTGTAGTGGGGACGTACTCACGGGCGGCGTTGGTGGCAATGGCAGGTGTGTTGGGCTTGATCGTCCTAGAGCGGCGGATGAACATCATTTTAGTGGGTGGTATCGTGACGATCTTGATCGGGTCGATTATTCCGTTTTTGCCTAAGGGCTATATGGAACGCATCAGCACGCTGGGCAGTGTCTTCAATCAGTCTGAAACGCGCAACGAAGCCAGCTTCACCGGGCGGACAAGCGAGGCGGTTGTTGCCATTCAAATGTTCCTTGAACACCCCATCTTAGGGATTGGCTATTCTAGTTATGAGGAAAGCTACCAAGAATACTCAGAACGCTTGGGGCTAGACTCGCGCGTAGAAGCACGTTCTGCCCATAGCCTCTACCTTGAGGTGATGTCTGAAACCGGCTTGATAGGTATTCTGTCGTTCGGTGGCATGTTGGCAACCTTCTACCTTGTAACGCAAAACGGGGTAGCGGGCTTGCGGGCTGTTGGGCGCGAAGACATGATCCCGTGGGTGCGTGGGGTGCAATTCGGTTTCATGTCATATTTAATCACCAGCATCTTTCTGCATGATGACTGGGTGCGCTATTTCCGTTTTGGGTTGGCACTCATGGCTTCTACCTCGATCGCTGCTCAAACCGTCATTGCTAAAGAGAAAGCCAAGAGCCTCGCCAATGGCGTGGCAAAAGCATTCAAATAACAACGCATTCTTGAACACATAAAAGGATTACAGAGAATATGCGAAATCAGTCTAATAAGACCATCATCTTCACCACACTGTTGATAGCGGTTGTGGTGACGGCGTTCTTGTTGCCACAGTTGATGGCATCTAACAGTGAAAAGTCGTTGTCGTGTCAAAATTACCACACCGCAGATTCAGTCGGTAGCGCGGTAGTGCGCTCATGCGCAGGGGAAAACTGCGACGTAATCGGGAGCTTGACTCCAGCCGATGGCGTGTGTGTGCGGGGGGTGGCGTATGATAACCCCAATTGGTTGATGGTGGATGTCAACGTCAACGGAACAGCACAAGATGGCTATGTACTGGCAAACTTGATTGAACCGGGCTTGCCCAACGAAGATGCTGATCCGTTCCAATATTGCAATGCTCATCAACCGTATGGCACGCTGAACATCCGTAAAGAACCCCAGCCAGATGCACAAGTCTTGCGCACCATCGGCGAGAACGATATTGTGTGCGTCACCCAATATGGCTACTTTGGTACTTCTTGGGTGGGCTTACAAAGTGGTGGATACATCAGTGGCGAAAACCTAGTCTACTCTAAAGCAGACATTGATTGCGAAGTCATTGATATTGTTGTGCCCACCGAACGGCGCGAATGCGCAAGTTTCTTGTGTAATGTGATTGGCACGATTGCCCCCGGTGGCACGGAATGTATCATCTCTGATGTCCAAGAAGATGCTGAATGGGTGGGCTTCACCTATGATGAAACTGGCAATGTTGGTTGGGCATACGCGCCTTACATCCGACAAATCAGCCCCGAAGGCTTAACGCTTGGGGAGCTAACCCCACAAGCGGTGACAAGCGCACAGATTCCTCCACAGGCAATCTCGGTTGCGGACATCAATGTACGCGGTGGGTCTAGCTTAGAGGCGGCACAGGTGGGGCAATTGGCACGTCAAGCGATTGCGGATGTGCGCGGTGTGAACCTTGCCAGTGATTGGTATCTAGTACGCACGGGCAACCTTGAGGGCTGGGTTGCTGCCAGTGGGGTAGCAATCAGTGGCTCGTTGGATAATGTTCCCGTTTATGACAACGGGCAAATCATTGCCACCACCACACCCCTTCCTACTACGGTTGCCCAATTGACCACTCCCGCCGCAGCGATTCAATCTGGCGCGGTGACGGTGACACCCACTCCTGAAGTGTGTAAAGATGGGCAAACGGTGAACTGCATCACCCCCACCCCCGGCGCGAGTGTGTTGTTGCCCGTATCCACACCCTATCCCGGACAAACCTTGTTAGCACAGGACGCGCCTTTCAACATCTTACGCTTCCGTGATTTCACCCTTTCTTCACCAGGGGGCAACACTAGCCTACTCTTGCGCTTGCCCAATGACTGGAAGATCGACGGGAATAACATCCTGTTCTTAGACCTAACCTATACCCAAACCTCCAAGAACGATCAGAACAATGCCACCCCTGTGGATACGGTACTCCCGAATAGTAGTATCGAGATCAGCTTAGATGGTCGCTTGATTAGCTCGGTGGAATTGAACGAGACGGTCAATAACCAAAAGCAACGCCTTGAAATCGTCTTGCCTAATGATCTCCTTGCGGATTCTAACCGCGCGTTGCACCGCCTTGATATTCGCTTCAACGCACAAGATGCGTGTGAACAGCGCATTTCCTCTTCCATCACCAGCTCTGCCGCCAACTCCTATATTCACCTTGAATACCGCGAGTTGTCCCCATTGTTGAATCTTGCACAGTATCCGCGCCCCTTCTATAACCTCCCGTTAGCAAATGAGCGCGAAGTGGCTTACTTGGTTTTGCCGGCTAACCCCAGCCAAAACATGCTAGATGCGGCTGCCAGTGTCGTGGGTGGCTTGGGCTTTTTGAGTGGGAACGAAGTTGATATTAAAGTGCGCACTGCTGAACAACTCACCGATGAGGAATATATCCAGAACAACATCATCATGGTGGGTACTCCTGCTGAAAATAACTTGATTGCTGATTTGTACAACGGGCAATTGTTGCTCACGCAAATGGCGGACGATGCCATCAGCTTTAATGGGGAGGCACTAGCAGAAACCGACGGCGTGGTTCAACTGATTGCGAACCCACGCAACGAACAACGCGCGATCATGGTGGTCAGCGGGATGACCGATGAAGGCGTACTCAAAGCCGCTCAAGCGGTTGCGGGTCCTCCCTCTCCTTTGCAAGCCAGCGGACCGCTCACGATTATCACCGATAACCGCTCCATCATCCGCACTAGCAGCGATCTCTATGCCCCCGCCAAGTTAACCTTGGCTGACTTGGGGATTTCTGGGGATGATTTGATTTTGCGTGGTTTGGGTACAAATCGCTTCGACACGTAATTTGCGATCCCTGCCGGCACGGTTTTGGGGAATGACTCTTACGTAGATGTCTACTTCAACAATAGCGATTTGCTAGAAACGGGTATTTCTTCCTTTACTGTCTTGGTGAATGAAACCCCGATTGGAAGCACAGTCTTGAGCGAAGAAGACGGCGCACAAGTAACCGCTTCTGGTCTGAAGCAATTACGCGCTCCCATTCCCCCCAATGTGGTGATCTCTGGGCAAAACAACACGCTCACCTTCTTGTTAGAAACCACCACCGACTTTGAGTGCTTCACTCCTGATGATGGCTTGGCATGGTTTACCTTGAGTGCAGATTCTGCCTTGAACCTGTCCTATGTGCCCGCCAGTGTCAACGCCACCAACAATCGCTATGTGAGCCAATTCCCTGCTCCGTTCAACCAGTTGGCAAACCTAAGCGACTTGTGGATTAATCTACCAGCCAACCCCACCAACGAAGAACTCGAACAAACCATGCGTTTGCTTTCGCGGTTGGGTGCGTCGGTCGTGCGTGGCGAGGGGATTACCCCGCGCTTGAATGTGGGTGAGTTGCCCAGTGGTGTAGACCTAACGCAATACAACTTCATCTTGATTGGTCGCCCCTCCACGAACCCGCTCATCCGTGATCTCAATACCAACTTGCCTCAACCGTTTGTGGAAGGTTCAGATGAACTAGAGCAAAAGCTGGACGATGTGAGCTATCGCTTGTTGCCCGGCTTTGAGGTAGGGGTGTTGCAACGCATCATCTCGCCATGGAACGCTAATCGTAGTGTGTTGGTGCTAACCGGCACGGGCGTACAAGGGCAAGCGTATGCCGTTAATGCGATCGCCAATAGCCAATTTGATAGCCGTGAACTGTCTGGGGATGTGGTCTTCGTCACCTCCAACAATGTCAACCCGATTGACAGCAAGGTTTTGTCTAGCCCACAAGAATTGCTCCAAGCCGTTCCAGACTTGTTCGCAGAAAATATTCAGATCGCTACCAACCAAGCTGCGACCTCGGTGGCTGCCATCACCACCACGCCCGCTCCTGCACAAACAACCCCCAACGCCACTTTACAGGCGTTGCCACCCACCCCCGTGATTACGGTAGTCGTACCTACGGTGACACCCACCGAAATTCCGATCATCCCCTTGGCACCCAATGAAATCACAACGGCAGAAGCCACCCAACCCGCATTTGTTAATCTCTTGCTGGTGGTGACGGCGTTGGTCATGATCTTGTTGGTGATTGGGGTGGTGATTCGCTTCTTGCGCCCACGCTCGCGCTAATAATTTAAGCCTTACATCTTGTGAAAATACCCGTCATTTTGATGGGTATTTTCATATATAATTGCCACATTTAATAAACCAACGGTTAGGAACGATCATGGCTGTGAATGATGTTGTATGGTATCTGCAAGATCATATTATATATGTCAAACAAACAGGGATTGTTGATTACACCATCCTCCACCAACGTTCCCAGCGCATCATCGAGATGGTAAACCAATCATCAGCAATGACCATTCATACGCTGGTGGATTCGCAGGATGTCACCAGCTCACCCTTTGACTTAGAAACTGTGTATCGTCAACTGGGTTCTTATGCACATTCCCCGAAGATTGGCATAACGGTTTATCTTGGGAAGTATAACCGCATCCGCAAATTGGCAATCGTGATGTTCTATAAGCTGGTGAATAGCCAACTGGAATTTGCCGATACCATCGAAGATGCCCTAGTCCTCCTCATGGAACGCGACGCGGTGCTACAACCACTCTTACAAAACTATCAACCTACCACTCTTTTAGACTGACCAAAATGCCATTTCGCAGGAGCGATCACGGATACATTAGTAAAAAATATCTCAAATGAGAGAATACACATCTTGATCTAAGTATAGTTGTATATGATAATATCAATTGTGCAATGTGTGGATATGTGAAGTAAAACTTAAAATGGTGCGAAATCAAGTAGACTGGTATCTCCCTAACCATATCATCTATATGAAGAACGATGGCATTTTAGACTATCCGCGTCTACATGGCATGATCGAGCGCATTATGGAATTGTTCAGCCAATCCACTGCCCCGGTAGTGTACACCTTGATTGATTCTGAAGAGGTGAGTGGCATGCCGTATAAACCTACCGAGACCAAACAATTCGCTACTTACCCTGTTAGTCCAAAAGTTGGGATGACCATCTACATTGGGAAGTACAACCGTATCCGCAGATTGGCAATCATCATGTTCTATAAACTGGTGAATTGTCCCGTACAATTTGCCGATAGCCTTGAACATGCCTTGTCCATCCTCATTCAGTTAGACCCCCAACTTCGTAATCTGTTAAGTAGTTTATCCAACCCCTCCGACAATTTGCTCAACTGATAGCCAGCCCATATCGAATAGGAAGATACCATGTCAACTGATTTTTGCTCTCAACAATCGTATCAAATGGGCATCGAACCTTACGGCACAGCCTCAGAAGCGATGGTATGGTTGCTTTTGGAGTATCATGGGGAATGGCGCAACCAAGCACTAGAGGATAATGACTTGCCGCCAGCGGTGCAAGCGTGGTTGCACGATGCTCAACGGTGCATTCCTCGCAGTCGCCCCTTGCTCATCCGCTCGGAAAAGCCACGTGCGACGCGCTCATTCTATATCATAGATACCACGCCCCACCGCCCAACCCTCTATCATGTACCCTTTGACGACTATAGCGAGTTGCTCTCGTATGATCCACAACAGATCATTCAAGGGCACAGCCAACTATCCCCCAGCGATGAGAAGCTATTCTTAGTTTGTACCAACGGCAAGCGTGACCAGTGTTGTGCAAAATTCGGCTTGCCAATTTATCAGGCGTTCCAGTCGCAAGAGGGGATTCATACATGGCAATGTACCCATATTGGTGGGCATCGTTTCGCCTCGACAGGGATTGTTTTCCCTAGTGGGGTGACGTATGGCTATATCACAGAGGAACAAGTCCCCTCTTTGGCACAGGCGATTCGTGCTGACCAAGTGCTGTTACCACTATATCGTGGGCGCACTGCCTATTCAGCATGGGTGAATGCAGCAGAATACTTCTTACGCAAACAGGAACAGTTGTTAGCTGATGCTGACTTGACTTGGCGAACAAGCGAGCAGGTTAGCGCGGATGTGTGGCAAATCATGTTTAGTGATGCACAAGGAAAAAGCTACCGCGTTCAACTCAACGTGACGCAACATGAACCGCTTCCGTCCTCGTGTTTTCAACCGTACAAGCCACAAGCACGCTTTCACCTGCAACACATCGAACAGGTTGATTAAGTGTTATATTGTGAAGAACGTATAGCCCCGCGCTAAAAGTGTGGTATCGCTGGAGCAGTTCTCCTCCGTGAACGTTGTTATCTAGTTTTACGGGCGTTAGGGGGTGGTTAAGATTAAACGCATATCAAACCAATCATTAGCATCAGGGCTATAGGTTTGTAAACTCGAACGCGCTGTTTATCTTTTTTATGTAGCAACGGCTTTTCCGCATGACATAGAATTTACTTGTAGATTCATGAATGAGGAAATGCGAGGTTGTCATGTTACAGCACTCCACCCAAACCACCCAAGCCATCTCTAAATTACAAGCGACGCAAACGCGCCAACTAGCGATCAATGACCGTCGGCGCATGATCGCGCTAGGGGACGCGCTGGTTATCATGGTGTCCATTCTAGTGAGTTTGGCACTGTGGACGATGACTTCTAGCACAAACTTCACCCTAGATTATATTCAAGAGAATTTATTTTGGTTTCCCTTATTAAGTTTGAGCTGGTTATTCTTGGCGTATGCCAACGGGTTCTATAACCTCAACTCGGTGCGGACGCGCCTCAAGACTGTACAAAACCTTTCCATCACCACCATTCAGTTCTTGGTCGTGTATGTGGGGATTTTCTTCTTTGCTCCACGCACTGCCTTACCACGTTTGCTGGTCTTGTATCATGCCAGCCTCTCCTTCGTGTTGATTGCCCTGTGGCGTATCTATTGCTTGCAATTGCTACACATCACCACCCAAGTGCGTCGCGTGGCGATTGTTGGTTGTGGCAAGGCATCCAAAACGATCACCCACGCCATCTTGAACCATGCTGATGATTCGTATGAGATCGTCGGCTACATTCAAGATGCCGATGCCAATGACCCTAGCCAACTGGGGTATCGCAAGATTGACGCTCGCATGGTGGGGGCGTTGAACATCTCGGAAGTGGTCTTGGCAAATGAAACCCCTTTGAGTGATGTTTTGCTAGGGCAGTTGATGTCCGCCTATGAGCGTGGCGTGGCGATCTTGCCCATGCCGTTGCTCTATGAGCAGCTGACCCATTCGGTGCCAGTTGACCATATCAACATGCACTGGCAAATTGTTTTGCCCTCGCGCGTGGAATCCATGTTTGATGTGTATCGCCCCTTCAAGCGAGTCTTTGATTTGACTTTGGCGGTGGTGGGTGGGTTGATCTTTGCGCTGATGTTCCCCGTGATCGCGCTTGCGATTCGGCTAGATACCCCCGGCGACATCTTCTATTCGCAGATGCGCGTTGGTCGTAACGGCAAACTGTTCCGCATTTATAAATTCCGTTCGATGGTGAAGGATGCCGAGTCTAAGATTGGCGCGGTGTTCGCTCAAAAGAATGATATGCGCGTGACACGAGTGGGGAAGTTCCTGCGTAAAACGCGCTTGGATGAATTGCCACAAATCTATAACGTATTGGTTGGGGATATGTCCATCATTGGACCCCGCCCAGAACGCCCAGAGCATATCGAACGCTTGATGCAAACGATCCCCTTTTACAACACGCGCCAAGTGGTGCGCCCCGGTTTAACGGGGTGGGCGCAGGTGTGTTATCCCTACGGTTCTAACGATGAGGATTCACGGCGTAAACTGGAATATGACTTATACTACGTGCGCCATGCCAACCCCTTGTTAGATGGTAGCATCATCTGGCGCACAATCGGCAAGGTGCTGTCCATGAGCGGGCAATAAACCCTCTCTTCCTCACTTGTGAATCTACATGAAGCCACCCCATTGGGTGGCTTTTTTGTTGTTGTGAGCATGATACAATCTGCCAAGTTGGCGATACATAAGGAAGCAAGATGGTAAACCGTTCATTACGGATTCGTTACACCATGTGGTTGATTGTGGTGGGAGCAATATGGGGCTTTAGCTTTACCTTGAGCGTGATTGCCACCCGTACAGGGGCGCACTCTTTTACGGTGACATTTTGGCAAGCGGTGGTGGCAACCTGTTGCTTGTTGGCGATTGGGTGGTTCACGGGGGAACGGCTCGTTTGGACGCGCCAATTGAGTTACTTGGTGTGTGTGGTTGGCATCGTGGGAGTTTCCATCCCGAATATCATCTACTATACCGCCGCACCGTTGGTCTCTGCTGGTGTGCTGTCCTTATCCACCGCCGTGATTCCCATTGCCACTTTGTTGTTAAGTGTCCCGTTGGGCTTAGATCGGTTTTCATCCGCAAAGATGATCGGTTTAGCGATGGGCATTGTGGGGGTGTTGATGATTGTCGTTCCCAGTGGGAGCCTAGAAGATCGGAGCGATGTCTTTTGGGTGTTGGTGGCGTTGTTCTCCTCAGTGTGTTATGCCGTAGAAAACATTGCTTTTTCCATCTGGCTTAAGGACAATCCCGCGCCCATCACCGTGACGGGGGTGGGGTTTGGCGTGGCAGCGTTGGTCATGATGATCCCGAATATCTTGAGTGGTGAATTCACCTTTTTAACTGTCCCCTTAGATGATGCCGAGTTGGCGATGATTGCTTTGGGGGTGGGGTCGTCGGGCGCGTTCATTGGCTATGTGTATCTCATCCGTCGTGCCGGCTCGGTGTTCGCCAGCTTAACCTCTTTCTTGGTCGTGATTGCTGGGGTGTTTTGGGGGATGCTGATCTTAGGAGAGCGACACTCGCTGTGGATATGGGGGGCGTTGGTGTTAATCTTGTGTAGCGTTGCGTGGGTGCAACCCCTGCCGAATCCGAAAGGTCAACCAGTCGAATAATCCTTGTGGAGACGTATAGATATATTACAGCATTCATACGGGATTATCACAAAATTCAACCGACAATTCGCCGATAATTTGCTAAATTGTAAAAGAGTGTATTGTTGGTATTTATGTTTTCTTTACGATTAAAACAGAAACTAAATAAGCATCCCCGATACACATCCTTACATTGTTCAATCCGTTGAGGAATGCCCAAACAATAGAGGGCATGGATACAAACCATACCCTGATAGATTGTGTGGACAAACTTCAATTCGGTTGGAATACGGGTCATTGGTCAGGTGGGTATACCATCGTGGTATACCCACTCAATGTTCCGCTGGGTTTAGCGTGTGCGTGCTTGTTGCACCAACATGTTGAATAACCCTTGTTGTGTGGGATCATCGGCAGCAGATTTCTCCGGATGCCATTGTACCCCCACCATCCAATTCTGATCGGTGCATTCAATCGCCTCAATGATGCCATCGGGTGCTAACGCGGTGACTTCTAAATCCTGCCCCAACGTTTTCACAGCTTGATGATGTGCCGAGTAGGGTTGTGCGGTGGTCGTTCCCATTGCCTGTTGTACTCGTGAGTGGGGTGTCGCTTCTACAGGATGAATGAGCCAATCGTGCACGCTTGCCCCATGAATATCCACTTCGATTTCATCCATTAAATGCTCAATGAGCGTGCCCCCGTGCGCCACATTCAATGCCTGCATGCCACGACAAATGCACAAAGTGGGAATGTTATATTGCTTCGCATAGTGAATAAGACTCAACTCAAACTGATCGCGCTCATGGTCGGTGACTAAAACCTTCTCATGGGCGACATTTCCGTTATAGCGTCCCGGATATATATCCGTTCCGCCAATCACCACAAAGCCGGAGAATGCCTCCAGTGTAGCGCGTTCAACATGGGTGCCGGGTGCCAACAAAACCGCCACTGCGCCGGCAGCACGGATCGCATCAACATAGTCAGTGGGGGTAAAGTAGTATGCGCGATAGTCTTTTGTCTCGATATGATTTTCTGCGCGTCCGTAAGTGGTAATGCCGATTAAAGGTTGTCGCATGGTTTTGAATCCTTAACTTGGAAAGTGTGCGTTCATTGTCTCAAAGATAGTGCATATCTGGGTAGGTTAGATGACAAAGGTAACAAAGGTTGGGTGATTTTAATCGGTGCTTGTTTTGAACCGCTTGTCTCTTAAAAGGTAGGGGAGTATGCTTTAAGTGTCAGTAGATGTTGTGTCAAACCAAACCAACCTTCTACTACAGCAAACTCGGTTTTTGAATCCATACAAGTTTTCCCGCCCTTGTATGTGGTTATTAAAACTTATTACCCCTTGTTGTCCCCCTTCTTTCAGTCTGTGCTGAGGGGATTGCCCACCCCTCAGACATGGGCTGATCTTAACCGATTGTGTCCGGATCATAGCCAAGTATCTCAACGACTAACGCATGTAGATCCGGATATTGTTGTGGATCATAGGGGATGTGTTCAAGTTGTTGTGGGGTGATTGCCCATTCTTTCAACAATTTGTTTAGCACCCACTGATTTTTAGCGTTGAAACGGGAAAGATGTTGTAAGTAGTTCACCATCGGTAGATACGCTTGCAGCTTTCCATAGTAGCTTTGCAGGTGAGCATGATATAACAATCCACTCACCAATTCTGGCAACAACCGTAAATGCCACGCTCGATCAATCGCCTCATTAATACTCCGCGTTGCGCTGACCATATCCTTGAGCTTCATCCGTGCAAAGGCAATCTGCAACAAGAACCACGGAATGGGGAGGATGATTCCGATATTTTCTGCCATCGTCAATGCCTGCGTGAAATGCTGTTCTGCTTCTACGGGCTTGTTGTCTTCAAGCGCGAAATCTCCAAACAATCCAACAGATGCCATAGTTAACTCGGTATCATTGAGTTGCTTTGCCTTGCCATGCACCCAACGGATGAGTTCACGCCCCTCTGCTGGTTGATGCTGATACAGCTTGAGGGTTGCCATAGATAGGCACGCTCGCAAGCGTTGACGTTGGTCGTCTGTTTTCTGGCTCATTTGGATGGCTTGGTCAAGACTAGCTTGTGCTTGCTGATAATCTCCGCTAAGTAGGTGTACCACACCTGATGCAGTCACCAAGCGTGGGAGAATGCCTTTAACGTTCTCGTGCTTATTTAAGCGGTAGGCACGGTTCAGTAGATCCATCGCTTTGGGCAATTCTCCCTCTAAGATGAAAATCTCGGAAAGCACCAACAAGGCATGCACACGTTCGGTACTGGTGAGTAGGTTGGATTGTGCTTCTTTGAGATAATGCAAGGCGCGGGGCAAGTCTCCAACCTGAAAGTGTAAATCGCCCAAGCCTAGTAGGATGCTAGGACGTTCAGACGGCTCACACACTTGCAACGCTTCTTTATAGTAGTAGTGCGCTTCATTGAACTGGGCAGTTGCTAAGGCGTGCTGGGCGGCAATGTGCGCATAGATGCCTTGCTTACGTGTGTAGCCGGCTTCTTGCCAGTGATAAAACAAACGCGAGGCGAACGATTCATCTTGCGGATAGGTCTCCTCGATGGCATCAGCAATCATGCGGTGTAAGCGCGGACGTTCGTTTTCATCCAACACATTTAGAATTGCCTCACGGATGCGATCATGTGTAAAACGCCACACGCCTTCATAACGCTCTAGGATTGCCACATCAGCACAGGTGAATAACCAAGCGTCATAATCCATCTCATCATCCACTGCTTGCAACAACTCCAGATCAATGAAGCGATCATACACCGCGGCAAGGCGCAACATGGGCTGAAAGTCTAGGTGAATCTGGGACAGGCGACGCTCAATGATTGAACTAACGCTACCCGATACAACAGAATCGGGTAGGTTCTTGATAGAAATTTGATCTAGCCCACCGAATCGCCCAGCCAACTCACGCACGACTTCTACAATGAAGAAGGCGTTTCCATTGGTCTCGCGCTCTAGTAGCTCTAGCAAACGGCTATCATGTCCAATGCTCCCCAACATGGAGACTGCCAAGTCGCGCATTTCGTGGGTGTTCAGTTTCTCCAGTTGTAGATAGGTCATCATGGGAAACAGGGTGGGTAGCTTAGGTTTTTCATCAATGCGAAAGGTAGCAATCACCATCAGGGGGAGTTGCGCAATGGACTGTGTGAGTTGTTGCAACAGGTCTAAACTATCGTGGGCATTATGTAGGTCTTCCAAGAGGATCACGATGGGGCGCGTTTGTTCGTGGAAAATATCCAGTATCGCCCCGTTGAGATGGCTTAAACGCTCCCGTTGGTCAAACTCATCTAATGGGGTGAGGGTGGTTTGGAGGATGCGTTCAAGGTCGGGCACAATGTCTTTGAGTGGGCGAGGGTCATAACTGTTTTTCGGGGTGAAGAGTAACAACCGAGTCAGCGCGTCACGCCACATTTGATAGGGTGATCCCTTAGCGGTATTCTGCCCACGCAAAACCAATGCCCCTTCCACCAATGCGGCGATCCGAATCTCCTCTAATAAGCGTGATTTGCCCACGCCACTTTCTCCACCAATCAACCACGCACTCCCTTGAGGCGGATTGTTGTAACGACGGATGATTTTTTTCAAAGCATCTTTAAGCGTGTTGAGTTCTTGGTCACGCCCGATGAATTGTGCCGCTTGCAAGTAGCTATCCCGAATGCTGAGGGATTCGGATATATACCCTTTGGGCAAGGTTGCCTGTAAATCGGTGGCAACCGAACGCGCATTCCCATATCGTCGTAGCGGGTCTTTCTCTAGCATCCGCGCAATGATTTTTTGTAGCGGTTTCTCTAAGGGAATATCAGACGGCTCAATCACCTTATACACAATATCGCGCATGAGGGCAGGGAGGGTATCATTGGCATAGGGGAACGTGCCCACCAAAACCTCATAGGCAATCAAGCCAAAGGCGTATAGATCACTCTCGATGTGTGGGGCGGTACGGTTGCGTAACATTTCGGGTGCTAGATAGGCAGGCGTGCCAGAAAGGCTTGTGGCGTTGGTGTTCTCACTCGCTAAGGCAATCCCGAAATCGAGTATGCGTGCCTGCCCATTGACGATTTGCACATTGTCCGGCTTCAAGTCACAGTGGATGATTCCGCGCCGATGCAAATAGGCGAGGGCTTGGATGGTCTCTAATAGAAGTTTGATGCGCTCTGCTTGCGGTTTATCTTGGGTATAGTGGACGATATTACGAGTATCACGCAAGAACTCCATCGTGTAAAAAGGTTGCCCCGCAATGTCAAAGCCATAATCCAAGACGCGGATGATATGGGGATGACTGAGTGTTCCCAGCAATTGGAACTCGCGCGTGAGGGCAAGGCGATAGTTGGTGGCGGTGATGCTGTCAGTTGGGGAGGTCGTATTGCTGGGTAGCTGTACCTGCTTCAGGGCAACAATCTGCCCTTGTAGGCGGTCATAGGCGCGAAAGATTTTGCCCATGTTGCCCGCCCCAATCTCACGTTCAATCTCATAACGATTATCAATCACTTTGGAATAGAGCGATTGCATGAAATGATACCCCAATCAAGACGATCTATAACAACTATTATGGGAGTGTCGGCATGGTTATGCAAGTTTCCTAAAGCACTTTACTTGATCTTGGTAAAATATAACCATGATAGAATGCCTTTTAACAGAGATGAGGAATCAATCGGTATGGTGACGGTCAAGCGTGTGAGCGCACAAAGCTACCTAGAGAATGAGCGCGTTAGCCCAGTCAAGCACGAGTGGTATGATGGGGAAGTGGTGGCGATGAGTGGCGCGTCTAAAGCGCATAACCTGATCGTGGGCAACCTCATCACCACCTTGAACAATCAACCCCCGTTGCAGTCGTGCGATGTCTACCCAAGTGATATGCGCGTGTATATGCCCTATGCCAATGCGTATGTATACCCTGATGTAACGGTGGTGTGTGATGAACCCATCTTCATGGAGGGGGTGTTCGATACATTGTTGAACCCACAGGTGATTTTTGAGGTGTTGTCTCCCAGCACTGCCCAACACGATCAAACCCATAAATTGAATGGGTATCGGGGCATTGCCAGCTTGAATGAATATGTATTGGTGGAAACGGGTACGCCTCATGTGGTGCATTACGCGCGTCAAGCAGGCGCGATGGGGTGGTCGGTCATGGACTTCATTGGACTGGATAGCGTCCTCCAGTTGCGAAGTATTGGGGTGAACCTGTTGTTGCGTGATGTCTATCGCTTGGTCGGTTTGAAGGGGGCATCCTCATAATATGGTGACGGTCAAGCGTGTGAGCGCACAAAGCTACTTAGAGAATGAGCGCGTTAGCCCGGTCAAGCATGAGTGGTATGATGGGGAAGTGGTGGCGATGAGTGGCGCGTCTAAAGCGCATAACCTGATCGTGGGCAACCTCATCACCACCTTGAACAATCAACCCCCGTTGCAGTCGTGCGATGTCTACCCAAGTGATATGCGCGTGTATATGCCCTATGCCAATGCGTATGTATACCCTGATGTAACGGTGGTGTGTGATGAACCCATCTTCATGGAGGGGGTGTTCGATACATTGTTGAACCCACAGGTGATTTTTGAGGTGTTGTCTCCCAGCACTGCCCAACACGATCAAACCCATAAATTGAATGGGTATCGGGGCATTGCCAGCTTGAATGAATATGTATTGGTGGAAACGGGTACGCCTCATGTGGTGCATTACGCGCGTCAAGCAGGCGCGATGGGGTGGTCGGTCATGGACTTCATTGGACTGGATAGCGTCCTCCAGTTGCGAAGTATTGGGGTGAACCTGCGCCTGTCTGATCTCTACCGCCGTATCACCTTCCGCTAAACACTCATCAAAATCGAATAGCCATTATCAATCAACATAGATATACGAATTATGGAAAATCACCCATGAATAAAAATCGTTATCAACCAGTCTCACAAACACCTTATGAGTATGACCATAATTTGAGCAAGCCATTGACCGACTTAAGAGAACGGATCGGTGCAATGCGAACGTTAATCGGTACATTGTCCCCCGAATCTCTGGCGCATCTACAAGCATATTTTCGGCTTAAACAAATCTATAACTCTAATGCCATTGAAGGGAATACGCTCACCATTGGCGAGACCAAAATGGTGATTGAGCAAGGACTCACTTTGACGGGTAAGCCCCTCAAGGATAGTATGGAGGCACGCAATCTTTCCGACGCGCTTGATTTCTTTGAGGTGTTGGTTAAAAGCAAAGAGGGCATCTCAATACGTGATATTAAAGAACTGCATGGTGTTGTTCTACGTGGTGTTGATGATCGAAACGCGGGACGGTTTCGTACCATACAAGTACGCATCTCTGGCTCTCAGTTTACCCCACCAGACCCAGCACGGATTAATGAAGAGATGGATGATTTTGGGAAGTGGCTGGAAAGTATCTCTCATGAAGATTCCACCGCACAAGATGACCCGTTGATTTTGGCTTGTATTGCGCATGTATGGTTTGTGTATATTCATCCGTTTGTAGATGGAAATGGGCGTACAGCACGCTTATTGATGAATCTGATTTTGATACGCCGTGGCTACCCACTGGTCATCCTGACCAAAGATGATCGGCATCGTTACTATGATGCCTTAGAAGAGACCCAAGCAGGGGACTTATCCTCTTTCATTCGTTTAGTTTTAGAGTCTGCTTTAGAGAGCTTTGAGGTTTATGAATACGCCACCAAGAATCAACTAGAAAGCGAGCAATTCTTACATAAGCTATTGTATCAAGACGATCAACAACTGCGCGGTGAGTATGAAATCTTTGAGAAGGCGATGGGTTTATTGAAGGGCTATTTGAAACAATTGGCACAAGAATATACCAACCTAGCCACCCAACAAGGATCATCTAAGCGGATTGGCTTCAGGGAATTTGATGGCTTAGAGTATGAGAAGTATCAAGAATTGTGTGCTCATCGTCCGTCTAAACGCACATGGTATTTCCGATTTAGCCTTTATCGAACCACAGATGCTCGGTCAGAAAATGCTGTTCGCTATTTATTTTTCTTCGGCTTCCCTAGCCCCGAAATGGAAACCCACACAGGCATCTCCAAAGCAACCCTACACATAGCCTTAGAAACCGAACGTGGTTATTACGAACGTCTTGCGGACGTGTCCACCATACCCTCACCTAATTTATTAGAAGTTGGTTATGTTGCCAAAGCGGAACAATTTGCCTACCTTGACCGACAAGGGCAAGTGCATCAGGTGCGTGCTGAGGCGTTTGCCCGTTACTTCATTGAGCAGGCATTCGAGCATTTTGAATAGTATGGATGCACCAAAGTTGACAAAGTGTTTACATAATCAGGGAAGTTCGGTTACATCCTGATGGGATGCTAAAAGCAATCAAGACGCTTAAACATACCCAAGAATTGAAGGAGATGAACTTCCCATGAACCCCGTATCCACTTATTCCGATCCATCCACTTTCACCACGTTGGTTGCCACTTACACCGGCATGAGTGGGCAGGCGTTGCGTCATGTGATGTGTGACGGCAAACTGCTGGCAAACACCATTGAAGCAAACGGCTATTCAGTGGAAACCTTCATCCAAGAAGTGATGCAACAATTCATCGACTGCATGAATCACGCCATCAATCAGAACAAAGTTAAAAATGTGGCGTGCGATCAATTGATTCTCCAATTGGAGCAAAGACTGCGTGAACGCTTATACGGCACTTCCCTCCATTAAACCCCACCCAAAAGCGCGGGAGATTTTTTGACCCCGCGCTTTTATCTTCTTCACAAAAACTTATATGCGTTTATAATGTGGCGTAATATTTCATGCACCTTGCTGAAGGATTCCCATGCCCATAACGCTTGAACGCTTCCAACCTATTCTCGATGCTGTCCAATTGGCAAGTAGCCTCTGCCGTCGTGTGCAACAAACCGATGTCATCCCAGCTGAAAAGCCCGGACGTGAACCCGTCACCATTGCGGATTATGGCTCTCAAGCGATCCTGTGTCGCGCTGTAGCATTGCATTTCCCCGATGATGGCGTGATTGCCGAAGAGAGTAGCACACAGTTCTTGAGCGGGTTACAACCTCATCAACGCCAGCGTGTGGTGACGTTGGTATCCGAAACGTTGGGGGAGTCCGTTACGGAGGAAGAGGTAATCGGGTGGATGGATTATGGGCGCAACCGTGACACCTTGCACAAGTGGGTGATTGACCCCATTGATGGCACTAAGGGTTTCTTGGGGCAACGGCGTTATACCATTGCAATCGGCTTACTAGAAGATCATCGCCCCATTGCAGGGGCACTGGGTTCACCCGGCTATTCTAGCCCCAGCGGTTTGGGACGTATGACCTATGCGCTCAATGGGGAGGCGTGGCAAACTGACCTAGCAGGGGGCGAAGCCACACGGATACACGTTTCTAAACGGTTGCCCAGCGACGGCTACATCACGGCAGAAAGTTTTGAAAGCGACCACGCCGACCACGCCATGATTAGCGGTATCTATCAACGCGCAGGGGTGGTTGAGCCAATCATTGAACGCATGGATGGGCAGGATAAATATGCCATGATCGCAGCAGGAGAGGCAGATGTCTACTTGCGCCTTTCCCCCAAGCGCGACTACAAAGAGAAGATATGGGATCATGCCGCTGGCGTGGCAGTCATTGAAGCGGCAGGGGGGCGTGTAACCGACATGTATGGCAACGCGCTGGACTTTTCGTTAGGGCAACAGTTAGACGCAAATACATTTGTTGTGGTTTCTAATGGGCAGATTCATGATGCGCTGGTGCAGTCCATTCAAGACGCATACGCTTAACCCGTTATCAACCAACCCATTCAAGAATAGAGATTCATCGTTTACAACAAGGAACTTACTATGGCGGATAAACTTGCATCACGCTTACTCATTCAAAAACTTGCGCCAATTTATGAGCGCATCTTAACAGGGAATTATGACCCTGACCAAGATTTTGACTTGCTAGATGCTGGCATCACCCAAGCGGAAATGCTCAACGATCCCCTCACCGAAGCGTATGCTAAGAATATCTTGGGGGCGTATTATGTCATGCAAGAGCAATACACCGATGCCATCGACATCTATCACGAGGTAGCAGAACGCTATGCGGATGGGGAAGACTGGGAACAATACGTCTATGCCCACAACAACATCGGTACGACCTATGAGAAGATGGGGGAGTCGCAACAAGCGATACAAGCATATCAGACCATCATCGGCGAGTATAACTTTGAAAGCGTCGAACTCATCGACGTGGAGGTGATTACTCCTTTGATGGATAGCGTGGTTAACTTGGGCGTGGTGTACGTGCGACAAGCAGAATGGGCATTGGCGGAGTCCACCTTAAAGCAGGCGGTCGCGCTGTTTGGGCATCCCTCTGTGGTGGATTTACAACGTGAAGATTTAGTGGATACCGTTCATTATGCCTATACTGTGCTTTCTAGGGTGTGCCTAGAACAAAACGAATTACAATCCGCGTGGGATTACAATGATGACGCATGGGACATGGTGGATCAATTCCAATCTTCCTACTTGGCGGTTGCTTCTTTCTTGAATGAGATCCGCATCAATGTTCATCATGCTGACCAAACGAGCGCAGAAGAAAACTGGCATGAGTTGGAATCGTACCTTGCCGAATTTGATGAGGGCGAGTTGACCGTTTCTACGCCATATTATGTTGCGTTTGCAGAATACTACTTCAATCGCCAACAACTAGAATGGGCAGAACGTCACATCGAACGTGCGGTTGAAGCACTGACCTTCCTTAAGGACGAGGTTAGCTTGATGAAGTTGCAACCCCTGATCGAAAAGATTCGCCAGCAGTAGCGTATAAAATCTCCCGTCAAACCGTCGCTGTTCGTCATGGGTGAGCTACATCCGTGACGAATATACCTCTCGGCTCATAAGGGTGCGCAAAGACGGATAACAATCCTCAATGGCAATCACCTTGTGATTTATCGCCTCCTAATTTTACCTTGTTTTGTCGCTTGTCTGATTAAAAAGTCATTTGCTGTAAACACAGTAATCCCTGAGATTTGCCCGAAATCAGCATCATCGGTTATGACTTGTTTGATCCCCCGTGCTAAAATGGCTTCAACCATGAAGGCATCATATCCATCAAGCCCTTCGGATTTCAGGCGCGTTAGGGTATCACTCACCATAGAAGCGGATACATCAACCTCGATAGTATTTCCATCCGTCATACCATCAGATAGCACCCATGTATTTTCAATTTCTGTAAGAATGTTTGCGCGTTCGTTTGGATAATCATGACGGAATATCTTTGGCTTGATCTGTTTACCTGTTGATTTCTCGAAGATGGTACGTTCACTTCGTTCAATACTGTGAGCCAGCTCGGCAAATGAAAGCGTACATCTATACAATGAACTACCTGCAGAAAGCGCATCACCAACATACTTTGGGTAGTTAACACTCTGATTAGATTCATCACCGATACTTGCGTTTGTATAACCCACCCAGTACCAGACATTCGTATCCACAAAAAACATGTCGTTAGATCGTGGTGAATCAATTCGGATGTCGATAACATTGGCGTTGACTTTAATCGCCATCGTTGCTACCCGCCTCCTCACTTATCGTTGCATCAACAGCATGGCGGATCTGTTCATTACCATAATATTCTTTTGCATTGTCAATGACACGCTTGAGAATCGGGCGTTTGACAGGAGGTAGATTGGTAAACTTCAAATAGCGATTCAAGTCCTCAGCCGAAATATCTCTAAGTAACTGTCCAACAGCAGCATTTAGAAAAGGAGAAGCAACGATTCGCACATCTGCAAAATCAAGTATCACTTCTTGCCCATGCTTCAATTGTGGATGAATCTCATCATATACTTTTTGTCCATCTTGTAACGTGATGCCGTTGGCACCAATGTTTTCTTTTATGCTGTAGTTCATGAGGTTTCCAATCATCTAAAAGAACCATTCGTCACTGTCATAATCATTCTCTTCTGGTAGGGCGTAGTGAGCGGTATCGCAAATCAGTGTGATTTGAACAATGGTTCCTTGAAAGCTAGAAGAACGATTTTCGAATCGGTTTTCATTATCATCAATACAAGCATAACCGTTTTCGCTGTAAATCTCTAGCTTGCCATGATTCTCCTCCATGAAGGATTTGAGGAGTTTCAACCCATTGCCACGTGCAAAATTATTCTGGTCTTTGGTTGTATTTGTCGGTGCAAATGCCCATCTCAAGGCATCCTCAGCTGTCATACTTGGCTGTTTCAAATATTCCCGAACGGGATGTGGGATACCTACTCCCATATCTACCATCGTTATTCTGAGTTCGCCCATTTTTGGAAAATACTGTCCACAAGTCATTACCCCAGTGGGCGATTGTGCATGATCGAAAACGTTGATATATGCCTCTATCACACGCATGACAATGTGATCGCGCAGGTTTGAACTGACATTGACCCAGCCCTTACCCAACCATTTTTCAGACAAGTAATCGGCGTAATCATCTTCAGCCATAGTCGTATCTTCACGATATGGGATTGAGTTGCCATTCCAGGGAGAGCCACCTAATCCCAACTCATACAAGAATCCATTTTGCAACAGATTCATACGAACACTTTGTTCAATAGTTTCACGTCGGAAGTCCACTGTATTTCCCTGTTGCCGTAGCAACCGTATCAGTGCGCCAAGAATTGCAACAGCATTTTGACGAAGGAATCGACAACCTGTAAAATCAAAGACAATATCCATATTTTTTACGGAACGAAACTTCGCACATAGATCAAACAAATAATCATAGTCTCGCTGTTCATCGTTAATATTTTGACTGATGGATACCAATTTTGATTCCATGATTATTCACCCCATGCTATTACTTTTATCGCAAACTTAATAAAAATCTTTAATGCCACCTTACTTCTCCTGATCGCTATTTGACCGTGCTTTACGGATGCGCTCCAGTACGACGCATAGACGTAAAGCACTCCTCGCCTCATCTAGCACAATTTCAGTATAACGCACCCTTATCATGATTGGTGCAAATTTTTAGGGGAATGAGGTCGCCTCACAAGCGAAGCGCGGTAGGATGGAATTTTAGCTTGAGAATTACTATACTACTGCACAGTAGGTCATGCACTATATAAAGCATGTATGAAGGCTGTGGAGGCGGGTTGTTATGGAATTTGGGGATTATGTAAGAGTATTGCGGCGGTGGCTTTGGTTGATTGTGGTGATGGTATTGGTGGGCACCAGTGCGACCTTTGTTTACCGTGCCACCCGTCCACCAGTGTATCGCGCTTCCACCACCATCCTGATTGGCAACAGCGTTAATAATCTTGATCCAGAAGTAAATGATATTCGCGCGGCAGAAGAGCTGGCACAAACCTATGCCCAACTGGTGAAGTCGTATGACATCGCTCAAGACACGGTGAACGCACTGGGCTTATCGCTTAATCCTGCGCGGTTACAGGGCAAAATCCGCGCCACCATCTTGCCCTCAACTTCATTATTGAGGCTGGAAGTAACCTTTGATGATCCTATCTTGGTTGCCAATATCGCCAACGAATTAGCGAACCGTTTGTTACAGATTAGCCCCAATCTTGATGAGACCGATCAACAACAAATTGAGTTCATTGGCACACAGATTAGCGATCTGGAAACTGAGCGCGAGGGGCTTCGCACCCAACTGGATGCTGTGAGTGGCACGATTGAAACCACGTCTGATCTTGCCACCTTGACTGAATTGAACAACACGCGCAACGCGCTACGCGATCAGATCAATCAACTCTCTTCCAATATTGTTGACCTCACCCAAATTGTCACCAGCTTACAGGCGCGTACCAATTCGTTGGAAGTGGTGGAAACGGCGCGTGTGCCCGAACGCCCCAGCGGCAATAACGCGATTGCCATCTTGATTGGGGCGGTGGTTTCTGCGGCAGGGGGGGCGGTCATTGCGATTGTCTTTGAATACTTGAACGATCACTACCGTACTGCTGATGAAGTCACTCAAACACTTCAACTGTCTGTGTTCGGGGTGATTTCCATCATTGAAGAGAATCGCCGTGAAGGCTATCAACCGCGCCTCATCATCAATCAACCCGCCTTCTCTCGCGTGGTGGAGGAGTACAATACGCTCCGCGCTAACTTACTTTTTGCGATGGAAGAGAACGGGCAAAAGATTTTCTTGTTAACCAGCACTGCACCCGGCGAAGGCAAAAGCCTGACTTCTGTGAACTTGGCACTCTCCCTAGCACAAGCTGGCAAGCGGGTATGGTTAATTGATGCGGACTTGCGTCGTCCGAAGGTGCATCGGATTTTTAATTTGCCCAATGAAATAGGGCTAACCTCGTTGCTTCATGCCCAACCCTTAAAAGAGGGTTATCAACCGCAACATCTCGATGTGAGCCAAGCGGATGATTTGAACCGTGCTGCCCAGCGTACAGGGGTAAGTGGCTTGCGCGTGATTACAAGTGGGTTTGTCCCGCAAAATCCCAATGAGATTTTGGGGTCGGTTTTGATGCGTCGCTTGGTCAAAGCATTTCAGGAATCTCCTCATGTGGATGTGGTGATCTTTGATACTCCCCCATGTTTGATTGTATCGGATAGCCTAGTCTTGGCAGGTTCAACCAATGCTCGCGCTTTATTGGTGGTGGATGCCAAAAAGACGCGACGCAACGCCGCCTTACGGGCGAAAGAGCGTTTCCAAAACGTGGGGCAAGGCGTGTTAGGGGTGGTCTTGAATCGCGCTGACCTCACCCAAGAGGGATACTATGGCAATGGTTATGGGTCATATTATGCTTCGGATACGATCATGAAGATCACCGAGGAGCAATCTAAGCGGTTACGTTAGCAGGAGTTAGAACACATTATGACGGTCAGCGTAAAATGGCATTCCAATTTTGAGCAAGTCCTTTTATTTCGATTTGTTTATCCGTGGTCATGGATTGAGTTCACATGGGCAGTGGAGGAATCTGGGCAAATCATCACCCCCCTCGCGCCACGTCTCATCCCTGCCATCGTGGATCTAAGCGACAGCTTGCGCCTACCAAGTGGGAATGGCATCAAACATCTAACAAGCATTTTTCAGTCACGCCCAACGAATGCCGGTATCGCCGTGGTGGTGACGCAAGATAAGACTATTCGTCAGTTGACCCATCTGCTAGGGCAAGTGATCCCCATTGCCAAACAACGGGTGCGGGTTGCAGACAATATGGATGAGGCAATCGCCGTGATGGCATCTCTTTTATCCTCGTCACAGCAATAACTCTCTAACGAAAATTCTACACTCCATAAGTGGACAGTAGTCCGTTTATTGGATATATTGGGATCATTGACCTATTTTAGGAGGATATAACAACATGAAATATGTTTTGTGGATCATACAAGTTCTTTTGGCAGTTGCCTTTATTGGTGCTGGCATAGCGAAGATTACCACCCCGTATGATACCTTGATTGTCAGTCAAGGGATGCAATGGGCGGAGATGTTCCCCGCGCCCATTATTTTGACCATCGGTGTATTGGAAGTGCTGGGGGGGATTGGCTTAATTTTGCCTGCTCTAACGCGCATCATGCCCATCCTGACCCCTGCTGCGGCGATTGGGTTGGCACTGACGATGGTGGGTGCGGCGATCACGCACGGCATCCGCGCTGAATGGGGTAACATTGCCCCCAGTGCGGTGCTTGGAGGCTTGGCTCTTTTCATTGCCTATGGTCGTCTCAGCATCATGCCGATTGAACCACGCACACCCAAAGCATAATCTAAGGTGGGCAGGGTTGAATCGTATGCCCTGCCCTGCCCCGTCCTACCCCTTCAAGATCACCCACGGCGCAACCTCCACGCCCTCCGCGTTCACCGCACCAATCCCCCCCGTGTCCTCATAACGATACATCAACAACAGGACGCTTAAGGGTTTAGATGGATCATATAGTTCATTGACAGTCAACTCAAACGGATTCAATACGGTATCTTCTGGTCGCCATAATTCTAAATCTAGCGAGCGTAAGTCGCGTTGCCCAACGGTGGTTTCACCATTCATGAGACGCAATGAGAAGTGATACTGATTGTGTAGGGGCGTAGGATCAGCAGGATGCCATAACAGATTTAATCGGGCGAGGTCGCCACTTTGTTGCGGGATGACATCCCAGTATGCGCCCAGTATCGTCACCCCATTGGCGAAGCGATTTGCCCCTTCTGGCAACAGCGTCAATGCTGGAACATCCGCCATGCTCAAGCGTCCTGACTGGAAGACAGGCGCGTGCCCTTCAGAAGTTTGTCCGCTGGTTTGTAGCCCCTGCATCGGTAGTTGGGGGAGTGTTGCCCCGCCGTCTAAACTCACTAGCGTTGCCCCGTTGGCGGGAATGGGAATACCCTGTTCAGTGAAGCGATTCACGATGCGGAGGGGTAGCCCTTCACCCAAGACCGTCCAGAAGTAGCGTTGAGCGTCGGCATCATAATACTTGCTGTCGTGGGTATCCACCACCATGATGACTTGACCATCAGCCGCCCATGTTTCTAACTGGTTGCGGAAGACGGGAATAGGAGCCATCAACGGTTGATACCAGCCTTCTTGTTGATACCATCGGTGTGTCTCAAGATATTGGATGCTGGAAACACCGATGTACACCCCGATGATCCCGATTGCCATGATACGGGTGAATCTGTTTTGTTGGATACCGTGCCCCAATAGATACCCCCAAACAGGGAATACCCCGAATAGAACAGCGAATTGATAGTAACTCTGTGCTTTTTCACCCGCCAGTACAAAAGTCAACAACGGGATGCTTAACGAAACCGCTGATAAAAATGCTAGAGGAATGCCATCCTTCCCTTTACGCATGCCGTATACGAGCGTTCCCAAACAGGCGACATAGCCAAGTGTAGCGATGATCCAAAGGGGACGATCCCATGCCAAAGTGGGTATGGGTGTGAGCGGAAGACGTTGCAAATGATGGAAGCTAATGCCACCCACTAACTCAACAAATTGCCCCCAAACCGCCCAAGCAATTTGATTGAGGTTTGTCCAGTTGAAGCCGTATTGCTCTTCAGAGATGACCTTCTGCATCAATCCTTCAGATTCCTGTAAACTCCCAATGATCCACGGAATCAAGGTTAGTGCGCCCAACAGCCACCCAATCAAGGTCTGTTGAAGCAGGGTGTGCCATGTCGTGCGGTGATGCCAAAGTGCTAGGGCAACCAACGCCAGCGAGAATGGGGCAAGCATGATGTTGGCTGGCTGAAACTGAATCGCACATGCCAGCAAGACCCAATGCGTGATTTGTGCCCAGCGTCGTTGATCGTAGTAGCCCACCAAAGCGGTGAATGCCCAGCCGCCTAAGAAGGGGAGCGCAAGGTTGGGGTTGAGGACGTGGCGTGCTAATTCGATGGAGCCTAGATTGAAGGCGAACAATAGCCCAGCTATCCATCCTGCATGGCTTCCAAAGTAACGTTTGGTGTAGGTGAAGGTGAGTGCCACCGCTAACGTGCCGAAGATACCCATCAAGATGCGCGGGGAAAGCGGATGCCCATTGACCGCATACGCCAGTGCAACCACGTAATTGTTCAGGGGGGAGTGGTAACTTATGGGAATCCAACTGGCGATGAACCCTAACCAGTTATTAGAAATCCAGATCCATTCGCCGTAACGTGCCAAGCGCAACGCCCAAAAGAGCAGGTTCAATTCATCCCAGGATAAATTCATTAAGCCGGGCTGGATGAGGCGAGGGAGGCTTGCCAAGATCGTTATCACAATGAGCGCAAGGGGGAGTTTTGTTTTTTGGAGTTGCATCATCAATTCACCAACCAATCAATAACCGATTTATCATAGGGCTTCTTGCGTACTAGGCTAGTGATGATTTCAAATTGGCTTGTCAATATGGTTGTAAAAGTGGTCATTTTCGTTATGATACCGCTTAAATTAATGTTGACAACCAACGGGATGAACTAGACCATGAACGAAATTGCTCTTAAAGAACTGGCAACGCAAATTAGCGCGTGCCAACGTTGTAGCTTGCACAGCGGGCGCACCCGAACCGTGCCCGGCGCAGGCAACCCGCACGCAGAAATCATGTTCATTGGTGAAGCACCCGGTCAACGTGAAGATGAACAAGGCATCCCCTTCGTTGGTCGCAGTGGGGAATACCTCAATTACCTGCTTAACTTGATTCAACTAGAACGCCAAAGCGTCTTCATCACCAATGTGGTCAAGTGTCGTCCCCCTGATAACCGTGATCCTGAAACAACGGAAATAGAAGCGTGTCGCTCCTACTTGGATAGTCAGATTGAAGTCATCAATCCGTCCGTGATCGTCACGGTGGGGCGGTTTAGCATGGCGCGTTACTTCCCCAAAGCAAAGATCACCCAGATTCATGGGCAACCTAAATATGAAGACAAGCGTGCTTACTATCCCATCTATCACCCTGCAGCAGCATTACGAAATCCGAGCTTGCGCCGTGATATGGAAGTAGACATCAAGCGATTGGTAGAAGTGATTGCCGAAGTTAAGCGGTTGCGCAATGTCGAAATCGCCTCCAACGCCGCTGACCAAGAACCTCCACAACAGTTGACGTTGTTTTAACCATGCCTCGATTCTTCGCACGTCAATCTCGGACAGGGTGGATTCTGTTGGCTATGGTGATGATTTTGGCGGGCGGGGCACGGGTTTTACCTGCACCCCGTAATGTCGATGATTCATTCATTACGTTTCGCTACAGCCGTAACCTGCTCATGGGTGACGGCTTCGTCTATAACGAGGGCGTTCGCACGTTGGGGACAACCACGCCCTTGTATGCCCTCGTGATGGCAGGGGTGGCGGGCATAGCGCAGGGCGAAGCATTTACATGGTACGCACTAGGAGTGAACGCGCTGGTGGACATGCTCAATGTCTGCCTGCTCTATTGGATTGCGTGGCGCATCACGCAATCCTTATATCCGTCGGTGGCTGTGGCGGTGTTATATGCTCTCTCGCCGATGAGCGTCACCTTTGCGGTGGGGGGGATGGAAACCGCCGTAGCAATCTTATGGATGTTGGGCGCAACCGTTGCCTACCTAGAGGAGCGTCCGCGTTGGGTGGGGGTGTTCGCCGGCTTGGGATTGCTCACGCGGATTGATGCGGCGATTTGGATTATACCGTTGGGACTGATGCAATGGGGAGAATCGGCATGGCACGCCCGACGTTTGCGCTTGGGCTGGCTTCGCTATTTCACTTGGCAGACTTGGTTGGCAGGACTGCTTACCATCGCCCCGTGGGGGATATTCGCCTTCGTCTACTTTGGCTCTCCCATTCCCAACTCGTTGAGTGCCAAAAGCGTCGCGTATTGGATCACAGATTACAGCGCGTTGGTATCATTCGTTCAGCAATACGCCACGCTCTTTCAAGACTTTGAGGCGTTCGGAAGTAGGGGGGCAATGGTAGGAGCGATCCTCTATCCCACGCTCAATCTGTTTGCGTGGCTGTATGTCCGCCAACGAGAACGGCGCGTCTTGCCGTTGTTGATCTACCCTTGGCTTTACCTCATTTTGTTTGCTGTGGCGAATCCGTTGGTGTTTCGGTGGTATTGGCTTCCACCTGTGCCCGCGCTCATGTTGGGGGCGGTGTTGGGGGCGTGGGCAATTTGGGAGGGTGTGGCAACGCTGTTCAAACGTCCGCAGGTGGCACGCTTGGGGATGGGGATGGTTGCGTTGTTGTGGGTGGGGATGACCCTACAAGGTTGGGTGTTCACGCCCGATCATGGAGCGGCTCGCCCCGCCCCACGCATGGCATGGCATGAACTTGAGCTACACTATCGCACCGTTGCCGAGTGGCTACACACCCACCGCACGATTACGCCTTCCACGCGCATTGCTTCGGCAGACATTGGCGCAATCGGTTATTACACCAACGCCACCATCATTGATACTGTTGGGTTAGTCACACCTGAACTGAGCCGTTACTATCCCATCACAGAGTCCTTGATTGTGGGACGGGGGGATGATAGCAAGGACGTGCAAAACTATGCCATTCCCCCCCAACTCATTTTAGATCAACAGCCACAATATCTGGTGACAATGGAAGCATTCGTTCGGCTGGGCTTATTGCGTGAGACGGCTTTCACACAGGACTATACGCTCATCTATAGCATCCCCACCACCTATTACGGTAGCGGGGTACAGGTGTATGAACGCCGTCATGTGATGCCTTAGTGGGTTGTTGGCATGTTCTGACGATTCCACTCTAGGGTACGTTGGATGATCTCATCAATTGGTGTGCCCTTCCACCCAAAGCGCGTTTCAAACTTGGTGCTGTCGATGATGAAGGGCTTTTCAAATTCGTACAGCATCTCATAAATTTCACCCAAGTCTTTGACGAATAATCCGATCAACCCCAACATCAACCGACCGGCGACCATCGTCTTGACGGGGTGCCCTGTTTTGCCGTAGATTTTTTCTAGCCATGCGCGTGTGGTGATGGCAGTGGCGGTGGGAACGTGCCAAACCTGTCCGAAAGTATCATCCTGTTCGGCGAGATCAACTAAGGCACGCCCAACATCTTTAACGTATGTCATGCTATGGACGACATCCAAAGACCCCACTACTTGCGCTGCTTTGCCCTGCAATGCCGCTTGAAACACGCTTGAACTCATTGCCGCCCCGTGAACGCGCTCTCCCACAAAGTCCGACGCGCGAGCGATGACCACCTTGATTTTGCCTTGTGTGTGTAAATCTAAAAGCTGTTGTGCCATCTCCCCGCGCAATTTGCCTTTGCGTGTGTGGGCGATATAGGGCAAGTTCTCATGGATGGGTTTTCCGTTGGTATCCCCATACATATACAGGTTATCCATCACCACCAACTTGGCTTGGCTGGCTTGCGCCGCGGCAACCACTCCAGCCTGCATGGGAGGGAAGTCCGTTGCCCACTTGCTATAGGCTGGGTTGAGCGCGTTGTAAATGACCGCTGCCCCTTGAGTAACTTGGGTGCTGAAGTTGGTATCGGTGACATCTCCACGCACCAACTCAACCCCTTCAGGGAGTGGCTCGCTGGTTTTACCGCTACGGTTGACCATTACAATCTGGGTGTATCCCCGTGCGCGTAGGCTGTCCATCACGCTCATACCGATGGGACCCGTTCCAAAAATGATATTGCGTTGTGAAGTTGACATGGTGTTTCTCCTCAATTCTGATGATAAGATGTGTTGAATAAACCTGACTCACAAAGTGAGTCCGTTGGTGAAAAACGTTATACATAGTGGCATATCATCCTCTTATGAAGAGGGTGATCCGTTTTAGGGGAACATCAGCAGGTGAAGGTAACGGGTTAATCCTGCTCCAAGAATAGGAATTGATTGTGTATTTGGGCGCGGTAAAACGCTTCAGCATCTCCCACAACGGGTGGGGTATGTTCGGTTAACTCTAGCGCGACCAATCCGTGCATGACTGACCACATCAGGTTCATGGCATAGAAGACGACTAGCTCGCTTTCGGTTGCGTTCGGCAGGAATCGCGCTCGGAAATGCTCGGCGATGTTCGGTGGAACATGGCAACGAACAGGTGAAAAGCGCATAGCCCCTGTTGCAACTGCTTCATTCATGACCGCCAAAAACGTTTCACTCATTAACTTTGCGGCAGGCACGGTGACTTCTTTGGGAGCGGCATAGCCCGGTATGGGATTTCCATAAATCAACTGATAATCCACACAATGGCTTAGTGCCCACTCTCGGTAGGCAAGGCAACCCTCAAAGAGTTGTTCTTGTGGTGTCACCTGTTTGAACCGCGCACGGGCGATGCAGGTTTGCACGTAATGAGCGTGATTGGTGAACGCATCCACAATCAACGCGGTGATGAGATCATCCATAGATGGGTAGTAATGGTATAACGCTGGCGCGGTGAGTCCCATCTCACGGGCGATTGCACGCAGGCTTAAGCCTTGTGTTCCCTTTTCTTGCATCAAAGCGCGGGCAATATCTTTAATCTCGTGCCGTGTTTGTTCGTTGAGTAGCTCTTGGCGTGGTCTTGGCAAATCGTCTCTTTCCTTCAGTGCATTGATAAAATCATACGGCATTAGATAAACGGTGTCAATATAATTAAACGGTGTATATAAATATTTACAAGATATTTATAAAGCTGTCCCATCCGCAAGCGACTTCTCACCAAGCAACGCAAAATCTCCCAACCGCTCATCATCACGAAGCAACGCCAAGTGTGTAGCGTAGCCTTTGGCAATGGGGATGAGTTCTTTTGATAAATCATCCTTGCCAAAATCTTTAATTCTTAGAGGCTGTAACCATTCTGCCCAGACCGCTTCAAGTAATTTTTTGCCAGAAAAATGAATCCGAATGGTATCCATGTTCTGGGCAAATTCATCATAACGTTGTAGATAATCTTGTAAGCGAATGGCGATGTTTTCGGGTTGCAATTCGGGAAGTGTGTCTAGCTCACCAGCTTGGATGCGCAAGTTATCTATCTGCCGAGTGAAATCATCTACACAGGCGGTTACATCCGTTGGAGTTGGATCGGATACCTTAAGTTGCGTGGCTTCGTGTAGCATCGAAAAACTGGGATGCAAGTCTTTTACAGTCCTATTCCCAGCATAGTGAAGAATCTGTTCTCGGCTCTTGGCGATAATGAATGCCTCGATCTGTTCAACGCTTGGAACAGATAACTTGCGACCTGGGCGAGTTGACTGAATCGTCTCAAATGCTTGCTGAATCCAATCCGCATACAGCAAGTATCCCTCGATGTCATAGCGTTTCCAGATGGTTTCATGCTCTGTCGTTGTAAAGCTGTCTTGTGCTTGTTCAACGGTAAACTTAAAATCACGATCCCGAATGATAATGCCTTGTTCCAGAAATGCACGCACGGGGGCTAAACTTTTCACCGCATGGGCAGGATAAATGTCGATGCGGTTTGTTCTAAGGCTGAGGATGCTGTCGATGAAATTAAAATCGAATTTGCCTTCACATAGTATGATGCGCTGATTTCCGCCTAAAGATGGAAGCAAGGTTTTAATGGACATTCCTAGTCTGCCTCATCCACTCTTTGCCAAGCAGGAGTTGCTTGTGGGCTATCAATTTCTCCTAAGACGATGATCTGCTCATCGGGCACCATGCTTGCAAGAGTGGGGGAGTGGGTGGTGACAATCAACTGGTTGCCATCGTCTAGGTTCATGAAGTAGCGAAGCAGGCGACGTTGCCAAATGGGGTGCAAGTGTATTTCTAGCTCATCAATGAGGACGATAGAATTAAACATGCGCTTGGCATAATACTGCACCAAGAAATTCAGGACGGCGCGTTCACCACTGCTTAGCCCATAAAAGCCGTATAACACCCCATTGTCGGCGGTGAACTCGATGTCATATTCTCCATCGGCAGCAATAGCAAAGACACTTCCCATTTCGTGTGGGCTACAAATGGCGTTGTAACCGCGTTGGATTTGCTTGTACCAATCCTCGCTTTCTAGCATCCTGCCCATAGAAGACCGTATGCCTAGCTCCACCAGTTTCTTCAATAAGCGAGTAGGTGCAGGTTCGCTTGATGTTTCTTCATCTATGCTATGTCGTGTTGCAGGTTCATCCACAATGTGGCGTTCTTGTTCAAAGAGGTAAACCCCACCTGCTAGATGTAGATCGGGTAATCTTTGTGCGCTTAGTTTTTGCAAGCGACGTGCATAATTTTTTCCTTGAAGAAGATTCCAATCATAACCATTCGCATAGCTATACCCATATTCCTTAGAGTTGGGTTGTGGGGGATATTGCCATGTGACATGCCCATACGTTTCTTTGTGGTCGCGGGAATACTTCATCTCTTTCAAATCAATAAGTTTGCGTTTCCAACCCTGAATGCGCTCAAGCTCTTCAGAAGTCACTTCAATATCATAGTCAACCTGAGCGAAGTTCTGCCCCGTATGCACTAGCTGGCTAGGTTCATCTCGAAAGCCCGAACGCAACAAGTCATATCCAATTGCTTTATGTAACCCAAACCAGATTGCATCCAAGATGGAAGACTTTCCACTTCCGTTGGGTCCAACGATCAAGGTTAATTTGTTGATCCGTTCCAAATCATCTGATAATGAAAACTCATGGGATGAAATTTGCCTGAAGTTTTGTATCTTAAGGTGGCTTAATTGCATGGTGAATATCTCGCAAAATAATTCATATTGCCATCATAACACAGTTTACTCACTCACTAGCGGAGAGGCGATAGACCAGACGGTAGAGGGCACTGTGCATGTCAAATAGGTACTCATGTTCCACGTGACTGATCTGGCTGGCGTTCACCAGCACTTCGCCTAAGAAATCATCCCCACCGCGAAACCATTCCCCCTCGTCAGATTCCCACAGTTCAATAGCTGTTTCACCGCTCAGGTTGGGGAAGATGAAATCCTCTGCTATATAACTTCCGCTTGTTTCCCAACCGTGCAACGTGCGCACCTTTCCTGTGCGAAAGTCAAAGGCATCGGTATGCTGGATAGAGGTGAGTTGACTACTGAAGCGTCTGCCCATTTTCTGCCACTCAAAGCAGATGTTTCCGTTCACCTTGAGGTACGGCTCATCCCCGTCATGTTCTTGTTGTTGGTGACACTCCAGCAGAATGAGGTGTAGGGTGTAGCTTGATGTTGACATAGCTCATCATCCATAAACAGTTGGTATCGTTTTCAAACTATACCGCAAAACGGATTTTTTGCTTACACTCACTTGTGCATAGATCAAATGGATAGCGAGGGTTTTCAGTTGGAATTACGACAAGTTAGCCAACATGTATGGGTGTATCCAACCGATCCGAATCGGGCGTTGATTCGTCCGTCGGTGGGCGTGGTGGTGGCGGATGACCAATCGGTCTTGTACGATTGTGGCAATAGCCCCCTGCATGCTCAAGCGATTCAACAGGCGATGCAGGCGCACGGGTTGCCCCCAGTACGCCAGATCGTCTACTCGCATTGCCATTGGGATCACCTAGCTGGGGCACAGGTTTGGGGTGAGGTAGACGTGATCGCCCATCGGTTGACCGCTGATTATCTTGAGCGCATTATGGCACGCATCAATCAGCAAGCCGATATTGCAGGCTACATCCAAGAGGAAGCACCATGGCTACAAGTGTTGTATGACGGGGTGATAGAGGCGTATGGGGATTGGGAGCTTTATCGTGGGGTAATGCCCACCCACATTGTTGATGAAACACAGTGGACATTACAGGCGGGGCAGTTGCGCCTTGAGCTAGAACATGTCGGCGGAAATCACAGCGACGACTCGGTTATCATGCGGATTCCACAAGATGGGGTGATCCTAGTGGCAGATGCGCTATACGGTTCTCCCACCGTTGGACGCGATCCATCGGCTTTGCCCCCAGACTTCAGCCTGATTGAGCGTATTCAGGCGGAAGGGTGGCAAGTCTTGGTCGATGGTCATATTGATGTTTTCACGCCTGCCACCTTTGCACGTTATTTAGATAAGCTCAAGCGACGCTACGCCCGATAGAGTGCTTCATACTGGCGTGCCATCACTGCGGCATCAAAGCGCGTGCGGGCAATCTCCTGTCCGCGTTGCCCGTAGGTTTGGCGCAAGGTAGGGGAAGCAGTGAGCGTGCGTAGGGCGTGCGCCAGTTCATCGGCATGGTTGGGGCGGGTTAAGATACCACTAGCCCCTTCCTCCACCAATTCAGGGATGCCCCCCACGCGCGTGGCAATCACGGGCAACCCAGCGCACATCGCTTCCATGATGCACAACGGGTTGCCCTCATAGTCCGAAGTCAGGATGAGTGCGTCACTAGCACCCAGCAGGTTTGGAATGTCTCCACGTAAACCGAGCAGATGGATTTGGTCTTGTAGGTTGAACGTGGCAATGTCTTGTCGCACGGATTCGATAACCTCGCTTTCGCCATCTCCCACTAGCAGCAACTTCACGTGTGGGGGGAGTTGTGCCTGAGCAAAGGCACGCACCAACACAGCATGATTTTTGACGGGGCGGAATTTTGCCACACATGCAATGAGAACATCATCCACCTCATAACCGTGTTGTTCTCGCCATTGGGCGCGTGGCAAGCTAGGGTGAGCATAAGTCATCATGGGGATGCCGTTGGCAATGGTGGGGAAATCGGTCAGGTGGTGGTGTTGATGCAGGCTTGCGCTCACTGCCTCTGAAATGGCAACTGGGGTGATCCAACGACCATATAGCCAGCGATTGAGCCACCCAATCCCCACTTCTTTTTCTGCTAACGTGTGGAGGGTATGAATGCGTTGGGGGATGCCAAGCATGAGCGCGATGGGTTGGGCGTAGCCCACCACATAACCATGCGTGTGGACGACATGGGGGCGCAATTGGCGCATCAGGTGCAACAGTTTTGTATAGACGCGCCCATCAAACCCACGCGATTTATGCAAGATGTGGGTGGGAATGTTGGATAACATGGGATGGGCGGGGCGGTCATATAGACAAGCAAGGTGGACTTCAAATTGTTGTGCATCCAACGCGGTGATGAGGTTGATTGCCATTTGTGCCGCGCCCCCATATTCTACATGGGGCAAAACGTGTAAAACCCGATTGCGTTCTGACATGATCCCTCTTTGCAAAATCTTGGCTACCCTGATAATAAAAGCAATATAACATAGGGTCGGGTTAGTAGTGAGGATTGAATCGTGCGTATTTTGTACTTGCATCAATACTTCGTTCCGCCACAGGCGCACGGCAAAACGCGCACGTATGAACTGGCACGTCGCTTGATTGACAAGGGGCACGATGTCACGGTGTTGACCACCCCCGGCGAAATGCCTGACGCATACAAAAGTATCAAACGGGTGACGCGCCTGACGATGGAAGGGGTGCCCGTTATCATCTTGCCGGTTCAATATTCGCAAAGCATGTCCTATCCGCGCCGTATGTGGGCGTTTGTGGTGGCAGGGTGGTTGATGGCAAGCGTGGCAATGCGCCACAAGGCGGATGTCATTTATGCCAGCAGTGGACCGCTCACCATAGCGATCCCTGCCCTGATTGCTAAGATGATGCGGCGGATTCCGATGGTGTTTGAGGTGCGCGATTTGTGGCCTGATCTCCCCATTGCCATTGGCGCAATTCGGCATCCGTTGCTCATCCGCTTGGCACGCCGTTTAGAGCGTATCGCCTATCATGGGGCGGCGCATGTGGTGGCGTTGTCGCCGGGGATGAAGGAGGGGGTGCTTCGGCGGGGGGTTGCCGCGCACAAAGTCACGGTGATTCCCAACAGTTGTGACCTTGATTTATTTGATGTGCCTGTTGAACAAGGGCTGGTGTTTCGCCAACGACTGGGGCTAACCCCAAGCCAACCGCTCATCACCTATGCCGGCTCATTTGGCTATATGAATCGGGTGGAGTATTTGGTGGAGGTCGCGCTGGAGATGCGTCACCTTGACCCAACCGTACACTTCTTGTTGGTGGGTTTTGGGGCGCATAAACAAAAGATCGAGGACTATGCCCGTCAACGTGGGGTGTTGAACGTCAACCTAACCGTGATGTCGTCGGTGGCAAAAGAGGATATGCCTGCGGTGCTTTCAGCAACCACCATCGCTACTTCACTCTTCTTGCCCATTCAAGAGATGTGGCATAACTCCGCCAACAAATTCTTTGATGCACTGGCAGCAGGTCGTCCAATTGCCATTAACTATGGAGGGTGGCAGGCGCAACTCCTAGAAAAGCATCAGGTTGGCATCCGCATTGCAGACACCAACCCTGCCTTGGGGGCACACCAACTGGCACGCTTCTTAAGCGATGTGGATCGCTTACAGGTGGCTCGTCTCAATGCTCGCCAATTGGCACGTACTGAATTTCATCGGGATGTGACAGCAGACCAACTCGAAGCCGTCCTACAACAAGCTATTGAATCGCAATGAGTTCCACTTCAAAGATCAAAGTGGAGTAGCCGGGGATGGCTCCAGGGTAGCCACGTTCACCATACGCCAAGTGATAGGGGATGTAAAACTTGTAGATTGCCCCTATGCTCATCAACTGTAAGCCTTCCGTCCAACCAGCAATGACCCCCTTGAGCGGAAAGCTGATGCTTTCGCCGCGGGTGTAGGTGCTATCGAATACCTTGTTGTTGATGAATGTTCCGTGATACATCACTTCTACGGTGTCATTGGCGGTTGGTTTGCGCCCGTCCGCTTGCTTGATGACGGAATATTGTAGCCCGCTGGCAGTAACAACCACATCGGGTTGCTTGGCGTTTTCTTGCAGGAATTGTTCCCCTGCGAGTTTTGCATCAGTCATAAGAATTTGCATCCTGTGGGAGAGTAGGACAGATGATGATCTCGCGTACTATAGACGCTTGCCACTCATATTAGGGCAACACAATCCCCCTTGTCAATGATGGTACATTGTGCGGTGGTTATAGCGCAGTGTTCATGCTTACTATACTCATGATGATTTTATTACACTAAACAATTGTCAGTTGATATAAACTGTATTATAACTTTAGGTAAACAAAATATGGATTCTTATAGGCTTACTTGAAGGGGTTCGTAAATCTATGAAACATAAAATAGCTACAATGTTAGCGGTCTTGTCAATCTTCGCGGTGGCTTTGGTACTTGGCATCTTCACCACCTATGCCCAAGATAATGCTCAAGGCGATAATTATGAGAATTGCTCTACAGAGCCAACTCATGCACCAGACGCATAGATTGAATTGATGGATAAACTCAATGGTTGGCGACTTCGTAAGAAACTCCAACCCCTGCATCGCAATCCTGACTTAGATAAGTTGGCGATGCTCCAAGCATCCTATATTGCTCAACGGATGCCGTATGTGCAAAAAGCAGAGTTACACACGGACGCTTATGGCTACGGCGTGTTTGAGCGTGCCCAAGCCTTAGGATGGCAAGGCTATGATTTGCCGGAGTTGGTGGTTGCGGGTGAAATTGCTGCCTACTATAACAACACTGACGGCGCATTGAACTTCTGGCAACATTCTCCCCCCCACACCAAAGCAGCCACTGAGCCGGGCTTCCGTGAGTTTGGGTTGGCGGTGTTAGAAAAGGGGTGTTGGCTCACCCAGTATGTGGTCATGGGTGGTCGTCCGTATGTCTTCCCTGTCACGGTTGATCCTGAAACGGATTGGATGTATCTCACCCAAGAGGAATCTTGGTACGCTGACCGCGCCGATTATGAACCCATCATGGTCAAGTTTGTGGACATGGAAGGGAACGCACTGGATGATACCGATTGGCAAGTCTATTCACCACGCATGCGCCTTCCGTATGACCTCTCTTACACGGATGAGTTCTTTGTCGCCTACTATGATGGTGAACGGGTCATCACGAACTACGTCAATATCCCCGAATCGCTAGTCTTCCCTGGCAAGGGCGTTCCTGAATCCCGTGAGGTTGAGGTGAACATTGCCGCGCTTGCACCTGACATTGCTCCCCCTACTGCGGACTTTTTCACCGTCACGGGGGCGGACGACGATCCTAATGCCAAGCATGACATCACCCTCATTTACAATGAATTCGGTGCGACACTCATCAATACCAGCGACGTTACCCTTGATTTGAGCACGCTTGATATTGTCTCCCCCGTCACCAATGAAATCTGGTCGGCTGAATGGCTAGGTTACTATTATGATGGGAGCATGCGCGAATTTGAGGCAGGTTACTGCATTCAAATGTGGTCATTTCAAATTAATCCCAACCCACCTGAATTGCCTGATGAATGTGGCTTGATGGTTTCGGGACGGAGTGCCTTCCGCCACTCCGGTCGTTTCTGGTTGAACGGTCGGTTTGACATGGCTTACGATGGAGTCGTGGTGAAGACGTGTGCCACCGCTGATGGAAAGTGTGCATTTAACTTGCCCACGCATGAAGACATCGTGGCATCTCGTGAAGCACAAGCCACCGAAACGCTTACGGTGACAACACAATCCGGAGGAAGTACCACCCTCGTTCCGTTGGTGGCGGCGGAGCGTGGGCACACTACCAGCAACTCTGAGCGGTCTTCAAACGGCAACTAATCAGCATTTTAATCTACATAAAGATGAGAAGCCCACTAACATAGTGGGCTTTTTTGTTGCTCCGAACGTGACGTTTGCGCTTGTGGTGGGTTTATCATTACAAGATCACACAAAAAGAGAGCCTTTGTTATGGCAATTTATGTAGATAATCTTATTGACTATACTCCCATCCCCAAACTTGCTGATGGTTTGTGGTGTCATCTTGCTTGTGATAACTTAGATGATTTGACCGAACTGCACGAGTTCGCCCAAAAGATTGGGCTAACCCGTGATTGGTTTCATGATCGCCCCACGCACCCACACTATGACCTGTCACCCTACTATCGCCAACGGGCGTTAGAAGCGGGTGCCATTCCCACTAGCGCGACGGACTTGGTGCGACGTTGTACGCGCTTTTTACAACCGCGCTAGGTTAAACGGCATCCGTCGCAAGCGTTGTCCCGTGATGGCGAAGACTGCGTTGGAAACGGCGGCTGGCACTGTACCGATGACCGGCTCTCCGAGTCCACCTGTGGGCGCATCCGCGCTTTTGAGGGGGAAAACCTCAATGGTGGGGGTGTCGCGCAGGGTGATGAGGGGGTAGGTGTTGAAGTTGCTATCGGTTGCCAAGCCGTTTTCAATCACCTGTTCCTCCAGTAGGGCGGAACTTAACCCCATCACGATTTGCCCCTGCACTTGCGAAGCCGCCCCGTCAGGGTTCACCACCAAGCCGGGATCAATGGCGCACCATGCCTGACGCGCTTGAATCTTTTCGCCGTCCACTTGAACGGTCATGACCAACGCCACCACCGTCTTACGGTCATAAGCGATTGCCAATCCACGCCCCATCCCATCGGGCATCGCTTGTCCCCAGTTGCTGGCTTGACGGACGGTTTCTAGCGCGATTTTGATGCGCTCTCCAATCTCGCCTTCTGGCAAGTGACGCAAGCGAAATTCCAGCGGATCGACTTGGAGGGCATGGGCAATTTCATCCATGAAGGTTTCAATGGCAAACGTATTGGCGAATGATCCCAACCCACGCCAGTAAGCAGTTGGAATGGGCAAGCGGCGGTGGTGATAGGTGACGGCACGGTTGGGGATGTTGTAGATGAGTTGCGAGCCAGAGGCAGAAAGCGGGTCGGCTCCTAGAATGTTTTGGGCGAAGCGTGGCAACCCAATCCCTTCCGCGAAGAGGGTATCAGAACTACTCAACGTATGGTCTACCGCAACCAATTGATTATCTTCAGAAATTTGTGCGCGTAAGATGTTGATCGTCGGTGGGCGACGATACCCATAGCGCATTTCTTCGGTACGATTCCATCCGACATGCACGGGGCGGTTGACCGCCTGCGCAAGGCGTGCCGCCTCTAGGGCAACATCCGTACCGGTCTTACGCCCAAAGCCTCCCCCGATGAAAGTGGGGATCACCTGCACTTGATCGGCTTCAATCCCTAAGCCGTTTGCCACCGATTGCTGGCTAATCTCTGGGCTTTGCGTGGAGGTGGTGATGATGTATTGCCCGTCTACAATTTCTGCCAGCGCGGCTTGTGGCTCAAGGTGAGCGTGAACCGCCATCGGGGTGAAGTATTCCGCCGTCAACGTTGCGCCATCTTGAAACGCTTCATTAGGGTTGCCCTCGCGTTGGATCAACACCCCATCGGTGCGATCATCAAAGCGCATGAAGGTTTCTAGCTCGGCTTGGCTCATTTCAGAGCCACCCTCCCAAGTTAGCTCTAGCGCGTCTAGGGCGGCGTATGCCTGCCTGCGGGTGGTGGCAACCACACCGGCAAAGCCCTCTTGAATCACTACCTCTACCACGCCGGGGAGGCTTTTGGCTGTGCCTTCGCTGGCGTGGGTGAGCGTTGCCTGATAGCGCGGTGGGCGGGCTATCGCGCCGTATAACATGCCCTCAGCGCGGGCATCATAGCCATAAACTGCCCGACCAGTTAGCTTCTCTTTGAAGTCCACACGCTTAACCGATTGCCCAATATAACGGAAGTTGCGAGCGTCTTTGAGTGGGGCGGGGTCTTCGGGAATGTCCCATTCACCCTGTTTGTTGGCGATGATCTCGCCATAGGTCACGATAGTCTCCCCATGTTTGAATGTGCCTTTATCTAAGGTGAGCGCGTCAGCGGTTGTACCTAGTTGTTGGGCGGCTTCTTGGCGGATCATCTCGCGTAGGGTGGCGGATACTTCCCGAATGGGTTGATAGAGCGAGGTGGTGGAAGTGCTTCCGAAGGTGAAAAGCAAGCCCGCATCAAAGCCGTGCCGAATGTCGGGCTGGCGCACAGTGACGCGCTCCCAATCGAGTTCCAATTCATCCGCGGCGACCTGCGCTAGGGTGGTATGAATGCCTTGCCCCATCTCCATTTTAGGAATGTAGAGGAACGCGCTGTTGTCGGCGTGGATTTCAAACCAGATGAAAGGGGCTTTGGGGGTGTCGCTAGACGGTGCCTCCCCATTTAGGAATGCCTGATTGATAGCGAGCTGTGCCTCACGCTTGAGCGTGGGGGCGGAGGCGGCTAGACCAATGGCAAGTGTGGCGGTGCCTGCCCCGATGCCAATCAAGAATTGACGACGGCTCACTTGCCAGCGTTTCGTTTGCGGTTGGGTGGTCATGCAGACACCTCCGCTTGGGCAACTCGTGCCACTGCTGCTTTAATGCGCACGTAACATCCACAACGACAGTAGTTGTTGCTCATGGCATTCACAATCTCCTCTTCGTTGGGGGAGGGGTTTTGTTGTAAGAACGCGCTGGCAGTCATCATTTGCCCACTCATGCACCAACTGCATTGGGGAACTTGCTCATCAATGAAAGCCTGTTGAATGGGGTGTAAGACTTCCACCCCGTTTTCATCGGTGGTGCTTAAGCCTTCAATGGTGGTGATGGCTTTGTCTGCCACGCTACTGATGGGGGTGACGCACGAGCGCGTTGCCACGCCGTCCACGTGGACGGTGCATGACCCACAAATGCCGATGCCACACCCAAACTTTGTGCCCGTTAGCCCCAGTTCATCCCGTAAGACCCATAGCAAGGGTTCATCGGGTGAGGAGGCTACTTCAATAGTTGCATCATTAATCTTGAGTTCCATTAAAATGGTTTCCTGTGTGATGTGTATTCATCTTTAATCTAACACTTTATCACAAACGCGCTTGAATACTTCATCAGATGTTAAGCGGACTCATGCGCGGTTAACTCGTATGTATACACGGGGTGGCTTCCGCTTTATACTGAAGGCGAATCTGGCAACCAAGCGAGTCCATCCATGAACCGACGTTTTTTGGGGGCTGGGGTTATCCTGAGCATAGCAACATGGATGATCCTCAATATCATTGCCCTGACCTACATCACGCGCTATAGCACAACTTACCCCCTAGCAATTGATGAATGGATTCATATCATCCCGCGCATTGTCCTATGGGAGAGGCAACAACTCACCTTTACCGAACTCATCAGCGTTCCGCCAAATGCTCCCATTGATTTACACTTGTATTCGTTCCTGCTCATCTTGCCTAACCTGATCTGGTTTGATTGGAGCATGCGGGTGGACGGCATCATCAACTATCTGATTGCAAGCATCAACGCGCTGGTCGTCGTTTACCTGTTAGCGAAAGTGTGGAATCGCCATTGGGCATGGTTGGGCGTGCCTATCTTGTTCATCATGCTTTCCATCCAACAACGCTACAACTTCTTGGTGGGGGTACACAAATCGCTATTCGTCTCCATCTTCTTCACCGTTCTGGCGGGCATGAGCCTGTTTCACGCGCCAAACAAGACCACCCGTTCCTTGCTGATAACCTTATTGATTTTGTTTTTGGGGACGTTCTCCAGCTATGTGGGGTGGTTTAGTTGGGTGATTTTAACCCCGTTCGTGTGGCTAGTGGGCTATCGAAAGTGGCAACCGCTGTTGTTATGGAGTGGTGTGGGGATAGGAACGGCTTGGCTACTGCTTCAAATTCCGGGCTATAGCTTGGATACCAACACGGAATTTTATTTTGCCGATACCACCACTTCGTTGTTGGGGAGCTTAGGCAATTACTTTTGGTTCTTCCTCGCCTATCTGGGTGGATTGTTCACCAGTTCTCCACAGTCTGGGTTGTTGTTGCGTGCGTTCTTGATGGCGGTGATGGGCGTGATCTTGCTGGTGTGGAATGGACTACAACTGTTACGCACACAGGAGAACGCTCCGCTGTTGCAGGCATGCGCCTTCCTCATCGGTTATAGTATGCTGTATGGGGCAGCGGCGGCGTTTGGGCGTGCTGACCAGTTTGGCGTGCAACAAGGGTTAGCAAACCATTACCTTGCCTTCTCAGCGTTATTTTGGTGTGGGGTGGTTGCGCTCATCTTGAAGAATAGCCTTGATAAATGGCGTGCTTCACCACAAGCCCCACAAGCTATCCTGCTGGTAAACGGGTTGTTTCTGCTTTTGGCGATGTACTACTACGCCCTTGCTGGGGTGGAATCCTTCCAAGTGGGAGAGGCACACCGCCCGTTTGTCCGTGCCAGCGAGCAATGCTTGGTGGACTTGGCAAACCCTGCCAGCGATCCACGCCACGCCTGTTTTGTGGTGGGGGGATTTGTGCCTGCTGAGGATATTCGAGAGTTTGCCCAGTTTGATCTATCGGGTTTTAGCGAGGGACGCTAAGTCTTGGGTGTGGTGAACTTGACACCGGGAAAGAGGCACTCCACCCAAAAGCCGATGCCCCATGCCAGATGCACAATCGGGAAAACCAGTGCCACGCGCCACGCGCTCACCTCACGTTGGGCACGAACGCGCCAAGCAAACACGCCACACAAGATCAGGTAGCCCAAGCTGACCGCTAACCAAAGTTCACGCAGGACTGGAAAGGCTAGGGCGATCCCAGCTGAGAGCAAGAACAGCACAAACAACGGGGCAACCAGATGGCGCAGTTTGACCGATTGGGGATGTTGGCGCAAGGTGCGGACTTTTGAACGCCCATACGTTAGATATTGTTTCCATAGGTCTTTTATAGTTTGGCGACCATAATAGATGGATTGAATATCAGGGGAGAAGTAGACCTGATGCCCAGCCTGCCGAATGCGATAGTTTAACTCGTAGTCTTCATTCACCCCAACTTGCGTATTAAAGCCTCCCACTTCGGCGAAGATGCTTCGATGCCACGCCCCCAAATAAACCGTATCCGTGAATTGTGCGCGGCTGCTAACATGAAAGGCACTTGGCACAGCGAAAGCGGATTTGCCCGCCGCCGCAATCGCACATCCCATGCGCGTGCGCCCAACGGGGTTCATTGCCCCTCCGACGTTTGCTGCCCCTGTAGTTTGTAGATGCTCAATGCACTTGGTGACGTAGCTGGGGGCTAAGATGGTGTGCCCATCCACACGAATGAGATAATCATGGCGGGCGGCTTCGATCAAGCGGTTGAGTCCGAATGACTGGCGACGTTCGGGGTTATCCAAGATGGTGATGCGCCCGTCGGTGTTCAGGGTGTCAATGATGGCGCGAGTGTTGTCGTTGCTCATGCCGTCCGCAATCAGGATTTCTATTTTTTCAGCGGGGTAGTCTTGTGCCAAGATGGCAGAAAGACTTTCACGGATGTAATGCTCTTCATTGTAAATGGGCATGATGATGCTCACGGTTGGAAGGGAAGTAATTGTGTCGTTCATTGCCCACCTAAGCGCAGAATGATTCCAATAGTTTTCAGTAGGATATTCAAGTCCAGTAAAAAGCTGACGTTGCGAATGTAATAAAGATCATATTCTAGTTTGGTCTGTGCATCTTCATCGGTCATGCCATAGCGATATTGCACCTGCGCCCATCCCGTCAGTCCGGGGCGCACCATCAAGCGCGTGCGATAATATGGGATGTGGCTTGCCAACCGTTCCACATGTTCGGGGCGTTCGGGGCGAGGTCCGATGAGGCTCATCTCACCGCGCACCACATTCCACAATTGGGGGAGTTCATCCAACCGAGACCGCCTCAAAAACCTTCCTACACGGGTGATGCGTGGGTCATTGGGCGTGGCGAAAACAGCACCGCTTTGGGATTCAGCATGGGGGATCATGGTACGCAGTTTATACAGGGTATAGATGTTGCCCCCTTTGCCACAACGTTTTTGGGTGTAGAAGATGTTGCCCCGTGAATCAAGGTAAATCGTCAGGGCGAGGATAGGGAACATCAGCGCGAAGATGCCCAAGCCTATCCAGCCGAAAATCACATCCACCAAGCGACGTAAGAAGTTATACGGATCAAACAGCGGGCTTGTACCAAGTGGCAAGACGAACATCCAATCACGCTCAATGTATTCAACTGGAATGCGCCCAGTGATGCGCTCATAGAAGTGGGTCATGGGAACAATGGTGATGCCGTGTTGATAGCACGCGATGGCATCTTCTACAAAACTGGGGGTCAGTAAATCCACTTGGGTGATAATCAATTCTTGGACATGTCGCGCCTTGAGCCAGTGCGCCAACGTGTTCCCCTCTAAGTCAATGTGGCTAAAGTGTGTGGCGCTATCATACGCCACCACATCATATACATCGGGCACATGTTCGCGGATGGCACGCAAGAGCGTTTCGATGGCGTTGCTTTCTCCTAAGATCACCACGCGCGTAGCGGTTGATGACCAATCTAGGCGTGGGTAAATCCACACATACCACAGCAATAGCCCCGCACTGGAAACCCCCTCAAAGTACAACACGAATAAGCGTGGCAAAACATCACGCGGGGAAAAGAAGAATACCACTAGATAGACTAGGAAGAACTCTAGCTCAATGATGAGGATGCTCCGTACCAATTCCCATGACTGTCGCCGTAAGGTGCGCTCATAGAAATCTAGCGTGCGCGACAAGATCAACCACGCGCCCACCCAAACGGCAAACCAATAGCTATTCTCCAGCACAAATTGAAGGGTGAAGCGGTCTTGTGGATAAGGGCTAAAGAATGCCCACATCATCATTGCCACCCACACCGATCCCGCCACAATGCCTGAATCAATCAAGCGTAAGAGCAAGTGACGGTCAGCAAGGCGAAGCTGAAACGGGGGAATAATTCGCTGTAGGGAAGTTGTGGTACGCATTTAGGAATGAGAGAGTCTAGTTTTCCATGATTGTAGCAGAGAAATCAATTGTGAGCGTTCGTCAGTTGGCAAGGCAAAACAAATGAATAACAAACTAAAACAACCCATTCCGATTGCGCCATATACTACCACCTGATAAAAATGCGTGATGGGCATCCATGCCAGTAAGGTTGCCACTAAACCCGCACACAGAAACGCAAACGGATAGACGCGCATCACCACGTCTTGAGCGATCTCTGCCCAGCGTAAACGGAATGCTTGCTTGAAGATGAGCAAGGCAGGCAAGAACGATATGCTATGACCTATCACCGTTCCCCAAATCACCCCGATCACGCCGAAAGAGCGTACCAGTAACAAACTGGCGCATAGGTTCACCAGCGTACCAATCCCTTGAATGATGAGTACCTGATTCATCTTGTTCATCCCAATCAGCATATTCAAGCCAATGCGCATGAGGGGCCACAACAACAAATAGCTGATGAACCAGCGCGTTGCTGGAACGGTGCTGAGGTATGCCTCTCCCACCCAGAAGCGCGTGAGCGGTTCGGCAAGGACGATGACGATCAGTGCGGTGGGGGCGGTGAGCAAAGCGGAATAGCGCGTGGTGCGGATGAACAATACCCCTAGTTCTTCGTGTTTGTTCTGCGCGGATAAGACGCTGGCAATCGGTACAACCAACGGACCAATAATCGTGGTGAGGGCGAATACCAATAAGTGTAATCGCGCGGATATATCATAGAAGGTAAGGAATGTGGTTGAAAGCCATATCGAGATGATGATCTTATCCATCTGATTGTAGAGCGTATCCAATACAGTAGTCAGGACGGCGCGTGAACTCAAGCTAAACATGTCTCCCACGACCGCCCATGAGATATGACGGGTGAGTCGGAAATCGGCGCGAATGCGACGTAATGCCACTAGATGCCCAAGCTGGCGCACGGCTTCACTGATGAGCGTGGCGATGGATACCCCCAACACGCCAGCCCCATTCCATAAGAAGATGCCCACCAAAACCGTGAACACCACCAACCGCAGGATATTCAATCCGCGCGTGATGTCATAGCGTTGCCAGCCCTCCAGCACCGCGCTGAGGTTATAACCTAAAAACTCTAGCCACACCTGTAACCCTAACACGTATAACAGCGGTGCAAGCTGGGGAATCAGATGAGGGGGGATGTTAAAAACATGGGCGAGGGTATCGGATGCGTAAAACCCGATCCCCCACAACAAGGCAGCGGATGCCCCACCAATCAAGGTTTGGATGAACAATGCCGCGCTGGTTGCTTCATACTCTTTTTGATGCGCCCCCACTGCCTCATACTCGGCAATGAACTTGACCAGCGCAGAACTGACCCCCAAGTCTAAGAAGCCGAACGCGCCTTTTGTGACGGAAAGCGAGACCACAAACAACCATAAGCCGTAGGTTTCTTCCCCCAACTGATGGATCAAGATGGGGGTGAGTGCCAAGTTAACCAGAATATTCGTGCCAAAGTTAAGCAGGTTCACCATGCCATTGGTGAAGAGGCGACGATACATATACCCTACTGCAACGAAGCAATCGCCCATGCGGATGTGGGATCATCGGCATAGGGATTGAGGAAAGGTTTGCCGTATAGAATGCCATCGGTAATGGTGTCCAATACAGGACTAGCCCCATAGCGCAGATCATCCCACCCGTTGGCTTTGAGGTGCATCTGCCCGAATGACTTTTCATCGATCAGTTCTTTAATGGGAATGGATGTGCGATACATCATCAGATAGAGGTATCGCTTCGCTAAGATGACTTGATTCTCTAATGGACTCAAGCGCGGAAGCGATAGCCATGCCCATAACTTTTCGGGGGATGAGGCATCCACCGTGAAATCTTTGTCAGCGTAGTGAACCCTGCCGGACACCCCAACGGCAACACCCATTGCACTTGCCTCCAGCCCAATCGTAGAGGTATAGACAAGGCTTGCCTCGCTAAGATTGAGTAAGGTATAGCTACTCAAAATGCTCTCTGAAAAGATGATGCGCACATTGTCAGGTAGCGTTGCTAGGTGGGTATCGCGTAGATAATGGTTAACTGAAAAAGTGGGGCGGTAGCGGTCAATTCGCGTTTCGGCGGGGTGAACACGAATGACGAAGGTTTTATCAGGGAGTAACTTAGCATATTCTATGATGGTATCAAGCCAATGGAAAATACTCTTGAAGCCCATCTCCCGATCCAACGATCCAGTATCCCCTATAACATTGGTGAAAACTGAAATAACACGCCCACTGTTTTCTAAGTTCAACTCTTTAATGAAGTGTTCCTGATCTTCTTCTATGCGTTCCCACAAGTTATCCATCTGTTGAAAACCATAGCGTCTGTTCTGTAACGTCCGCTCCACCATCTGCTCTTGATAATCTGCTAAAGGCTGATCGTGGTATTGTTGTTGCCATAGCGCATGCCATGGAAATAATGTGACTGTATCGTTGTGAGCAATACACACTGTCTCGTTTACATATCCGCGCTCAGTAGATAAATAAGGAATGCCATACTTTTGAGCTGTCTGTAAGATGGTATTGTCAGTTGCTTGCATCCCATTCAGCACGATGATACGTTGCACGGAGAATTGCTTGAGCAGGTTGACCACCGCCTGATGGGCGAGGCGCACCATATAGAGATACCCACGCATGTAGGGAGTCATTTCTTCGTCGAGTTGGCTATCTTTGATGAAATACCAACGGGTGGTGAGGTAGGCTGGTTTGCCCATCTCGATGCCATCATATTGATAGGTGGTCAGTTCATCGTCAGGGATGGCATCAAGTTCTTGTTGAATCTTGGCGCGTTCGTGTTCACTAACGTAATCGTGTAACGTTGCCACGTCAAAGCCAAAAGCCCCTAGTCCACTTTCTACATACGAGCGACACCGCCCACAGGGCATGTGATGAATCCCTTGACTGGTGGAGCTATTATGAATGAAGCAGATCGGCAATACCCCGCCACACGTTAAGAACTTCACACGCGCCCCACGCATTGCCAACGCCCGACCGATTAGCCCATCAAACACAGTATGGAATGACCAACCGTTGAAAGTGACAATTAGAATCGTGGGGGCATCGGTTGCAATCTCCACCGACGGGGGCGTATTCCACGCTTCGGCTTGCAAGATGGGGGCAATCGGGTGAAAAGTCTCGGAAGTTTTTTTCAACCTATGATAATACAAATACGCATTCCACACCCACCTAAACAGCTTAGGTTGACGGAAGTTCAGGTATTGAATGAGTGGGTTATGATCGTAAAGTTGACGCTCGTTCATAGGTATCTTTCTCGTTTGTTCACGAATCCGCGAGCATTATGCGTTGTTAAACAGACTGACGCAAGACAAGCTGACAATGGTGGAGGGCTTGAACTGGCTTATCTGTTGGTGGTTGTGCATTCAACAAGAAGTTTACCCCCCAACGTCCCATATCATAATGGGGGAGTTGTAAAGAGGTGAGCGGGGGGCGCAAAGCAGAAGCGATAATCTCCTGATTATCAAAGCCCACGATTGCCATATCTGTCGGGATTTTTAGCCCAGCTTCCCGAAGCGCGTCATACGCCCCCATCGCCGTGCGATCATTCCCACAAAAAAGCGCGGTGGGGCGACGCGATTTTTGCAGGAGTTTTTGTGTGGCTTGATACCCTGCGTTGGGCGTGCCATCCCCGATGAAAACCCAATCCACGTTGTAGATGAGGTCTGCCTCTTGCAACGCTTTCTGAAACCCCTCTAAGCGACCCACGCACGCTGGCACAAACTGCCCTTCGGGGATGTAGGGATTATTCACGTTGATGAACCCGATCTCACGGTGTCCTGCTTGAATTAAGACTTGAGTCGCTTCATATCCCCCCGTGATTTCATCTGGTACTATCGAGGGGAGTTGTTGGTCTGGGTCAAAACAATTGACCAAAACGGTTGGGACATCGTGAATGGATTTAGGAAGGTGAACGGGTTGATGATATTCAGCCGCATAGATAATTCCGTCCACCTCATGCTGTAAAAGTAAATCCACTGCCCGCTCTAAGCGTTCGGTGTGATGCCCAACCCCCATCACCAGTAAGCTATAATCATGCTCCCATACTGCGTCTTGCGCCCCACGAATGATGTCTCCGGCGTAGGGGGTGGTTGCTACCACATCCGTTAAGAAACCCAATACTTGCGATTGTTGCGTGCGCATTTGACGCGCCGTCAAACTAGGGCGATAGCCCAAATCGCGGATCGTTGCTAAAACTTTCTCGCGTGTTTCTTCGCTCACATAGGGGTGGTCATTCAACACCCTAGATACGGTGCCATGCCCCACCCCAGCCGCTCGAGCAATATCGCCAATCGTTGAACGTTTTACCATACGCTATGTTTATCGCTTCACTGTTAACCGACCATCAGACTCGATTTCTACAGGGAAGGGATCGCTTAAAGTCCCAACGAAATTCCCGTTTTCATCAAGGTTATTGAACGCCATATAATACCATTGATGATCTAAAACTTGTATCAACTTTCCGGAGTATAAGCGAGCATATTCATCTCCCACTAAAAAAGCATCTGTTAGGTAGTGAAAGCCTTCAGTAGGGGAGTCGGAAACCAGATAATGTGTTCCACCTTGTGGCATGACACCCGCACGCGCAAGGCGTGCTTGTGAGTGGTGGCTTTCGGGTGTGGAGAAAAGCACATAATACCGCCCATTGATCGCCAACCATTGGGGCACTTCCATATCCCCAAACTCACCCGATTGGGTGATGGGGGGCAAGACTTCCCAATGTAACAGATCATCCGATACCGCATGCCCGATGACACCGCGCCCATCTGGTGCGCCATCTTTGGCGCGTGCTGTGATGAAGCAGTGCCAGCGTCCTGTGTGTGGGTGGCGGAATACATATGGATCACGCCATGCTTGGTCATGCCATGCCGAAAGATCAAGCAACTCATACCAGCGCGGATCTACTTCAATGAGCGGTTGATCCCCATATTTTTCCCAGTGGATGAGGTCGTGGGAGGTTGCCAAACCAATCCGCTGCACTAAGCCTTTTTCGCCCTCACTAGAGCCTGTGTAGAACAGATGCCACAACCCCTCATGTTGAATGATGCTTCCCGTCCAAGTGGTTTTATCGTCCCATACAGGGCGATCCGCTTGTGGGGATGTGGGACGTAACGCATCGGGTAGGACTTCCCAATTTATTAAATCCTTTGACTTAGCATGACCGATGGATACATTCCAATGGCGCAGGGTTTCATGCTCAAGTTGGTTGCTGGCTTGCAAATAAAATACATGGATTTCATCAGCTGTGTGGGCAAACCAAAAATCCCACACCCATTTATCAGTGAATTGTAAAGCCATGTTTTACCCCTTAATCCCACTGCTGGCGATGCTTTCAATGAACGCGCGTTGTAATGCTAGATAGAAGATTAAGACGGGAATGGTGATGGTAGAAAGGTAAGCCATGACTTCGCCCCATGCCACATCCAGTTGAAAGAAGTATGCCACCCCTAACATCAATGGGCGCATCTCCTCTGATTGTGCCACCATGAGGGGCCACAGATATTGATTCCACATCCCCAAGAATTTGAGGATAGCCACCGTGGCAACCACCGGTCCCGTGATGGGCATGATAACCCGCGCGTACACCTGTAGCCAACTAGCTCCGTCCATGCGTGCTGCCTCCACCAATTCGCGGGGCAAATCACGGAAGAATTGTACAAACAAGAAAATCGAGAAGGAATCTGCTATGAATGGAATGATTTGAACATGGATGCTATTTAACCATCCCCATTCCAACCCTTCCTTCCCAATCCATGGGAGGCTATTCACCACAAACAGTAACGGCACTGCTGTTGTTTCTCCAGGGATGATGAGCGTGGCAATGATGACGGATAGCACTATGCCTTTGCCACGCCACTTCAGGAAAGCAAACGAGAAGCCCGCTAATGAACTGAACAGAATACTAAACGCAGTGGTAGTGGCGGTGATGAAGACGGAGTTGAACAAGAACCGCCCAAAGGGTACACGGTTGAACATGCCAATGTAATTATCTAGGGATAAGTCACCGTAAGGTACGAAAGCCAATAGCGAACTTGAATCTCGCAATAACTGCATATCCGGCTTGAGTGATGAAACGATCATGAACACTAGCGGAAAGGCGAAGATGAGCGCAACCACGATGAGCAGTAAGTAGCGTAACGCCAGAAATTGATAGAAGTAACGACCCTTTATGCCGGTGTCCATTAGTTTTTCTCCCGTGTTAGATAACGTTGTAGCAAAGAAATCGCTAAGACGATGAAGAACAGCACCACTGAAATAGTAGACCCACCAGAAATGTCATACTTTCCATAACCACGTTGCACCATTTGATACACGATGGATTGGGTGGTATCGACAGGACCCCCGCGGGTCATGATGTCTACTTGGGTGAACAACCCGAAGGCTTGCATGGTGATGATAATCAAAACGAAAACCGCCGTATTGCGTAGCCCGGGCCACGTAACAAAGCGGAACTTTTGCCACCAGTCTGCCCCCTCAACATCCGCTGCCTCGTAAAGTAGGGTAGGAATGGTTTGTAACCCTGCCAACCAGATCACCATGTGAAAGCCAACCGCTTGCCAAACCGACATTGCCATGAGGGCGGGCATGGCGGTTTGTGGGTTAGCGAGCCAATCCACCGGCTTAAATCCGCCAAAGGTTAGCGTTGCCAGCAAGGTATTCAATACACCATTGCTTCCGTCATAGATGAAACGCCAGAGCAACGCCACCACAACCATTGAAACCACAACCGGCATGAAGTAGATCGTTCTGAAGACATTAATACCCGGCAGTTTTTGGTTGAGCATGATTGCCAGCAACAATGCCAATCCACCCTGTACGGGAGCAATCACCACCACAAAGAAGAACGTATTGACCAGCGCGATCATGAACACAACATCGGATGCTAGAACATAGGTGATGCTGTTGTTGCGTTGAAAACTGAACCACTCTTGTAAACGGAAGTATTGTGGGTAGGTTTCTTCATCGCGGGTGTAGTCGCGCAACTTGGGATAGGTGAGGTTGCCTGTCTCATCGCGCAATAATTCACCGCTGGTTTCATCTACCAAAGGATCAAGCGTGAGTAGCTGAATGGTCAACAAATCTTGGAAGTTTCGTAGCCCAACAAATTCAGTGGGATTGCCAGAGATTAGTCGTTGGTTGGTAAAGGACATGGCAAACGCCATGAAGAAGGGAATAATCAAAAAGGTTAGCAACAAGACAATCACTGGCATTGCCATTAGCCATCCCACCAATGCTTCGTGTTGATCTTGATTTAACCCGCTCGGTTTAGTTGTACTCTGTAGGGTAGCCATTCGCATCATACTCCTGATGAAACAAAAATGGCTGTAAGGAATCCCTCACAGCCATTCAAAAACAACTTACATGTGGAGGGAGAGGTTATTATTCTCCGAAACCGTAGCCACCGTTTGCTTCAATGTCTGCGTCAATCGCATCAACAGCAGCATCAAGAGCGGTTTGTACGTCTGCGCCGTTAGCAATGTCTGCCAATGCCTTCTCAAATTCGAGAGCCATTACAGCGTAGCCGGGCGTTGGTGGGCGGAGCAAGCCTTGTTCGCTGCTCAAAGCGAAGAAGGCTGCCAAAGGACCACCTTCAGCGTAGTTTTCGGTCATAGCAGCAGCTGAAGCGGTTGCTGGGATCAAGCCGATACCGTTGCTGAATTCAGCGAGGTATTCATCTTGGATCGCAAATTCGATGAAAGCATTTGCACCTTCGGGGTTTTCGCTATCAGCGGATACGCCGAATTGCCAAGAAGCTGCACCGATGGTTGAACCACAACCAAAGTCAGGAGCGGGCAAGAAGAGCATGTCGTCGCCGTATGCTTCAAGAGCAGGCAAAGCAGCCCAGTTACCATTCCAGCTCAAAGCATACTTGCCATCAATGAAGCCGGTGTCGCGGTCTGCACCATCTTGAGATGTGCCGGGTGCAAGTTCACGATCGAAGAGGGATTGCCACCAGTCACCAAAGGCAACAGCTTCTTCGCCATTGAGAACGCCTTCAGCAGAGAGGTAGGTTTCACGGTCGATCATGTCACCACAAGCGGATTGGAGCAGGGGGCTAAAAGCGTAAGGATACCATTCCCCAGTCCATGCTGTACCCAAGTCCAAAGCATATTCAAATTCACCCGTACCTTGTAGAGTGACGAGGGCAGCGTCAAACTCTTCCCAAGACCATGGTTCTTCAAGGGTAGGAATACGGATGCTGTTTGCTTCCAATACAGACTTACGAGCAAATACAGCAACAGCAGCATCCCAAAGCCCAACAGAGTAAACTTCGCCATCCCAAACGCCAATTGCGCCGGGGAGGAAGTCATCTAGTGCGCCTTCAGAAAGTGCGAGGGGTTGCATGTATTCTGCCCAAGCCCAACCGGGCATAACAGGACCATCTACATCAATGATGTCAGGCAATTCACCAGCTAAGGCAGCGGCAACGATGGATTCGTTGTAGCTGGCTTGGGGGAATTCTTCGAGGGTGACAACATAGTCAGATTGAGAAGCATTGAAGTCTTCGATGATGCCCATCAAAATGCTACGTTCAACTTCGTTACCTGCACCATGATACCAAAGGCTGAGTTCTTCTTGTGCAGAAGCTGCACCACCGAATACAGCAAGCATTGCTGTAACCAAGAGGACAATAAGGAGTTTCTTTGCGGTCATAATAGAATCCTTGTGTGGATATTTTGACTGAAAACAAAAGACATTACACCGAGTAAATCCTACTCAGTCCATCTGATTAACTGGCGATAGATACCAGATTGATGGCAATTTTTGTGAGGCAAAAAACCTCTTTTAACTTTCTAAAAATCTTTATGGAAACGATTCCACATTGCTTCTTAAAAAAAGCAAAACAGAATGTGTCTTGCTTACAAACGAAATTTTGCACAAGTAATCACGTTTGTCAATTGTTAAAATGCAATAATTTTTTAGAAAACTCTAGCCGATCTTCTACATAGATGGGCTTTAATGTGATGAGGTTTTTTCGCTATCATCAGGTGTGCAACTTGCGTTGCATACGATTGAGTTCATGGTACTTATGGAGACCCCTGTTATGTCTGTGATGACATTATCCGATTGGCAAGCACGCGCTACTAGCGCATCGCTACGCACACAAGCCTTCATTAATGGTCAATACGTCAATGCGCTTTCTGGCAAAACCTTCGCACGGGTTAGCCCTCGTGATGGACAAGTCTTTGCTCACATTGCGGAATGTGACAAAGAAGATGTGGATTTGGCAGTAAAGGCGGCACGCACCGCTTTTGAAGATGGACGCTGGGCAAATATGAAGCCGTCCGAACGCAAGCGCATCATCGTTAAACTTGCTCAACTCATGCGCGATAACCTAGAAGAACTCGCCCTTTTAGAAACGTTGGATACCGGCAAGCCCATCAACGATTCTCTCAAGGTCGATATTCCGCTTGCCGCCACTTATCTACAATGGTATGGCGAAGCAACGGACAAGCTCTATGGTGAGATTGCCCCCACCTCAAACCAACACTTGACGCTTATCACCCGTGAACCGCTCGGTGTGGTTGG